>JAILOW010000095.1 GCA_024690635.1 Butyrivibrio sp.
TAAGAACTTTACGAGGGAAGACAGTGTCGTTATAAGATATTATTCTTCAAGTAATATCTTTAAAGGACACAAGGGCAAGAAATACAGCATCGGCATTCCTATGCAGGCCGTACTGCAGAGATGCATCTATGCCGATCTTGATGAAATCTATGATTTTGTCTGTAAATACCACGAAAAGATGGGGCTTCCTACTGATGATGTTAAAGACATTGTTATGGATAATTTTCAGCAGGGCGCTATTTATAAGATTACCAAGGCAAACAACATTGTTGCGATCATTCCGATAGGCATTGGCGTTATCAAATATGGCAGTAAAAAAGGATACTGTTTCTTAATACGTGGACTTCCCTGCCTGTATTATAAGGATGAAAACAGAGACCTTGCGATAAAGTGCGTTAATCATATTTTGCAGGAGATAGCACAGCTTCATCCGCAAAATGCAATCATGTGTGTCTTTTCAGTAGTGGCAAAAGATGATTTTGCAAATGCTGTTGCAAGGCATTTTAGTAAATCCTGGCAGGAAAGAGGTCCGTTTAGCTATTATTCCATCTTATCAATCTATGAGACAGATGAAGAAAGAAAGGAAAGGCTTAAGAATAATCCAGAGAAACCCCACTCTTTCTTTGCGAAAATAGAAGAGGAGTATTCTGATTTTATACGAAGCACATTCAGGATCCGTTCTGTGGAAAGGTTTGGGAAATCTGAGCAAAAGCCTGTTAAAAAGAGAGAAAAGAGAAGAAGGGAGTACGATGAGTACGACTTAGAATATTACAATTTGGGATAACTGTACAGAAAATAGATATGGTTGTTTGATATCCCATACTTTAATCAAACACAGGTGAATTACCATCCGTGCCGAAAGGCAAATAAGATATAGGAATAGCGTCAGTGTTCCATATTTTGTATGGAAAGAAGCGCAGGTACTATATTTGACGTTTTAGAGCCTTCTAAAACTACAAGTTAGTAAAAGTGCAAGAAAAACATACAATACCAACAGAATGTTTTAGAGCCTTCTAAAACTACAAGGTAGTAAAAGCAAAGAAGTATGACGGCAAAACACATCGCAGCCCCATAAGATTACAAGCCGCAGGAGATTATATGTCAGAAATATCAGTAATAACATTTCCCCTAAAAACAGAAAAATGGCAGGAAGATGTGCTCTTTAAGCGCTTTGAAGTATGCAGGAGTATCTATAATGCCATGCTTGGATACGAGCTTAAACAGTACCGCAAGATGACAGAAAGCGAAGAGTGGAAATCGTCACTTGAAGTGATCCTGTCTGCATACAAGACAGATGACAAGAATGAAAAGAAGAAGATAAAGGCATCTGCCGAATATAAGGCTGCAACAGAAAAACAGAGGGAGCTATTAAAGACCTATGGCTTTTCAGGCTTTTCATTTGGCGCTACTGCAATCAGCTTTGCAAAGCATTTTAGCGGGATAATACCCATTAGGCTTGCCCAGATGTCCATAGGTGTCCCCATGTGGACTGCTTTTGATAAGCTTCTGTTTGGAAACGGCGATATAGTACATTTTAAGAAATACGATACATTCAGCAGCATTGTAACTGATGGAAAGTCTGCGATAAGGATCGTGTCGGCTGATAATAAGACTACGAGGAAGATGGATTCGGCGGCAAGGTATTACTGCCTTTATTCGTCAAAAGAAGGCAAAGACCTTAAAATGCCCTTAAAGATTGATAAAAAGGACATCTGGCTCCTTGAAATGATGGAAAGGGATATCCATACTGTCAGGATTACCAGAAAGAAGGTCAATGGCACTTATAAATATTATGTCCAGCTTGCGGTATCAGGAGCACCGGCTGTCAAATATGATAAAAAAGGCAAGGAACTTCATCCTGTAGGAAATGAGAAACTTGGCATATACATCGATACAACGACTCTGACTATCGCTACCAAAGAGAGTATCAAGACCATTGATATTACAATGGATAATAAGATAGAAGAGGAGATTGCCGAGATAAATAGATACCTTGACTCATCAAGACGAGCCACAAACCCCGAAAACTTTAACGAGGACGGGACTATAAAGAAGGGCATTATTAAAGATGGTCAGCGCCTTCCTCTTAAATGGGTATATTCAAACGGATATAAGAAGGCAAGGGATAAGAAGGCTAACCTTCAAAGAGTTCAGGCAGAGCAAAGAAAGCTCCGAGCTAACAAACTTGCCAACGAGATCATGGCGATGGGAAGCGATATAATAATTAACGACTATCCATTCCAAGCAGCCGCCATGAGAAAAAAGTTTAAAGAGGGCGAAGAAAAAGATGATAAGGGACGTTTTAAAAAGAAAGCCAAGGCCGGAAAGGCAATAGGAGAAAATGCTCCTGCCATGATTGTGACTATCCTTGATAACAAGCTTAAAGCAAGAGGCTATCAGGGTGTTACAAAAAAGAAACTTGAAAACGTCGATTATCAAAAAGACGGATACAGAAAGTTCTATGCATCTGAGATGCTTAGAGAGATAAGCTAAAACGATATTATATTTGATGTAATAAACATAAGGGCAAATTACTGTCCTTGGCGAGAGCTAAAACAATATGGGAAACGGGCCAGTGCCCTATATTTAGTATAAGGAGAAACCCACGTACCATATTTGACGTTTTAGAGGATTCTAAAATTACAAGGATGTAAAAGCAAACGCATTCCGTGTTATACATGGCCCTGGTTTTAGAGGATTCTAAAATCACAAGGATGTAAATGAAGCATTCGGATTTGACTGAGGTGTTTTGTTTTAGAGGATTCTAAAATTACAAGGGCGCAAAAATCGGAACGATTATGGGCTTTGATTGTTCAAGACAAAGACAGCTTTTAGCTGTCTTTTTTAGCTGTATGGGTTATATTGAGCGGCTTGTTTTCTATGTTCTTCATCCATGGCTGCGTAGTGCTTAACTGTGGTATTTACGTCTTTATGCCCAAGGACGTCTGCTACAAGATAAATATCTCCGGTTGCCCTGTATAATGCGGTGCCGTATGTGCTCCGCAGTTTATGCGGAGTTATTATTTTGCCCTGAACGGCTTCCTGCGAAAACTTCTTTACCATATACTGTATACTTCTTACAGACATCCTGTTATGCATTTGGGATATGAATAAAGCCCTATTAGTATCATCTGTGACCAGCATATTCCTTTCATGCAGGATATAATCTCTTAATGTATTTCTTACATCTTCGTTAAAGTACAAAACAGAGGTGCTTCCGCCTTTTCTGACAATCGTAATGGTGTTTTCAAAGAAATTTATATCATCAAGGTCAAGGCCAACACATTCTGACACTCTGATCCCGGTGTTGAGCATGAGAGTAATGATAGCGGTATCTCTAAGCATAGTCTTTTCAGAGGCACTTTTTGCCCTCTTGCTTGATAAATCCGTATTTTCAACAGCTTTTATAAGTTCATGGACTTCGTCAGAGTCCATTCTGATAATGGCATCTTTCTTTTTTCTTTTCCCGGAGGCGGCCCTTATAGTCGGGTTATTGTGCAGGTATTCGTTTTTATTCATGAATGCATAAAAGTTTCTAAGCGCCGCCATTTTTCTTTTTATCCCTGTCTGACCTGAATTATGACATGACTCGCCATTACTGTATGAAAGATATGCCTGGTAGTCATTTATGTCTTCAAACGTGAGTTCATTAAGAACTGACTCTGGTATTTCAGATATTAAGGTTTCTCTGTACAGAGGATTTGTCTCTTTTATATATGTGAAAAACGTAAACAGATCCTCGGCATATGCTATGACCGTGTTAGGTTGATAATCAAGTTCACAACGGTTTATAAAAGTGTGAGTATATTTTGGAAGTCTGTTTTTGATTTCCGAAACCTTTTTCTTTTTGGCTGCATCAAGTTCGAGATAGTATTCAGAATTTTTACCCATAAAATCATTCCTTTTTGAAAAGCGTTTTATTGAGGATTTTACCTATGAAATAATTATATCACAATCTAGCGTTTCGTTAAATCGGAATTTCACGCAACGCTTATAAGATATAGGCAAAGAAAAACAGACACTTAATTAGTGCCTGTTACTTCTCTTTTATTTATTATAGGGTAATCAAAATACCCTCTACAGATTATCTATGATGATATTATTATATCATTTTTGGTTTTGCTCTTTACATTCTAAATATGGGGGATGGCATTTAATATAGATATTTTAAAGCAAAATCGCCATCTATATTAGATGACGACTGATGCTTGTTTACAGAATAGGTATTATGTTTATCTTCGGTCTTTCATAAGGATGTACCCTGAGGATCGCGTCCATTACAGCCGACAGCTTACTTGTGTGGCATTGGAATGTCAACATGTACTCATCTCTTGTCACCTGTTCATTTTCCTTGGATCCGTAGCAGTCTTCTGAGCCTGCAAAGCGGTTATAATGATTTATCACGGGAATTATAGTATACGTTTCATAGTTATTTCTTATCCCGGCTCCGGTTTTCCTTAATTCAGACAACACTATTTCTTCGTAAAGCTTAGGGATAAGGACTTCTATCTTCAGATATGAATTATCAACAGGCTGTGCTGTTAGTTGTGTTATAAACTCTTCTTTTGTCATCTTCCATTCTTCTTTCTTCTTTTATTTAAATATGGGATTTTAAAAAACACAAATGTATTTTTACTGTGCAGAAAATAAGCGTACTAGAGAATATTTTACTTATTCTACCATGCATCTCCAAAAAGCTTTTTTAGCACATTGTTCTTCCTTCGAAAAAATTAAGAATCACGTTTGTATCAACCAAAAGCTTCATCTGTTATGCAGCCTTTCTGCACGGATGTCATCCAAAGACATATCTAAATTAGATGCAATGCCATATAACTCATCCACAATGCTTTTCCTTGCTTCAGTGATAGTCACATCAACCTTTTTTCCTTTAAGAGAAAAAGGAATACTTATAATTGGTGACAAGAGATCGGCATCCACTGTTGTTCTTAAAACTTCCATTTTTGATTCCTCCGTTCATCTGGCTACTATTAAGTATGGCAGAAATCCTTTAAAATCGCAATTATGACATAGAAAAACGGAGTGAATATAAACATAAACCCATGCCAAACTCCACTCCGTTATTGATTTATTAAAGGTATTGCATTTAAAGCTTGGAAAGTTACCAAAAAAAGAGCCCCGAAGGGCTCTTCTTTAACAGGATTTTATTTTACTCTCGCAAGGATAGCATTGAAGTCTGTGATAACTTCATACTCGCCGCCCTTGGGGATAAAGAGGACAGGTGCTGACATCAGGTTATACTTAACAGCCAGGTTTTTACCCTCTTCGTCGGTATCAAGAAGTGAACGGTAAGCCATTCCTTTCTTGTCCATAACCGACTTTGCCATCTTGCACTTAGGGCAGTCCTCAGTGGTAAGAATAACGATGGTGTCATCCACGGGCTTTACGCCCTCTTCCTCTGCAGGTGCCTCGACAACGGATTCGGCTTTCTTTGCGACCTTGTCATGTGCAATGTCCGTAAATGCCTTCTTCATGTCGTAGGTGTTGCGATCCGCAAACTCCTGAGCCTTGCCGTCATTCCAGTTGGAGACAGGACGATAATAACCTGTGATACGGCTATAAATCTCTGTCTTCTTGCCGCAATGGGGGCAGCTCTTTACTTCACCGGGAATATATCCGTGCTCCGAACATACAGAATATGTAGGGGAAAGGGTAAAGTAAGGGAGCTTGAAGTTCTCAGCGATCTTTCTTACCAAAGAAGCAGCGGCCTTCCAATCAGGAAGCTTCTCGCCAAGGAATGCATGGAACACTGTTCCTGATGTGTACTTGGTCTGAAGTTCATCTTCTTTCTCAAGGGCATCGAAGATATCATCGACTTTCTCAACAGGAAGATGTGTGCTATTGGTGTAGTAAGGCGTCTCGCCGGGCTTTCCTGCAGTGATGATGCCAGGGAACTTAGCCTTGTCCTTTCGTGCCAGTGTATAGCAAGTGGACTCAGCAGGAGTTGCCTCAAGATTAAAGAGATTGCCATACTGCTCCTGATAATCAGAGAGCTTGTTTCTCATAAAATCAAGTACCTTGGCTGCCCATGTAAGGCACTCTTCGTTTGTGAGGTCCTTCTTAAGCCAGTTTGCGTTAAGGCAAGCTTCATTCATGCCCACAAGCCCGATAGTCGAGAAGTGGTTCTTAAAGCCCTGCTTAAGATATGCCCTGATGTAAGGATATGCGCCCTTTGCAAGGTAGTTGTTTACTACTCTCCTCTTGATATCGAGGGATCTGGCAGCTACGTTCATAGCATGCTCAAGACGAGCAAAGAAGTCATCTTCATCAACTGCAAGGTAGGCAAGCTGAGGAAGGTCGATGGTTACAACACCGATTGAACCTGTGTTTTCACCTGCACCGAAGTTTCCTCCGTTCTGCTTGCGGAGTTCCCTAAGGTCAAGACGAAGTCTGCAGCACATGGAGCGAACATCTGAGGGCTTCATGTCTGAGTTTACATAGTTGCTAAAGTAAGGTGTGCCATACTTAGCCGCCATCTCAAACAGGAGCTTGTTATTCTCGGTCTCTGACCAATCAAAGTCAGGGGTGATATTGTATGTAGGAATAGGGTACTGGAATCCTCTTCCGTTTGCATCACCTGCGATCATAACCTCAAGAAATGCCTTGTTGATCATGTCTGCTTCCTTCTGACAATCACCATAAGTAACAGGCTTTCCGTCTATCACAAGGTCTTTTCCGCCCACGATTGCAACCTGATTCTTAAGATCCTCAGGGACAATCCAATCAAGAGTGATGTTTGAAAAAGGTGACTGTGAGCCCCATCTGGAAGACACATTTACACCAAACACAAACACCTGGATCGCCTGCTTAACAGCCTTATAATCAAGGTTATCCGCCTTAACAAAGGGTGCAAGGTATGTGTCAAATGAGCTAACCGCCTGAGCGCCTGCGGCTTCGTTCTGCATGATGCCAAGGAAGTTGATAAGCTGCGTGCAGATGGTTAAAAGGTGCTTTGCGGGAGCTGATGTGATTTTGTTATCAACACCGCCAAGTCCGTTTCTAATCAGGTCTGCAAGTGACCATCCACAGCAATAAGGAGCTACCATTCCCATATCGTGAATGTATATCTCGTTCTTATCGCCAACCTGGCTCATCTCATTGATCTCGGGGTCATACATTGACTCCCAGAATATCTTTGAGATTGCTTCTGATGACTGCAGGATTGTGGCTCCGATCGTGCCACCGGCTGTTGATGCATTCTGATTATGAATAACATCAAGCTCGGCACAAGGGTCCTTCATCTCTGTAACATCATCAGTTGCTCTGCCAAGACCGCCTTCGATAAGCTTTATGGCAAACTCATCTCTTGCTTTTTCAGCATCACGCTGACGTCTTCTGCTTTCACGATATGTGATGAAGGCTCTGGCTGCAACGAAGAAGCCATTTTCTGCAAGGGCCTGCTCTGCTGCATCCTGTACGTTCTCAATATCAACTACGCCGTTTTCATCAATATAGCATCTTTCGATAAAGCGCACAGCGTCTTCTACGCACTCATCAAGATTTTCCTCGATGTAGTCGCAGTGTGTGGCTTCAAGAGCCTTCTGCATAGCAGCCTTGATCTTCTGGCTGTTGAAATCTACAAGCTGTCCATTTCTCTTTCTGATTTGCATATATATACCTCCTATTTTTCTCCATTCCGAAGTTAAAGTTACATATTAAAAATGGGAGAACATTTATTTAATAACAATGTCGAGTTAATAGCAGGTATATATTCATATATCTGTACAGAAAATAGATATTAAAAAATGTTTACCCATACTTTATATAGTTAGATTTGTATTGCCGTAGAAAGGAATATATTGCTATGAACAGAGAATCTGTTATTTATGAATACGAACAGATACTTTTGGGGAAAAGAAAAGGTTTTACCGCGTCTTTCCATGACTCGCCCGAAGAAAACAGGATCGCTGTCGGCTGGGTGTGGAGGTATGCCATTGAAAAGATACTAGGGTGGACGCCGGAAGCAGCCTTAAAAAATGTTAATGCAGAGGTTATAGATGCTTTAAAGCTTAAACCCACACTTAATGTCAACGGCATCGATTATAAGGAAGGCAAAACTTATATAGCTGACTACAGATTTATCCTGCAGTATGCGTTCCCTGACGAGATCAAGTACGATTTCGTTGACGAGACTATCTCTGAGTATGAGCGCATCTCTAAACTTGGCGTGTGGAGGTCGGATAAAACCCCGGACAGATATACAAAGAGGTTTTACAGAGATGATAAAGGCATCATGAGAGCCAAGATCCTCATGAGATACGTTGTTGACCATTATCTTAGCGATATGACACTTAGGGAGAAATACGAGTTCTTTACGGATGCGCCCAGGGCGACGAAATGGCTTGACGAAAAGAGCCTTGGAACTCCGCTTCGTGATATTTATACGTCACCACTTGTGTATTTCCATGAATCACTTCCTTTAAGTGAAAGGAGTAATATCCTTTACTCCACATGTAAGCTTAGAGAAGAAACGATGCCTGATAGTGAGAAGGAGCTTTAAACATGCGCTTGCGCTATTTATTCCTTGTTTTAGGCATGATTTTGTTGTTTATAAGCCTATCCATATATTTTGATGGAAACGAGCCTAAAAAGGACGTTAAAAGGCAAATTTTTTCAACTTTCACTCTTTGGCATAGCAAGTATTTTAGCGGGGCTTTCTATACTGTTTAGATGAATACAAATGTGATATAAGGACATTAAATAAGGGTAGGCCGTTTGTTATATAAGGTCTACCCTTTTATTTATGCTGTTTTGCAAATTACGGATCCTGAACGAATGTTACTTCTGCCTTGATAACCTTGTGGCCTTGCTTTCGTGTTGCCCATTTTACAATATATCAAAGCTATTTTGCTATGGATAAATTACCCTTATTGCTTAAAATCTATAGTTACAGAAACAACCTCATCGCCATTTCCAAGCATGGAGACATCGCGTACTTGCTGCTCTCCCTCAGACTTTCCACAACAAATATCGCTTTTCATGCAATAGCCATTCTTGTAATGTGAGCTTGCGGTAAATTTCTTCCATGCCTGCGCTTGTGCCTGCTTCTTTTTTTGAGGGTCATTTTCAGCAGACCGACCATTTGCTTCCCTAGATTTGAGGTCATAAACAAATTTAGTACCGCAGGCCTTGCAGATATAAGTAAACTCATAATGTTCAGTGTCATATGTGTGTTCTTCATCCTCATAGTCATCCTTACGAGTCATATAATTCCTATAAGTGGTGTCATAAGTTGCCTCGGGATGGCAATAATCTCCATGAGTATGTCTGATGGTATAGACAGCATCAAAATCATCAGGTATTGATGCTGTGGATACTGTATGTTCGTCGTAGTATCCTGCAGGGAAAGTTATCGAGGGTGTTGTACTATCAAGAATAACGGCCGGCGATACATTCTGATGTTTAACGCCGTTATTGATAGTTGTGCCTGTTTTATAAAAACCTGCGGGCATTACAACCTTTTCGTCAACACCAACATTAAGGGCGTTATCAGATGCATCTGACAAAGCAACGGTCTGAGGATGTCCATCGGATGAACCCTCGTTGTCATTATTGCCATCGGGATAATAACTTGCTGTTACGCTTGTAATATTATCAGCAAGGTCCTCAGTGGTAATCTCTCCTCTTTCGATGAGTTCTTCCTTAGTGGGGATGTCGATAACGGTATCGTCCTCATAGTATCCCGCAGTGAAAGAAATATCATCACCAAGGTGTACTTCGTCTGAAGTTATCATATTCGTACCTGCGAATGCGAAAGAGCTATACAAAACTGACAAAGCTACAGCTGATACAAGGACAGGTACTGTTCTCTTTAAGATAGATTTAGTTTTCATAGTCTATACTCTCCTTAATCAGTGGCTCCAAGAACCCGTACTTGTGTCGATGTATGTTGTCACATCTGTGCCGGTTCCTGATGTCTTTGTTATCTGACCATAAGGCATTGTGCCCTTAACAGTTATCTGGTCGTTTGTTCCTTCGAAGAACACGATATTTACTCTCCTGTGGATATATTTAGAGGAGTATATTTTGCCGTTTCCGGACGGATCGTCGTCAACGTGTACATCACCCGCCTGTTCAAGCCCTGTCTTAATGGTATCGCCAAGACCGCTTATGCTTTCGCTAAGAGCGTTTGCCCTTTCTTTAAGACTTGATATCATTGATTCGATTGAGCTGACAAGGGCGTTGTACTCTTCGCCACCAGAAAGTCCGAAATTGATGCTTCCGTCATGGTTTTCATAAGAGCCTGTGAGCTTCATATCAAGAGAAATTGCATTATACTGAGCTTCAAGCTCTGAGATGGACTCTCTTAGTCTATACATCTCGGCTTCAAGTGTGTCAGCTTCTGATGTGGCAGTAGCAAGTTCTGACTCTTTTACAGCAATCTCAGCTTCAAGTTCATCAATCTTTTCTCTGAGCGCTGCGTCCATGGTAAGCAGGTTATCTACGGAATCACTTGGATCTCCTGCAAGCCATTCTGCTTCTGCTGTTTCAAGGTCTGAACGAGCTGTTTCAAGCTCTCCTTCAAGCCTTGCCTTCTGAGCTTCGAGTTCTGCGATAGCCTCTGTCTCTGCAGATGTAAGCGTATGTGCTTCTTCCATAGAACGAAGCTCTGCTTCCATATCTGCGATTGATGCAAGTGACTCATCTCCTGCATCGATTCGAGCCTGCAGTGTATCGCATGCTGCCAGGTCAAGATCGCTCCACTCGGTCTTTTTGTTGATATCTTCAATCTGAGCGTCAATATCAGCGATATTTCCTGCGATATTCTCAACTGCTTCTCTGTAAGCCTCGATTATCGTTGCAGAATCGATTGAACCGTCAAGCTGGTTATATGCCTGTGTTACAGCTTCAAGCTGTGCTTGCGTATCTTCAAGGGAAGATGTAAGAGCATTTACGGAACCTGTGAGCGTGCTTACATTAAGATTTGCATCCGTAAGGTCCTCGATAGTATCCACAAGTTCGCTCTTATAAGCGTTAAGGTCTGCTGAAACCTGAGCAAATTCTGCTGAAAGCTTTGCGTTTTCATCAACCATGGCAGAATTTCTCTTTTCATAGTCCTGCGCAACTTTAAGACTTGCATTAGCTATATCCGTTTCCTGCGATACAGACTTATCAAGCTCACTTGAAAGCGTCTTATTAAGTTCAGACAGTGCATCGTTTGATGCCTGGAGGCCGTTGACCTTGCCGGTTAAGTTATTTACCTGATTTTGGAGCTTTTCATTCTCGTTTGAAAGCGCCGTAATAGTGTTAAGGTCATTTGTTGAAGATGTGTTATTACTATTGTTATTACCTGTTGCAGATACCTTCTTTGTAAGGGTCTCATTGCTTTCTGTCAGAGTCTTGTTGTCGGCTTTAAGCTGACCATTCTCGTTAATAAGCTTTAAGAGGTCCTTATAGGTAAAAGGTGTTCCATCTTCATTCTTGATAGGCTCTCCCTTATCATCTACATAGATGATCTCGCCGTTTTCATCTCTGATTGCCTTTGCATCGCCGTCCAGGGCTCCTGCAAGAGCCTCGTTATCAACCTTAGATGCCATGGTGCTGTACTCTGCTTTAAGGTCTTCAAGCTCTTTCTGCGCCTTTGCAAGGTCATCTACATATGCCTGCTCGGCTGCTTCCTTTTCACTCAGCGTGTTTTTCAGAGTATGATTATTACCCGATGATATTGCAAGGGCTATCGAAAGTCCCAATACCGCCGGGATCAGCACGCACAAGGAAATGTTCTTCCAGTTACTCTTAATGTAATCAAGAGCATTAGTTAAAATTTCCATATTTACCTCTTTCTGTAAGGGCGTTGCCCCTAATTTTCCTTTTAGAGTCTACCTCCTTATTTTTCTGTACAAGTTTTGGACGTATAAACGCCCGGTTACCTTCATCTGATTTAATAATGGGAGAATGATTTTTGAATAATAAACGGGTGCATTTTTGTTTCTGTACAGTAAGTTTGTGACAATTTAAGTTTTGGGCAAAAAAAGGACCCCGTAGGGTCCTCTTTGATGGAAGCTTAGTATTGATAATATTCTATGGCTTTTGCCACATCGCCGTCTTCTACAAGAGGCTGATACAGGTACTTGCCATAGCGCTGGAAGAAAGCTGCCTTTTGGGCATCATTAAGTCTTCCCGCATATCCGTTGGCATCCATCTTTGAGAATTTATGCCTAAGATATACTTCAGCATTTTCTCCAAGGGACGAAAGCAATTCCGACTCCTTTTTAAAGGAGTCTACAAAAGGATATGCTGAGTCGAGAAGTCCCTCGTAGAAGGACGTTTTAACGAATATACCCTTATCGGCTTCTTCCATTATGGGGATAGGTGATGCTTCTGCTTCAGGAAAGCTTTCGGCTTCACTTCCCATGATACCGGAGACGAACTTTGAAAGCAGTATTTCATCGGAGGGGATATTTTTAAGCCCCTCCACTACTATCACAAGCCTATCTCCGTCTCTGAACGTTTTTATGTTCATTTGGTTCCTCCTTTTACTTCTTGGCGATGACCTTGGTAAGCTTTTTACAGAGCATGTTTGTAAGGAGTTTTTCATCTTCTACGAAAATGAAGTCTTTTCCATACATCTGCTGTAAGAGCTTGGGTCCGCAGCTTCTGCCAACAGCGATGCCAAAAACTGTCATCTGCTTCCTGGCAACCTTTATAGCATCAACTGTATCTGAGATACCGTTGGATCCGCTATATCCGTTGCAGGCGGGCTGACCGTCAGAGATAACAAATAAAATCTTGTTATCCTCTGTCCTTGTCTTTAAAAGCTCTGTGGCATATCTGATGGAATATCCGTCAAAGTTATTGCCGTGAGCATACATGGAGACAAGGGACTCTCTGTCGGAGCGCTTGTTTGCCCATGTCACATAATGGTCATGGACAGCTTCTGCGCCCTCATCAGCATGGAAACCGATGATATAGTAAGGAATGTGGCAGGCTGTCAAGGCTTCAGCCATCGTGATGGCTGTCTTTCTTGCCTGATACTCCTTACTTCCGCCCATTGAGCCTGAAAGGTCCACCAAAAGAACTACTGCCGCGTTCTTGAGTTTCTCAGGATCGCGTCTCTTATCAAAGACACGGGCTGAAGTCCCCATTGTGCCACGCATGATGTTATATTCACCACTTGTAGCTGCAACAGTTGACTCTCTGTCAGCCTCAAATATCTTATTAAGAGTCTTGGTGAGATTTTTGATCTCGCCAGCGTAGAGCCTTTTAGCGTTCTGATACATCTCAGCCATCTTACCGCCGGTTGTATCGCTGACTCTTTTGTTGATGCAGGAGGGCTTTTTATGCCTGAAATTGGTTGATGTGATGTCAAAGTCGGGGAGTTCATCCCTTCCTTCTTCTTTCTTTTCACCTTTTTCAAGCTTTTTAAGCTCCTGTTCAAGACTTTGCTCGATACTGTTTAAGAGAGATTCGTCTACGACGATATCGCCTTCCGCAGCTTCGTTGGCAGTCTCTTCTGACTCTGTTGCTGAGTCAACTGCATCTGAGCCTGATGCAATATTATCATCGCCCTGTGTGGAGCGACTTGCATCTGCATCTCCTTGGTCATCTGAAGAGCCTGTAGATTTGCCTTTTGAGCTTTCTTTAGACCCTTCCTGACCATCCATGGGCTTTGTACCGCCAGACTCACCGCCTTCGCCTTCTTCTGACCCGTTCTCATCTTCTGCAGAGCTTTCTCCAGAGCCGTCACCCTTTTCACCGCCTTCGCCTTTTTCAGACTTAAGCTTTGCGACCATCTTATTACGACGGTCCGATGATGCACTGGGTCCTGCAGCAAGGTCCTTTTCGGAATCAGCCATGATGTGAGCGCCGTTTCTTTTTAAGAACTCAGCAAGCTCATCGAGGAGTTTTTCGAAGAACTCCTGTTCTTTTACGGCTTCCTCCCAAAGGGGACGTGTCAGCTCCATGCACTCTTTTGCGTAGTCAATACGCTTTTTTGAGTCAGGAGTAGTGATCGCCTCGTTATACAACGGAGCAATCTTGGCAAAATACTCTCTTGCCTCGGGAAATGTCCATGTGCCTTTCACGATACCCATGTCACCGAAGTTGATCAGTGCATTTATGAGCTGTGAAAAAGCATTGGGGCTTTTCTCAATCCCAGGGCTGAGCTTGTATATGTGTTTGATAGAGAATTTCAGCGCTTCAAGAAGGCGTCCTCCGAAACATTCGGATGCGAAATACTCTATTGCGGGGTCCTCAATGGTGTTAGCAAATGCCATGAAGATACCTGCTTCTGCTCTTGACATCTTTTCTGTTACACGGTTGGTGTATGAAAAGTTTGTAAGGAGCTGATGAAGCATCTCATGCGCAAATACGCCCGTCCTTAAAGCATCCTTTTCAGACTCTGTAAGGTCATTCATGTACTCATGGTTCCATGCTACATGAACGGTGCAGGCATTTTTGCTACCCATGGATGTGTATCCAAGGTTATCATCGTCAAGCCACTGTACAGAAACGTGTACAGTCTTGAGTAATGAGGAGCCTGTTCTTCCAAGGGAAGAAGCAAGGGCTCTTTGTCTTAGCCTTTCATCCATTTTTTCTGGTTCCTCCTTTACAGTTACAGATGGGAGCCGCCTTACATTTCAAAAGCGGGCTCCCTCAAACATTCGATACGTTCCTTCTGAAGGTTTCTTGCAACCTCAAGATCGACAACTGCAACAGCTCCGACAATGGAGTTGATGAGTGCTCTCTGAGGTGTCTGACCTTCTTCGAGGTTTGTAATAGCACCAAGGCATGTTCTGATGGAGAGGTTCTGACAGATGTCATCCTCGTTTACATCAGGGGACTTAAGATAGTCCACAGTAGCCTCGTATGCATCGTACACCCATGTGCATACCTCTCTTGACTTCTTGGAAGTCTTTTCGAGGATATTGATGAATGTCTCCCTTGTGGGGTCATCAAGGATATAGGGTGTACTAAACCTGTTTGCGAGTGCCTGGTTCAAAGGGTTTGAACCGTTTGTACCAACGTTCATTGTACCGATGATAACGTTAAGAGGGTGTCTTACCACTGTCTCATAGCCGTTCTTCTTTACAATGAAGGGATACTCAAGCTTCTGTCCAAGACAGCCCATTGTTACTGAAGGATCAGCAAGGTTTATCTCCTCATTGATATCAATACCTCCGAACTGATGGAAAAGAAGCGAATCGGTCTCTACAAACTGAGGCTTTCCGTCTACAATACGGCTCTTTCCTTCAACTTCACCCTCTTCAGAGTGCTTGTTCCAAGCCGTTGTGCAGACAGGCATGCCTGTAGCTGCCGAAAGAGCATAGGCAAGAGCAGTCTTACCTGTGCCGGGCTTTCCAAGAAGAAGGATGTTAAGGGCATCTTTGCCGATTGCATCGGCTCCTGTAAGTCCCATATCCATTCTCTCAAGGATCTTATCAGCTCTGAACTTGATCTTCTTAACTATCTCCTCAAACTCGGGAGTAGGCTCGAATGTATCAAGGTAATCAGGCTTTTTGATAAAGCCCTTAAGCTGTTCAGGCCACTCGTAAGAGACGATAAACTTACCATCCCTACACTCTTTTATGAAGTCTGCGGCCTTCTTGGCAGCCTTTTTTGCCTTCTTGGCTGTTGCGATGGCGCCATCATAAGATGAACGGCCCATGCTTTCGCCAAAAAGAGATGTGAGCTTTGTAAACTCACCAGACCTAAAGGCGGCCTTGATCTCTTCGTCCATAGTGGAGTCGAGAGTTCTGTCAACGGGGTAATCATTTCCGTGAGACGCATAATAGTAGTAATATGAGTCGCAAAAATGTAATAATACCCCAGCATCGCACTTACCTTCAGCAGCGTAAATTGACTTCTGCTTATCGAGCAGGTCTTTGAGTTCGGTGTTACTAAGGAGCTGTCTGATAACGTCGGCTACGGCATGATAGCGTCTGTGATAGTTTGAGCCTGCCTTGTAATAGTAGTTACTACCATCATCAAAGTAAGCAGTTCCATCAGCAAACTCAAGGTAAATGCCGTCACCAGAGTTCTTGTAGGCAGCCCAAGTTTTGGGATAAACAAATAACAAATCGAATAAAAATCCCGCAAGAGATACCTTTGCACCCTGAACCTGACCGGTTCTGTGAATACTAGTATTAACTCCTGCTGCGCCCGATGTGTTGACTTTAATCCCGCCACAGCACTCAATTCCTGCTGATCTGTAGCTATAAAGATCTTTTCCTTCCATATTCTGTTCCTCCATTCCAAAATTAGTTTAAAATTACATATAAAATATGGAGAAAGTGATGAAAGACAATAAAAAACAGCGGCTTATTGCCGCCGCTGTAAACACCTTGAATATTTAAAAGTTTATTTCTCCGTCATGCAAAAAACCACATGCGCATGATTTTAAATCTTTCCCACAAAATTGATGAACGGACTAAGAAAGCCTTTGTGCTTCTGGTGGTATTCATCCTGCATGCGCTCGGTGAGTATTTCTGCAGTATGTCTTTTCAGTTTCTCTCCCTTTATATCCTCAATACTTAGCAGTTTAAACTGTACAGGATATGCAAAGTCACTGTCACAGCTTAGGCAAAAGCAGTTAGAACCTATAAGCTCCGTTCTGACCCTTACAAGCTCGCCATTTTTTAAGGCTTCATCGATCTGCCATTCTGCGTCTGTCTTTCTATGCATCTTAACATATCGCCCTGTAATGGGTGAGCCACAGTGCGGGCAGTTTCCAACATAGTAATAGGGCTTTTTGATGAGCTTGTCTGTTTTGTTTATGATCTTGCTAAAGATGTTATCATTCTTTTCCATGGCTTATCCTTTTAATATCTCGCTTATCTGTTTGTCCGATAGTATTATCATATCACTTGCAGGGTTTATGATGACAGGGTTGTTCTTCCTAATGCGTCCCACCTTATACAGAGGCATTTCAACCGGCATCCAGTTCTGCTCCTGCGACAGATTCCATGTATTAAACTCAGAGATTGTTGTAAACAGACAGTAATACTTGGTATTTCCGTCAAATGTGGCGTATGAATAATGCATCTCAGGGTATCTTTTAACTGCTCTCGGATCTATGAGGATGGGCGCTAAAAATACTGCGTTTTTGAGTTCCCTCATATATTTCTTTTTGAGAGTCTGCTTTAAGAGAAGTGTATTTAAAGAAGCCTTTGGATTTGCATATTCTCTTTTTGCATCGCCCTTTAGGACAGGTATTTTCTCAAAATCATTGGTTTTTTGTTTGACCATTACGGTCTTTATTCCATAGCCATAGATTTCTGTGATAAACTGAAGCCTGTAATGGCGAGGCTCGTCTACATATGTATCTTCCAGAGCAGTCGAAAAAGCTTCTGCATCTTTCTTTATCGAGAACAGATAGCAGCTGCCGTTTGGATCGATATATGGTTTTTGTGTCTTTTTAGACCTTATCAGATAGTATTCTGTTAAGGTTAAAAGGTTTAAATGCGTTGTTTCCATAAGTTACCCCGGAACTGATTTTAAAAGGGATAAAATATCCGTCTGTTTGTTTTGAGGCTTTGCTGCGTGCTCTTTTGCAGGTTTAGATGTCCTTATTGGCTGAACCTGGGCTGTTTTTGTTTCTTTAATTTCTGACTCTATATCCTGCTTTTGAGATGAAGCACCCTGAACGGTTATCTTTTTGTCGGCATCCGAAGTGATTGTTTTCTGTACAGTATTTCCTTTTGATAAGAACTTTTTAAAGGAAAGGTATTCTTCTACTGATAGAGTCGCAATCGGACGCCCTGTAATACTTGTATATTCATCAAGAAGTTCCTTGATTTCATTCATTATCGCTATCTCCGGTCTTGAAACAATACTTTTTTGTGGCAAGTGACTGAAAAGTAAGCGCTGCAGCGCCATAGTCTAAAGCTTCAGAATATGCGCCCATTGCAAAAATAGCCGCAAGTATGCCAAGGAAAGGATATAAAAAAAAGATGAGCGAAGGGCTTGCCATAAGCACCATCTGCTTTTCAATGTTTATACATCCAAAGACAAAGAATAGCACCGCTACTGCTGTACTCACAAACTGCATTTTTGCCAATTTGGCAGGGATCGCATTAAAGAAAAATGTGGCACCTATATATGCCATGGATATGAATATAAAAGCAGTGGCAAAGGCTATTCTTAAACCTATATGTATATTTGCAACGATTATTGCCATTATGGCGGTTATTATCCATAAAGAAATTTTTCGTCCTGCCATCATACTACTTTTGGCGTTAAAGATCATCTGCTCTTTAAAATAATCTCTAAGGCTCTTTTCTATGTTTTCATTATCATCCATGAGAGCCTTTGGAACTTCGACGCTTAAACGGTCTTTTCCTTCTTCTTTTATGGTTATGCAGCCAATAACTTCATTTTCCATGCTTTATCCTGCCTTTTTCTCCACCTTGTCGGGGATAGAAGCCTTTTTTGCAGGCTCTGTCTTTTCTGCAAGGCTAAGATTGATGTCCTTATTAAGTATTCTTGCACACATCATGCGAAGATATCCAAGAGCGTTGCAGAATGTCGGGTTAGGAAGGATCCCGATATTTCCGAATACTTCCTTAAGCTCGTCCTCGATATCCTTTGCTGTACCGCCAATAGCCACAATCTTCATAACATCAAGTGACCAGTCCTTCGTGTTGCATACACGTCTTACTTTTCTTGCGTGCTCCAAAAGGACCTTCTTTATAAGCTGACGGCTATTTTCTCTCTGCTCGTCTGTTACATTTGTTCCTGCAGGAAGGGCTCTTTCTTCGCTCTTGATGATGTTAGCGGTAATAAGCTCATTGCAGGGAACGATATTTGCTGAAATCTCCTGCGAAAGCTCACGGATAAGGAGGGCTCCGCCAAGATCAGCTGTTGTGGATTTATCGATGATGGGCTCTGTGCCCTGCCATAATGTTGCGTTTAAATTAAGGTTTCCGATATCAAGCACCCCGATAATAGATGTAGGGGAGAGGGTCTCTGCCACTTCGTCCTGCCAGATGGCGCCGGATGACTCAGGGAAAACGTATCTATTCTTAATCTTAAATGTCTTTTTTACGACTTCTGAATTTGAGTCTTTTTTAAGCTCTACCGTGATCTCGCCCTCGGGGAGGATAAACTTCTTAAAATCGTCTCTTTTTCCGGGCTGTGCCCAATCAAGTGTAGGCATGCCAACACTTACGTTCATCTCGTCTACTTCATTTGCCGAAGCTACGGTTGCAAGGGCTGTCAACACGCAAATCTTATGCGTGTCGGTCTTTTTATCGGTCTCAAGGGCAACGCCCTGACCTCTGGCACCGTTACCTACTTTATAAGTTGCATCTCCGATCTTTATGACAACGGTGTGCTCTTCAATGGCATCGTCCCTGAAATCACCGTCGGATACCTTTGTTCTTATAGAAAATGTCCTGATCGACTCTTTTTTTGCATTATACTCTGCTACTTTTGTTGCGTATTTTCCAGAATCAACTGCTATAAATCTTTCCATGTTGCCTCCAAATAAAATCACCTTTTAACCAGTTACATATTAAATATGGGAGGTTAAAAGGTGATGTTTGTTTTCTGTACAGTATTTATCCGCCTGTGTGGACTACAACTTCGTAACCTGATACTCTGTCTGCAGGTGCTATTCGCGTTCCCCTTCCACTCTTAGTGCATTCTACGATGTATGGCTTTGCCACGTCATCACCGGGTAGTTTCAATTCTCCTACATACATTACAACGTGGTTTTCTGAATGGTTTTCATCGCCGTATGTATGGTTTTTGACTATAAGGTCAAAGAGTTTTAAGGAGCCTACATCCCCACCATAAGCACTTGTTGAATATCCACTGCCGCCCGCAGCAAAGGTTCCCGCAGAGCAGTATTTACCGGCGGCGAACTTATCAAGCCCCATGAGAAGATAACTCACGTAACCAGAGCAGTCAAATCCTCTTCCGTTATACTCTTTCCAAGGTCCAGTACAGTGCATACCGTATACATAGCCAAAACGTCCTACGGTTGATAACACAAACTGCATCTGTTCGGAATATTTTTTGATTTCATCTTCCGAAAACCCAAGTTCCTGCATGTTTTTGGCTCGCTCTATAACGATATTATGTATCTGTCCCTGGCTAAATTCAGCAAGCCAGCCCGATGGGAACTGAACTTCGCCAAAAATTACAGAAATGTCTTCGTTGGATAGTGAGTAATATCCTATACAGTTGTCCATGACCTCGGGATATTTTCTCATGTATATACCAGGGGAGCCATAATCCCTCATCACAAGAAGTGAGCGATCACTGTTTTCGTACTCATTCATACCCCAATACAAAGGCGTATGAGTGCCGCTTATTTCCGGTGCATGGTCTGTGTACCACGCTCTGTATGCGTCATCCGCACGGTTTTGAACGGGATATACATATTGCGACTTAACGCCCCATACTTTACTTAAAGTCCTGTTTTCAATATCATAAAAAGTATGACTTGAATGCGCCCATTCGTTTCCTACTTCTCCATAGTGTACCCATGAGGAACCGTCAATCTCTTCAATATCCATGGTGGCGTCAATGTACATAAGATCGATGATGCCCGTCCGTTCAAGATATATAACCACATGCGCATGGCATTCATAGTAATCATCCATGTATTTGATGGTGTAGTTGGTATCTCCCTTGGGCCTTATGTGGGCTTTCATGGGTTCATCGCCGTCATCTGTCTTTACATACTCATACCAAAGTACGACTCTTGCGTCATGCATGACTTTGTCAAACAGCTCATATGCATATAACGTTGCAAAATCAGCATCACCGTTATCATTGTTAGTGAGGCCCATACTCATGATAAGGAGTGCTTTATAAAACTCATCTGTACCATATTCTGTAAGTTCACCACTTGCGTTGTAATATTTGGTATACTGAGCGGGCGATACATAGTAAGTAAAGCACGAACCAAGATACTTAAACGTACACTCAACATCAGGGTTCCAATAATCGGGATCCTCCCATATCGCATAAGCATCACTGTAGCCTGAGTTCTCAGAATTTCCGTTGATATCCAGCTCTATTTCATCAATTCCTTCTTCCCAGTATTCCTGTATGGATTTTGGAAGGTCATACTCTCCTATATCACCATATAGCCCCGCATTTCCATAAAACTTTATATGGACAGTGTGCTCAATATACTCTGTTACGGTTTCAACTTCGCCGTATTCGTTAGCTTCAGCGACCTGTATCGGGAAAGTGTCGGTTATGCTTGTTTCATATACAGGTCTTTCCCCATGAACGTCGCATCCACTTAACGGATCATCAGCCCATGCTCTTTGACCCCAATATTTATTAAAGTTAAATCCAGCAATAGTTTCTGTTGATTCTCCGGGAGCTCTGTAAAATACAGATACTACATTGTTTGAGTTCATAAGGGTGGGGTCACCCTCTTCTATTTGTGTAAACCATGTATCAGGAAGTCTTTTTTCTGCCCATATTCTTCCCTGCTCCGAGTCAATTTCACACTCAAATGTGTTTTCTGTATAGGCTTCCTGCCATGAATACAGGTAATTTATCAGCTTTTGTGCAGTTGAATCGCCGACGGTCTCACCTTTTGCTTCTTCATATCCCGTTGTTCCACTTCCAAGGCCCAGCGCAACCGCCATAAAGATCATCCAGATAAGAACAATTATGCCAAATACGGCAGCAATTATTAGAATTGCCTTTTTTACAAATGCCTTTATGGTGTTTAAAATGGAAAAAGGTTTTCTAAAGACTGCAAGAATTTTGCTATCTGCTATTTTTTTTCTTGCTTGTTTGACCCAATTAGGAGTTATTTTGCTTATTCTTTCTCCTATTTTTGCTTTTGCGTTTTTCTTTGCGTTGTCTATAGGACTAAACGCTTTATCAATATTTGCATTTCTGTCAGATGCCTTAATGTGGAGTTCTGTTTTTTTATTTGATATCTCTACGCCTTTTTTTCTAAGCTCATCAAGCTCTTTTGCGGACTGCCCGCCTCTTTTCGCGGCGCTATATTGCAGTTTGTTGGATAATTTTTGAGCAGTAAGCGAAGCGTTTTTGGCAGCATCAGGAAGCCCCGCTGCGCCTTTTACAAGAGATTTTGCGCCAAATTTGGTTCCTGCGCCTACAGCTCCTGCTGCAGACAGAGCTCTTTTTGACAGTTTATATCCCTGAACAGCGTCTGCATTATTAAGCCCCGTTGCTTCCATCAGGGCATCATTTCTGCCTTTCTTTTCACCTTTTAGATTAGTTGCTTTTTCGGCTGTAAGCTTATTTTGGCGATAAAACTGAAGTTCTTTCAAAAGGGAGGTTGAATCTTTATTAAGGGTTATGCTTTCTCCCAGATGTGACAAGCCTCCAACCTTTCCCCTGGCAAGAGCACGTTTTATTTCAAAAAGGTTTAAGTTTTTTCCGTTTATGCCGTATTTATGAAGGAGCGTATCTTCTACAACGCGCACATTGTTGTAGTAATCATTTACAGCGTTTGAGCCATTGCCGCCAACTGTTTTATAACCGGCACGTCCAAGAACAACTCTTACGTCTTTATTGTCATGCATTGACATCTGATGCTGAAGTTCAGATGCGGCAATTTTTGAACTTGACACACCCGTGCCCATAAGCGTCATAGCTTTATCAACATGGTTATAGCCCTGCTTTGCCTGTGTTTCTTCATACTGATTTTCTACGGTCTGTTTTACCTGCTGACCCATAGGATCAGTATTTATCTTACGATGGCCATGATAGTATCCTTTGGCGTCAAGGGTACTTATATCGACTTTAGCATCAGCTCTTCCTGCAATATTTCCCTGTACAGCAGATATCTTTCCGCCGCCAAGAGTGCTGTTTTCTGATTGCTGCGCGGAAGTATAGCCGTTACTGTAAGAGCCGCGGCTTCCCTCCATGCCTGTAAACTTATACTCTTCTTTTTGATTATTCTGATCAGGCTTTTCTTCGCGTTTGCGCAAAGATTCATCGGGCTGGATATTTGAACCCTGCCTCTGCTTTTTGACCATATCTTCAGTTATCTGATTTTGGTTTAAAATTGCCATGTTTGCTCCTACACAAAACAGGCTAAGGGTTTTGCCCCTTAGCCCTGTCAGTTACATGTCATCGTAGTCATTTGTCTGAGCCATGTATTCGTCGAGACTTTCGTTGTCTCTTTGCTGTCTTTTAAGCTCTGATATGCGCTCTTCTTCCTTTTTCTTAAAGAGGGGGTCTTTTTGATGAGCGCTGCATATTATCTTATATGCTAAATATGAGATAATTAGACCCAAGATTAAAATTATGTTTAAAATAAGCTGTACAGAAATCTGAAAATCTTCAAGCATTACCATGAGTCGCCCTCCTTTATGCAAATTCCGACTGCTCTACATCATGAGCGGTGGTTAAAAGACCATAAAGCTTTGTGTTTTTAGGGAACCTGAAGCCAAATGGAACAGCGACCTTTCCATTAAAGATAAGTCCGTGTCCGGGCTCCGAATTGGTAATGTAGTCAAGCTGAGAGTTTGACAAGCCAAGGAGCTCTTGGAGGTTTTGTCTGTCAATGAGAGGTTCTCTAAGGATAATGACCATCGAGGAGTTATTGATGATGGCTCTTGTGTCTGCTGTACGGAGAAGATCCTCTGTGTTCTGCATGATGCCGGTGGGAACTCCAAGCCATTTACGAGCCATTTTCCACACTCTTCTAAGGAACTTTGTTGTTCCGTCTGATTCGAGAAGGATATGGAACTCGTCGATATAGAACCATGTCCACACGTTCTTTTTGGAGTTCATGATCATTCTGTTCCATATATCATAGGTACAGATATGAAGTCCAAGCTCTCTCATGCCTGCTCCAAGGTACTTGGTGTTATACACAACAAACCTTGCATTTGTCTCAACGTTTGTTCTGTGAGCAAATGTGTCAAACGTACCTGCGGCATAAGGATATATCTTATCTGCAAGACCTCTTGCTTCAAACCTGTCTCTTGAGTAGATAAGGAGCTGCTGATAAAGGTCCGAGAGCGTAGGACACTGTGCCAGATCTCTCTTTTTGCCTGATGCCTGTAGTGAATAAATGTAAGGTTGATAAATCTTTCTCACACACTGGTCGAGGATTGATACTTCGGCAGGGTCAAGCTCTCCTCTCTTGCCGTTTACAATCTCAAAAATTGACATTACGAAGTCAACTTTCATGGTGATGGGATCGTCCTCATCATCTACGTTTTCTGAAATATCAAGGTCAAGAGGGTTGATATATACTCTTGATCCAGGTCTTAAATCGATTTCCTGGCCTCTTAAAGCCTTTGCAAGGGGATAATACTCACCCTGAGGGTCTATTACGAAGACCTGAGCGTTTGGTTTTCCAAGAAGTACGGAAACCATCTCAAGCTTAGCCGTAAATGATTTACCGGAGCCGGGGTATCCAAAGATAAGACCGTTATAGTTATCTCCTGATGTTCTGTCATAAAGTATCATGGACTTTGTTATCTGATTAAGTCCATAGAATATAGCGTTCTTCTGATTTATCTCCTGTGATGAGAAGGGAATAAATACTGCCGCTGACTCTGTTGTATAAAGCCTTGAAAGAGATACGTCGTTTCTGCAAAGAGGAAGCGCTGTGTTAAATGCCTTTTCCTGCTGATAACGAAGGTCCTGTATAGGGCAAAGGTACTTTCCACCAACTTCCTTTACGAGCTTTATGTTCTCTTCAAGCTGTTCAAGAGTTCTTGCAAAAGCAACAACGATAAATGTCATATCAAAGAGGTTCTGATCCCTTGCAGTAAGGTCGTTTAAGAGCTCTCTTGATGTGTTCTGCTTCCTTTCAAGATCGGGAGGAAGGGTTCCAAATACGCCGCTCTCATTATTTCTTTTGGTGATAGCAGTGGCGGAAGCTTCGATGGATGAAAGCTTATTTCTTACCATCTTGATAGCTTTTTCAGAGTTAATGCGCTCTGAATGTGTGCTGACAAGGATGTTGCACTGAATATCTGAAAGTTCCTCTAAGAAAGCCGTGCTAAGAGATGAAGGAACGTTCTTTAGATACATTGCCTGCGCATAAGTATCACCTATCATGAAGCGCTTAGGGTTTGACCAATCCATAGAAGAGGGTCCAATGACATCTTTTACGGAAAGACCGCATTTTTCGATATATTTAAGGTCAAACTGCTCTTCATTATTTAAGATACCTGTTGCAAGCCTGTAATCTGAGTCCTGATTGTATATCTGGTAAAGAAGATTCATTCTCTCCTGTGTGGTCATTGGAGCAGTATCTACCTTGCAGATAGGACGGAGTTTTCGTGAAATCTCTGCGTCCATCTTTCTAAGGACAGAAGCTGCGTGCTCGGCGCTGATGTCATCAATGGATACGGTAAGTATCTTCTCCTGCTTGATAGAGTTATTTCCCTTTTTGAGATTATCAAGAAGAACGGCGTTAAGCTCCTGTCTGTAAGGGTTAAGTCCGTCTTTCTGAGAAAGTATCCTTATATCTGAAATAGTCTTCTTTTTGTCTATCTCATGGTTAAAGATAGTAAATTCCCATTTGGTTTTTTCATTAAATGTGTTAAGGAAGCTTGCAAACGCATTGAAAATAGTAAGCTGCTCCTGCTCTGTTGCGATGGAAAAGCTCACATCATGAAGAAGATAACTCTTTGTAAATGTGCCAGGGTATGTTTCAATGACGCCGCTGGGCATTATTCCCCTAAACGGAACCGATTCTGCCACGTTTTTAGGGAGATGGTCGATCTTTGCAAGCTTTTTAAGCATCTGTTTTGCAAGAGATGACTGAACGATCTTCTTTTTCTTATTATCTGTTACCATAACGGTCTGCTCGCCGCTCCTTACTCTTTCCGGAGCAGGCTTTGCGGACTGCGCGGGGGCAGATGATGCAGCCTTTTTTCTCTGCACATCCATCTGTCTTTGTTTCATAGCCATTTCCATTTGCTTGTTATTCGCCATAATAATAAACCTCGTTATTATTTGTAAATTTTAAATTCTTCTCTTGTGCTGTACTGCACTTTTTTGTTAGGGCCGTGTGTTGCGAGGTATTTCTTTTTCTGTGCTGATGTCATTTTTGACAAAAGGATCTGTTCCTGAGCCTTTTCATATGCTCTGTAATCCTGCATAAACTCGCTATGTTGGATATTTTTTCGTTTGCGAGGAGTTAATACGTATAGATAGAGCATGTTTACCGCTATTGATTCAAAATACGAACCATCCATTTTAACAAGTCCACAAAGGATAAACGGAACAAGCGCGATTATTCCTATCGTAAGCTTGTTAGAAAACGATACAGGAACAAGAAGTCCTATAATGGTTGAGACCAGTGCCCCAATGCCAAGACACACAACCTGCCTTGTTGTGAAGGGCCCCCATGTTTTATTCTCGTATTTTCTGATATCATCAGACATTTCAACAGTGATCATCTTTATGCTCCTATAATGTCATTTGTATACTCTCCCGCTTTTAGCATGATCGCTATTGAAGAGAAGTTTATTGCTATTATCGAAAAGCAAAGGTCAAAGCCATCACCTGCAGATGATACTGTGTGACCGCTTCCAACACCTCCTGCTATTCTCGATATTGCTATTGTTATTACAACGCAGACGACCATTTTAAGATATGCCCCTGCGTACCTTTTTATATATCTCATTCCGGGGCTTCTGAGCCCTTCATGATAAATATCTGCTATTGCGATAGGCACAAACAGTTTTCTGATTATAATTTCAAGGCATATCTGAATTACGACAAATTTTGCTCCAATAATAATAAGCTGAGCAAGCACCCAGGGAATTGACAATGCCATCCACGCTTTTATCTGCCAAAACATGTTTCCTGTAGAATGTCCGGTAAGTGCAATAAGAAGGTCATCAACAGTTGCTGTGGGGGTAAGATCTGCGCCCTGCTCGAATTGATCAATAATCGCTGATGTTGCGGCGCCAAACTGATCCAAAATCTTATCTATATTTAAAATGATGAGGCATGTCATAAAGAGTTCTATAAGGCTCTTCCACACTGCTTCAACAGGGTTTTGCTCTTTTTGTATGTGATCAAATATATGTGCAAGGGTTATGGCAAGCGCCAAAAGAAACCCCAACGTCTTTAAAAACGCATAGGGAGTTTTGAAATAATCGGGCAGCGTTCCCGTACAAATGGTCCACATGTTATTAAACACTCCACCTGTTGTGTCGCCTGCAATAGGGCTTGCTGCGGGTTTTACAGCCTCAACGATAACGTGCATGGGTCCGCTAAGTATAGTTTCAGCCATAGCAACAACGGTTGCATTGTCCTTGTTTACCGCCGCAGCACTTGGAACCATAAATATAAAGATAAATGCCATTGCAATAAAGAGATTGCATTGCCATATAATTTTCTTTTTCTGTACAGTAATATCCATCAGTTTTTTCCTTTTAAGCTGTTACAGTTTTTGGGGCAGGTTTCCCTGCCCCGTTGTTTTTGCTTGTTATTTGCAGCCTATCAGCCGCCTGTTACGGTTGCGCCGGTCAAAATACCTGCCAATGTGTCCTTGGAGGCAAGAAGAACTATGCTTAAGATAACCAGCATGATTGCTGCCGCAAGTGTCATCTTCGCCTTGTTAAGAGCGGGGCCATCTCCTTCAGAGCTGGCCGTTGCCCAGGACACAAGTCCCATGATGGCAAGGATTACTGCCAGTGCAAGGATGAGCTTTCCGATTGCGTCAATGATGAACTTAAGAAGGTCAGAAGCTGCGTCTGCAGATGCCATATTGACCATCATGAGCGCTGCAACTGATGTTACTGCGCTGCTCACCTCTACGCCGTGATTAAGAAAGAAGCCTGTGCACTTTGCGTTAAGAGTTTGAAGGTTTGTCTTCATAGTAATTGTCCTTTCTACATGTAGTTTTTGTTAATATAAATATGGCAGAGTATTTTCCGATGTTTTCTTTGCCGTATTTACCACTTACAATTTAATTATGGGAGAACAAATTTTAAAAACAATTTTGTCTATTTTTAATATTATTTATAGTGAAAATAGGGATTTCCAATAAAATAAGCCGCTTTGGGCGGCTTATCTTATGTTTCTTTATATTTTCTGTACAGTTATTCAGTTGCTGCGTAGGATATATCGCCTGAGGGGGCGGCCATAAGAGTCACAAGCGTATCCACATGTTCTTTGAGCTCGCCCTTCGTCATTCCAGGTCGAAGGCCAAACGCTTCCTCAAGACCCTTGTTTATTATGTCTTCTGTCTCAGGATCGTATCCGTCAAAACTTTTAAGAGCCTGTGCAGCTTCTTTTGCTTTCTGCTTTCTTGCGGCATTTTTTACATCGGAACCTTCTATGCCTGTAGGAACAGAGTGTACCTGCGTTGATTTTTCGGGAGAAGCACTTTTAACAGCTTCTGCAGCTTTTTTCACATAGTCACTTTCAGGATTAAGGAGCCTGAATGGACCACGCTGTCTTACTTCAACGCCTTTTGCAAGCGGGACTACGAACTTTCCTACCCTCGAATGGGCATATGCGTAATTAGGGTGGTTTGTCAGCTCGTACTTTTTACCGTAATAAGGTCTTACGCCCCTTATCCTTACAAGACATTCATCGTCCTGCATCATGGATATCTGGTCTATCGTCATAATCTCTATGGACGATTTATTATAAGAAGTAGAACCACTGCCGTTTACCTGATACGAAGTATTCTGTACAGTAGTTGTCCTCTTGCCGAGCATCTTAAGCATCCACTCGATAGTCTCAGAGTCATCACAACCAAGGAAAAGCTTTGTATCGCAGTTAGCGACGATAGTGTTCCACTTATCCTTATAGATGTCTTTTAGCTGTGAAAGAGCCTGAAGAATGATTGAACAGCTTATCTCATATTTACGCATGGTAGCAAGTTTCTCGTTGAAGTCCGGTATCTGACCGATGTTAGCGAACTCATCTAATATGAGGCGTACATGGATAGGGCATCTTGCATCGCACTTTTCGATCTTGATATGCGACAGCTGTTCCTTGAACTTTTCAAGCTCTTTTTGAGTACCTCTCCATCCGACCAGCTCCTTCGTGTTCTTGGTATAAACTTTATAGAGCTTCTTTTCTTTGTCGGGCACCACGTCTACACCGTTTTTAACTTCTGCAACGAAAGCTTCAAGACGCTTTTTGGCTTCTGCGGACTCTTTTTCACCCTTAGCGTGCTCAACTTTTATGTTTGTAAGAGGGTCAATAGACGCCTTCCATCCAAACTCAGCTTCGGTCTCAGCATAAGCATACAGAGATGAGAAAAGCTGACTGTACAGAAGGGAAACAATAAAGTTAAATGTAGTATCTGCAGTAGGGATGATTACGAAAAGAGCCTGTTTGGTGTCACCAAACCTTTCAAACTCAAAGTCATCTGCGTCTGTAAGATACTGTATATCTGAAAGTTCAAATGACTGAAGACGCACACCTACAGAGATAAGGATTGATTTAAGGGTCTTTCCTGCACCCATTTTGAACGTCTTATATTGACTGATGGCAAGGGCTGCTATCTGATTAGGATCGCTGTTTTCAAGGTCCTGAAACAGACGGTCAAGGTCAGATACTGCTGTTGCGTCGTTTTCATCAATCTGGGCATATTTGAGGAGCTTAACTACATTTGAAAATGTCTGGTCCTCGGGCGGAGCCGTATGCCACAGGTACAGAATGAGCGCTGTAAGGAGAAGTTTTTCGGAGTTTTCCCAAAACGGATCTCCTGCTTTTCCTTCTGAAGGTGTTGTGTTCTTTATAAGAGTGTTTACCAGAGTAAATACATCCTTTTCTTCTTTAATGTAGTGGAAAGGGTTATACCTGTTACTTCTGTACACGTCGGTAAGGTTAAATACCTTTACAGCATATCCCATATCTTCAAGAGCCTTTCCATAATCACGGAGCATTTCTCCCGAAGGGTCTGTGATAACGAAATTGCAGTTATACTGAAGAATATTCGGCGCAGCAAAGAAACGTGATTTACCTGCACCGGAACCACCGATTACAAGGATGTTACAGTTTCGTCTTGTGCCTCTGTTATCTATGGCAAGCCTTATGTCTTTAGAGATGATCATGTTGTTCTCACCATTTATCTCGGGTTTTCCAAGAGGCGATGCATATTTGAGATTATAAGCAGCAAGCTCATCCGTGTTCATAAGATGTGCTTCGCCGTTAACTGTATCAGGATTATCATGCTTTTTAAGAGCTTTTTCTGCTCCAAGCATTACGCCCACTGTGCCAAGGGACACTGTAAACAGCACGCAGTAAAGGACCGTCATTCCGTTTACAGGGAATATTTCAAGTGGCTTTGCGAACACATTGGTCATTCCTGTATTAAATGCTTCCGCAAAACGCATTCTTGGGTTCATCTTCATGATATTCGAGGCATGAAGATATGACAGCATCAGGTATAGATAAGTTATACCGCCGAGAATAAGGTAAAGCTTAGCGTTTCTTTTTTTGTTCCGTTCTTTTTCGATCTGTGTTGCCATAAATTGTTCGCTCCTTAACGTGTTTCTTCTTTGGATTTTGACAGTTCCGGCGTAAGAGATGCCTTGTGCTGTTCTGCCTCAAACTTTCTTAAAGCGCCGGCTGCCAGCATGTATTCATTTGGCTCAACTCCTGCTTCTTTAAAACAGGAAAGGAGCCTGTCTGTATTCTTTACGTCATATCCGGGGATTTCCTTTCCGTCCATGACACTTGTAAGAATAGCAAACATTTCCTCTCTGTATGCTTCAAATGCTTCTTTTGGCGGCATCTTAGAGATCAGCTTTGCCTTGGGTCCGCTCTTTATCATTTCGTTGGATATCTGGACCACCTTTTTCTCCATGTCTGCTATATGAGCCTGTGTCTCGCTCTTTTCAGGACGGAGAGGGTTAAAGTTTCGCTGCTTAACGCTTATGTGCTCAAAGAGCTTGTCATCGTTATCTATTATCGCCTTGTTATAAATGCCATCCAGGCACTTCTGCAGTTCTATCTCGTAGTCGGGGCTGTCATTTCGCACTTCCATTACCTGCATATTCTCTATCTTTCCGCCGACCATCCTTATCCTGTGAAGTTCAAAGCCCTGCGCATTTATCTCGATAAATTTTCTTGGATCGTCTACACCTATGACGTAATGTGTGTTTTCACATCCCTTTAAGGAAGCTATCGTCTTATCAAGCTTTTCATCAGCATCTATCTGCTGTCTCTTTACATCAGAGTTTGCCCCGTAAAGGCTAAGTGCCATTGAGGCATAGGCTTTACAAAAGTCCATCTTGTTTGGATCCGGGTTGTAGGTCTTGGCTGCATGGATTGAAAGAGCATATTCATCCGAATTTTCTTTGGTAAGGCCCACCATGAATCCTTTGGTTATGTCATTACACTTATTTTTAAGTGTCTCGTACTCGTATTTATCAAGACCGTGAAGCGTCATCATGGTCTTATCAGGTATCTTGTCGGATTTGGCAAAGATGCGTTCCATCTCATTTCCGTCAATTTCCTGATAGTAATTACCTTTTTCTTTTAAAATGTCCCTGTTGATCTCTCTTATCCTGTCAATGTCAGGGGTCTTTACAACAAGGGTTGACTCATCCATTACTTCGATAAAGCCAATTCCCTGCTTTGAAAGCTCTGCTTTAAGTTCCCGTCCGCATTTTCCCTCAACGGTGTATGCGGTGCACTGCCCGCTTTCTTTTATCCACTTGGCCATTTCTTTTTGTGCTGCACCTGCCCTGCTTCCTTCTATGGCGTCAGCGAGCATCTCAAGGAACTGGCGCAATTCGTCGATGGTTACTTTTATAAATTTTGTGGTGTTTTCGTAGTTTTGTTTTGCGTCTGACATAACGTGCCTCCTTCGTATATAATAAGTATGGGCAAACATATTTTTATCTTTAGAGCGGTGTAGTATAATTACTGTACAGAAAAGTGATTTCGATTTCGCATCTCTCATACTATATATAGATAGATAAAAATATCTATACAGAAAAGAGGTTTTATATGTTCGGATTTGGCAAAAAGAAGCATACAAGCGGTCAGGTAAATAATACTTATGACCCTGTATTATACAATTTAGATGGACAGCCGGTTATCAACAGGGACACGGGCGAGTTCCTTATGGACTTTGATGAAGGACAGAAAAAAATATTAAGGCAGCTTTTGGACAACAGGATGCCAATCGGAAGCTTTGCATACAAAGGACTTCCTGCATCATATATGAACAATATAGCAATCACCATCGCTCCTTACAAAAACCCCGACGGAGGATATAGTTTTACCTGGTATAACGAGGAAATCCTTTATAAGATTGTTCATACAGATCTTACTCTTGACCAGTTTAACGACTGCCTTACCTGCATGATGCATGGAATAGATGTGTGTGAAAAGATAGAAAACATTTCATCTTATTCACATGAGATACTCTCTCTTGTGGCAGCCGCTGCGCGTGAAGATGTGGATGTTACGGATAAAGTTACTCCCAATCTTGATATCTTTGCATTTTCTAAAGATGTTCAAAAAATCTTGGATAATGCCAAGAAAAAGAGACAGAAAGATGATAGAGAGTTTAAAAACTTTTACAGATTCTTTCGTGCTTAAACGGTGAATGTTAATTATCCCAAAGAAAAAGGACGTGCGTTTTGCACGTCCCTTTTTTTACACTATGAAATTTTTTAGTTGAAAGGAAGCTCCTCTTCAACATCGGCGAAGGATGTCTCCTCGCCTGCGGGCTCAGCAGCTGAGGGAGCGCCTGCGTTCTTAGACTCAGCGAACTCCTGATCCTCAGCAACCACGTCGGTTGTGTAAACCTTAACGCCGTCCTTGTTGGTATAAGAACCTGTCTGGATGCGTCCAGTTACAACGACCTTGGTTCCCTTTTTAAGATACTTCTCGGCGAACTCACCGCCTTTCCCGAAAGCCACAACGGGAATGAAATCAGCGGTCTGATCATCTCCCTCCTTCTTGAAGCGACGATCCACCGCCAAAGTGTAACGAGCGATCGCAGAAGGCTTCTCCCCCTGGGTATAACGGATCTCGGGATCCTTGGTTAAGCGTCCGATCAGAATAGTCTTGTTCATGTGTTTTCCTCCATTCTTTTAGGTAATTGATTACATTGTAATTATGGAAAATCAAACGGATTATAAAAAACAGCGAAATCGTCTTCTCTTATTTTGTCGGTTATCTCTTCCCAATGTCATTAAGTTAATGGTTCACAGGCATGTCTCGGCCTTTCATAAGAATAAGTCGTATCGACAAGTCGTGAACTGGGAATTTCTTTAACGACTTCTTTATATTTTACTTTTGGGTGGGTACTATCTTCTTTTTCCCAATAATAAAATCTTACAGAGCCAAAGCCTATGGCAGTTCTTACAAGTTCTTCGGCTTCTTTTTCAGTTTTTGCTCCGACTCTGTAGCGACCTGCTGTATTGTGACGTCTTAATGGACTTTTGTATGCATCAACTAGAACTATTGCTTGTTTTATTGCTTTCATAATTATTTTTATTAGCCATTTTCGCCTTCGGTTTAATTGTCTGTCAGTTCGATCTTTGAAAGGATGTCCTGACAGTATTTAACTGTTGCTTTGTATTCTGTATAGTTTGTTGCATCTATTTTCATACGCTTAAACGGATCTGATGCGTAGTATGCAACAAGAGGCAGGAAAAATTCTATGTTTCCTTTAACATCATGTTCTTCCAGCTCGTTTATCGTAGGAAACTGACCTCCGCCAAGAACATGATCTTTAACACTTTCCATCTTTTCAATAGTGTTGTAAAAAACATCTTCTCTTATTGTGTCCATGTGTTGCCTCCTAATTCGTGATTTAATGAAGCATTGGCATAAGCCTCACAATAAGTATGGGATATTTTTTTTAAATTCTATTTTCTGTACAGTTAAAAAGAGACAGACTCAATAACCCGTATCCGTCTCTTTGTGATTTAATTAGGGTATAAAAAAAGACCACAGGAATAAACCTGTGGTCCCTTATGCGTGCTATTAAAAGAAACTGCCTGATTATTTCTTCTTTGCTCCGTTCACAGCATCCTTAAGAGCCTTGCCTGCCTTAAACTTAGGCGCGATAGAAGCAGGGATCTTAATGGCCTTGCCGGTCTGAGGGTTTTTGCCGTTTCTTGCTGCTCTCTTTGCCGTCTCGAATGTTCCGAAACCTACAAGCTGAACTTTGCCCTTTTTCTTGAGTTCCTTTGTTACAACGTCTGTAAATGCATTAAGTACATTTGTAGCATCTTTCTTAGAAAGCTGCGCCTGCTTTGCGATGGCATCAATAAGTTCTGTCTTGTTCATATAAGTACCTCGTTTTCTTGCTTTCTTGTTTTTAGTTGCGTGTAAATCTACTTATTTAGCGGGTATTTCAATCCTAATAATAGTCTAGTACAGTATCTGTACAATGTAAAGCCCTTTACATGAAAAAAGAGCCAGTAAAATACTGACTCTTTTTGGTTATGGATTATACAACAGCGGAAACAAGGGCTGTTTCGTCTTCTGAGCCTGTGCATTCAAGCACTGCAGCGACCACCTCGTCCTTCTCGTAATCACCGTTTATGCACCACTCCTTTGTATTTACATCATAATATGCACTTACATTCTGCTTGTTATTGATGTAGATACGGTCAAAACCGTGCTTTGTCCATCTGGTACATCCGGTGACGATAAGTTTGTCATCGGGTGCGCTTTCATACATAGGAAGGAGCTTTAAGAGCACATCAAGTGTTGCCCTGGCGTCATCGATGGAACGGTGGAACGAATACCCTGTAAGGGATAAAGCCTCACAAACGTTGACAAGCTTATAAGGCTTCGGCAGCTTTTCTTTTGCAAGCTTCATAACGTCGATAAAACCTTCGTAGGTGAACCGATCTCCGCATTTACTGTACAGGGACTCGATAAACCTGATGTCAAATCTGACGTTATAGCCTGTAATGATGGGACAATCGCCCCAAAATGCCTTGATCTTTGAAAGAGCTGCTTCTTTTGACATCCCCTCTTTTGCAAGCAACTCGTCTGTGATGCCCGTTATCGATACAATCTCTTCGGGAAGCTTGTAGCCGGGGTTGATGAAAATATCAATCTCGGCTACCTTTGTAAAGGTCTCGTCTTCCTTTGCCTTTACTTTTATCGCCGAAAACTCGATAACGTCACAGCTCTCAGGGGATAATCCTGTAGTTTCCGTGTCAAACATGACAAATTCCTTCCCCTTTGCAAGTGAAAGGAACTCTCTGACCTCTCTGTAACTCATCTCACGCCTCCTTTGCCAACTTCTTGAAGATATCAAACTGCCTCTGCTGCTTGGGGTCATCATACCTAGATGATGATGTCTTTACCCAGTTGAGGAATGAAGCAAACTGTGTTGTGCCCTTGGCATCGCCGTATGTCTTTCCTCTGCAGTTGCCAAGAAGGATCACCTCGCTATCTGACAGTGTGTCGGATGCAGCTGCAGGTTCCGTCTTTGCAGGAGCGCTCTCAGCACTCTTTGTAGCCTCGGCGGGCTGCGAAGAAGTAGCCTTGATGGGAGTTACTTTTGCATTGTTTGTAAATGTGAGCGTGCTCTTTACCTTATCGTAATAGATCACGTCAATCACAACTGAAACAATGCTCTTTCCGTCCGATGAATAGGTGATGTCTTTCACCTTGAATGTGTCGTTGCAGGTAGGCTTTGTGCCATCGTCCTTGTAAGAAGCAAGGCTGTCCTTCTTGATAAAGATATTGGGTGCTGTATAAAGCGCCCTACCAATACCAAGATTAAAGCAGGCTCTCTTAAATGAGTCTGATGCCTGGCCCTTCTCCTTTTCTGTATAGGACTCAGTGCCTACATCCTGCTTTGAGATCCATTCTCCTGTCTTAGGGTCTCTTACGCTTACCGTACAGTAGAGCCTGTCGCCGATCATCTCATGGCGCCTCTGCCAGCCAAATATACCAAATGTCTCGTCAAGGAGATTCTGGTCTACTCTTGCGTCCTTATAAAGGAGCAGGACGACACCGCCTTTATTGACAGACTGCACACGACACTCAATCTCATCGGGTCTTAAAGGTCGAAAATCAAATCTGTTATCCATAATCTGTCCTCCATTTATCTGTTTATAGTTACATTCAAAATATGGGGAAATCAGTAAATAATGAAAATGTATAGAATGTTAGATTTTAACGTTTTTAGAAAGGAGCTGACTGTCGATATCTTTCACTCCTACAGTCAGTGGCCCGCTTATCATGCAAACCCTAATCATTATTTGCAATATAATAATGGGAGAAAAGTCACCTATGTTAGTTTTCTGTACAGTAAAAAGCAAAAAGCCTGCGATAAACGCAGGCTCTTGCTTGGATGAATTGGAATGGAATGGAGTTATGCGGGAGTCAAGGCAATTTCTTCCTCTTCTCCCACGGATAATGTCAGTTTGGCAAGTCTGTAGGGCGTCTGTCCGCAAGCCTTCTGAAGGCGAGCTACCGTGTCACGGTCAAGACCTGTGATACGGCTGGGGACGCTCATGAAATCAACAGCAATATCATATAGAGTATAACGAAGGCTTGAGTTGATCTCAGCTGCCATGCAATCGAGAAGTTCGGTCGTCTTTTTCCCTGAGACGTTGGCTTCCTTTGCGATAGCCTTAATCTCTTTCTTGAGAATTTCATAGACGGCCGTGTAGTTCTTCTCGGCGTGGTCGGGATCTGAAAGATCGACCTTTGAATAGTCGATTATTTCCCTACCCATAAGTTCGGCAAGAGTCTCGGGAAGCTTTCTAATCTTTCCGAAAATCTTCTTGTCTGCTTCTTCGAGGATCTTCTCCGGCGTAAGGGAGCTTCCTGCATGCATTATCTTGACTTCGTCAGTAATAATGCTTGAATGTCCCTTCTTGTAGATGCCTCTGATGATAACCGAGGAAGCCCCGATGTCTGAGGTTGAAAGATAAAGACCAGGCACAATGTTTGCGTCAATCTTATACTCTTCTGCGATCTCCTTACCCACGTCGGGGAGAGATACTTCTGCGGTTGTATAAGAATGGTCTATCTCAAACCTGCTAAGAGCAGGGGTTCCTACAATGCCATCTGCTGTCAGCTCATCGATCGTTTGTGTGACGATTGTCTGAGGAATAAGCTTGTAAAGGCTGCCAAGACCTGCAAAGATTTTCCTTACAGTGACACCATTTACTTCTTCCTCCCTGTATACCAGGTGGATACGCTCATCCTTGCTGTACAGAGCATCTGCAAGGTGCAGGTTTCTGATGAGGTTGTTTCTTGATATCGTCTTATCGCCCTTAACTTCTGCCCTCAATGTAAATGTGGGGAGTGCAAAGGGAGATACGATATAGAGCTTACCGTTTATCAGAGCACAAAGCCCTGTGGTATTTTTCATCTCATCAAGAATGTCTGCAGATCCGAAACGATAGTTGTCTATCTTGCCCTGCTTAGAGAGTACGGGGTCCTTGAGGAATGCATCGATCCTGTCATGAGACAGGATGTAGAACTTAGTCTTATCCTCCGCGGCATCGCTGTCGGAGTAGGAGAGAAATTCAATCTCAAAGCTCTTTACGTCGAGCTCCTTGGTGATCGAAGCCATAGCCTCGTTTTCTCCCCTGAACTGCTCCATCTCGGTGCCACAAACATGAAAATTGTCCACTAACCTTGTATTAGCTTCCATAACTGGTTCCTCCTTTATATATATTGCCTGATTCTCTCCAATATGGGAGAGAGGCTGGTGGGTAGTGACGGATCAAGACAAAGACTACGGAGTGGCTCCGTGTTTCCTTCTTTGTATTCATCTATCACATTTTTTGCCTGACCTGCGCTTAAATACCCAAGCTGGGTAAGTGGCTGCAGGAGAGGCATCAGTTTCATGCTTTCCATCCGTCTTGTATTCATCTATTTCCTCCATTTCCATTAAAACTGTTTGAACATAATAAATATGGAAAATGGCGGGCATAATAAAAACGCCCGTTAAAAGATTTAGCGAGCGTTTTGTGTTTTATGCGGTTGTGTCGTCTGACTGAAGGGACTCTTCAAGTTCGTCCTTATAACCCGATGTAAAGAGCTGCTGTTTTAGCTCGTCTACTGACTTTTGAGCCTCTGCTTCAACTTCTTCCCTTGTCTTATAATTGTTGACATACTCAATGTCATATGCGCACAACTCCATGGTGTTGTCTTTCCACTCGTATTCCTGGCCGCAGTGAGGACATTTACACCTTCTTGTTACTGTTCTTGCCTGCAAGAGACCATCGATCATGACATCAGACTCATATTTAAGATAGAGCTTGTCGTCTCTTGCTTTCTCGCCGTAAGACTTAACAACGGGCCAGTCGGTCCTGATGTTAGGGTCATCGGTTCTGATGGTGAACTTGCGGTTTAATGCGATAGGATACTGTGTTATCTGTACGCCCTGGCGTGTAACTATGATCTTGGGGTCCTTGATAACACGTCCCAGCACGTAAATCTGGTTAGAGATTTCTCTGTGCTTGACCACATCTTCCACTGCGGCCATCTTGTCATCGCCATAGCTCTTTATCTTTTCTGCAAAGATAGGGGTTATGTAGACGATGTTGGATTTTACAGGATTAGCCTCTGAGCAGTGAGAACAATGGGTCGTTTTGGTGATTGCTTTGGACGTAATAACGCCCTTGATGAATACAATGTCATTTTCCTGCCACCCCTCCATCTCGTCAAGGATTTCTTTTTCCATTGACATAACAAGAGGGTGATCATGCTTTACGAAGCGGACATTGTCTTCGATGGCACGAAGGCCACGCACAGTATCAATATAAACAGTACCGAAGTTATACTCTCCGGTCTCAGCGTTTTTGTTAATCTGCGGGCTTTTGTGCACTCTTGCGTATAAAAACGCAATATTTTGTCTACCCATAATCTGTTTCCTTCCTACTATAATCTATAGTTGCGATTGCCGTTTCTATAAATATGGGAGAGCATTTTTTAAAGTTTTTTATTCTACTATTCTTTCAGCTGATGCAAAGCCCTGATATTTTTCCTTGTGTATGATGGATCCCTTTACGCGGATGTCCCTCTGCCCTGTCTTGGGATTGTACCGCATGGTAGCCCGTCTTGTATGAGGACATTTTTCGGTTGAAGGATATGCGGAGCGATTTTTGCTGTACAGTGCAAATTTGTTAAATCTTGCAAGCTCTTCTTTTGACATTTTAATGTCATATAATCTCATCATGCCATCAGGAATAAAGGTTTCTGCATGTTGTTTTGACGCAGAATTTACAGAAGATTTTGACTGAGGAGTCTCTGACTTTTCATTTATGACCTTTATATAATATTCCTGCAGGCAGTATAAAATGGCAGATATAATATCTAGCGACTTATGCATGCAGTTATGAGTGCCATTAACATATGAGCAGATATTTTCTTTGCCATTACACCAATAGTCACCTCTTGGATGGCAAAACCATGCGTCTCCTGTAATAAATGTGGTAATATCTGCCGAATCGCTTGGGTTGGATGCTATCCATTTTGCGGCCACACTATCTTCGTTAAGCCGCGCATTTAAGTCCTGCACAAAATATCGGGACAATCCATTTCTGGGATCTATCATACACGCTACAATCGGCGCTCCCGCATCAGCTATAATAAAGACCATCTTCTTTTCTGCGCTGTCTCCATTAACCGTAATAACCCATGCGGTGTCTTTTACGGCTTTTTTTAGAAATTTAAAGTTTAACTCTATATTTTTATTGCCTTTGTATTTTTTGTACAGTTCGTCTTCAATAAGGAGCATTTTAGGATATGCTCTATCTCCGTCGGTATATGGAAGCGGAAACCCTTGCGCTGTTCTTAAAAGCACTGCTATCGAGAGATATTCTTCTAATAAAGAAAGATGTAACAAAAGTTTAGCGCGTCTATCTTCCTGCTTTGCCTGCTGTACATCTATCAGTGTCTTTTTTAACCTTTCCTCCCACTGGAGAGCAAATTCCCTGTCTGCGTGCATTGCCCGAACTGCAAACATAGCGAAAGTCATTAGGTTGTATGAGTGGGAGCCTTTTACACAACCGGCAATCCATTCATCATATAGCTCAGTGACCAGATTTTCATCATCTTTAGATTGTAAAAGATTGTCGCGGTCATGTACTGCCTTTTCAAAATCAAGCTCGCCCGCTTTAAAATCACATGTCATGGCGACACTGGGAGAAAAGCCACCTTTTTTGTTTGATTTTTCTTCATAATACGCTGTGGCGTCTTCATTGTTTCTAAAATACCAGCCATTATATTTACCGCAGCACGAATTATAGTATAAAAACTGTGGAAGCTTGTTTCTATCGATATATTTTGCCATAGTTTTTGATTTCCTTTCAGAAAATGCCTTTACTCTTTAAGTATGGGCAGGAATATCCGCATGTCTGTTTTCTGTACAGTAAAAAAGACAGCCCCGAAGGACTGTCTTTGAATGAATTTACAGATTTACTTCTTCCACAAAAGGAAGCTCCTTAACTTTTTCGGAAACAGAATAGTTCATGGATCTGACTTCGTCCAGCGCTTCATCGTAGATGATAAAGCTGTAACCGTCTTCTTCCATGTACTTTTCCTTAAAAGAAGACTCTTCTTCAGTGTGGAATACGGCATAACTTGACACCTTCATAAGAATGGAGCCGCGCCTCTCGTTTACAGGGGCGATCTGCTCAACGATAAACTTAAGAGATTTTGTCTCTTCTTCATCAGAGCCGTCATCCTCCGTTATCACCTTACCATAAAACTTGTAAACACCATCAGCCTTTAAAAGGTTCTGGTATTTACTAAAAGCTTTGGTAAAGCATGCCGCTGAAATTTTACCTGACTTATCTTCTATATCGAAGAAAGCCATGGGAGCACCGTCTGATTTTCTCTGTTTGATAACAAGATTAGATACAAGGCCATATGCTGTATCATCATCTTCTGAGAGGTCAGAAATAGCAAGCGTCCCGATTTCCTCGGCTTTAGGATAAATATCCATGGGATGCATGGAAACATAGATAGAAAGTACATCTTTTTCAAGAGACATTCTTTCCTTCTTATCTTCATAAACATCAACCATGTGAACGGCGCTGATCTCGTCGTCAAACTTTGACAAGGTCTTCCTTGCTGTCTCGATCCTCTTTGAGAGCTTATCAACAGTTGAAAGCTCTTTTATCTCGGCTTTAAGACCGTTTTCTTCCTGAAATCTTACTACATCTTCATCAGATGAGAAAGATTCGATAACAGGCAGAAGCGCTGTTGCGCTATTGATAAAGGATACCTTCTTTTCTCTGTCGGAAAGAGGCTTCTTTATATCTTCCACAAATTTCTTCATGGAAGCCCTGTTTTCGGAAAACATGTCAAATGCACCTGCCGAAATGAGATTTTCGATAACAGCACTAGAGGGATGAACCCTTGTAATAAAGTCTTTAAGGCTCTTAAAAGGGCCGTTTGTACTTCTTTCAAGGATTATCTCATCTCCCGCCTTCTTAATGCCTCTTACGGCGGATATACCAAATCTGATGTTGCCATCGGCTGTGACAAAGTCTTTGCCGGAGACATTGATGTCGGGAGTAAGGACCTTGATGCCAAACTCTGCAGCTTCGTAGATAAGCTTTGATACGGCTTCCTGCGGCTTCTGATCTGTGAGCGCCCAGTTGAGTGCTGCCATAAAGAACTCGCAAGGATAGTATCTCTTAAGCCATGCTGTAAGATATGCATTGTGTGCATATGCGGCAGCATGTGACTTATTAAAGGCGTATGATGCAAAATCCATCATCTGATCAAACAGAGTGTTTGCAACAGCCTTTGAGATGCCATTCTTTTCACAGCCATCTACGAATGCATCACGCTCATGTGCAAGCTTGTCTGCCTTTTTCTTTGACATGAAACGGCGGACATTGTCAGCGTGACCGAGAGTAAATCCTGCCAGCTCCTGACATATAGCCATAACCTGTTCCTGATATACGATAGCACCGTATGTCTTGCCAAGAATAGGCTTAAGCTGCGGACAAAGGAATGTCATTTCCTTTCTTCCGTTCTTAACTTCGATAACGTCGTCAAGGTACTGTAACAATTCTACCCCCGGTTTCCCGGTACTTTAACACCTTTTTGGGTGGGTTTTGACTATATCTTCCACATTTATGTGGTTAGCACACTTCCGCCAGTAACTCATCCTCTGGCGTACTCCCTTGCGGGATAGTCGATACACCTATTATTTCCGCCTATTCCTCCTGTTCTGGGAGGCGGTAAATAATGTGGCACGGTATTGCCTGCTATCCAATAATGGACCGTAGGCTCTCTTACGAAGCGGATTCGTCCTTGGTTTATACTGTATATCTCGTTGTAACGCCTCATACAGTGGTCTTATCTAGCTTCTACCGTTAGCATAGCGATTTTACGCTACACACCCCTGAGTAATAGGGTTCACGCTAAATCCCCAAACAGTTTTAGGGCCTGGTCTAAACATGCTTACGAGAATTATCAGATCCTCAAAGCAGGTGGGCTTGAAGCGCTTTAACATGCTCTTCATGCCGTTTGACTCAAACTGGAATACAGAGTTTGTCTTTCCAGCTGCGAAGATATCTTTATAGACATTTTCATCATCAAGCGGGATCGAAAGAGGCTCAACAACCTTTCCTGTGTTCTTTTCAATCTCAAACATGGTCTCTGTAATGATGTCCAGAGTCTTAAGACCAAGGAAGTCGAACTTTAAAAGCCCGTTTTCTTCAATCTGCACCATGTCGCACTGAGTTGTGAACATATTTAAGGTTGTATTGTATCTCAGAGGGATATAATCAGATATATCCGCATTATCTGAGATAACAATGCCTGCTGCATGAGCGCCGTAGGCAGTAAATGCGCCTTCAATAACTTTTGCCCAATGAAGGACACCAAGAGCGTCATTTGAAGGGTTCTTTTTGCAAAGATACTCATAGAGAGTAATACCCTTATCTGACACCTTGCCATTATCATCAACGATTGTGGCAAATGATACGCCGACATCTTCGGGGATCATCTTGATGATAGGTGTTCCTATCTCATTAAGAAGGCTTCTGCCACAGGTCTTAAGTCCGTAGAACTTTGATTCAGTTCGAAGAGCTCCTTTGGGAGCAAGTGCATTTGTGGTCATGATGCCGCAAACAGCTCCTTCGCCGTATCTGTTCTTAACGTACTCAATAACCCTGCCTCTTGACTCATTACTAAGGTCGCTGTCGATATCGGGCATTGACACTCTTTCGGGATTTAAAAATCTCTCGAAAAGAAGTCCATACTTGATGGGATCGAGGTTTGTGATACCAAGAAGGTAACAAACAAGCGACCCTACGGCTGAGCCTCTGCCGGGGCCAATACGAAGCCCGGGGTTTTTATACCCGTTTTCCTCAATGAACTTTTTAAGTTCACCTATTGTAAGGGGGGCTTCTGATATTCTCTCCTTAGGCACTGCGCCAAGAAGACGGCCGTACTCAAGGAAATCCTTAACCACAAGATGATAGTCGGCATATCCCATATCCTTGATTATTTTTCTTTCATACTCAAGGCGGGCTTTATGCTCTTCATCCATGCCAGCAGGATACCTCCAGGCTATGCCTTTTTCAATTTCCTTATCAAGGATATCGTTGGCATCTTCGGTTTGAGAAAATTTAGGATAGTGCTTGCCGGTCTTAAATTCGACGTTGCATCTGTCAAAGATTACGTCAATATTGTTTATTGACTCTTCAACAGTGGCTTTGTCAAGAATCTGAAGAAGTGCTTTTGCAAGCTCCTCATTATCCTTAAGATACAGTTCGCTATCTCCTACATTCTCTTCCTGAAAAGTTGCATCTGCGTTCTTACCATAACGGAGGGAGCGCAATATACATCTTTTAAGCCTGTCATCCTCTGACCCTGTAAGGATGTGGACATCATTGGTGGCAACAACGGGGAGACTAAGCTTTTTTGCAAGGGCTGCGATTTTGGTAAATACAAACTTTTCTTCTTCAATACCGTGGTACTGAAGTTCGATATAAAAGTTTCCTTCACCAAAAGCATCTGCAAATTCCTGTGCTGCCTCTCTTGCCATGTCATCTACTTCGCTCTGAGGCTTCATCTGTTTTTCAAGCTCTGATATCTCGATCTCGATATCCATGAACCTGTCGATAGACTCTGAAACCTTTTTAAGCTTTGCAGAATACTCTGACACAGCCTTTTTGGCTGTTTCAACGCATCTTTTTGCCTCGGGAAGCCTTGTCTTTGCAAGTTCAGCTGATGCTTTGTCAGCTTCAAGTTCTGCTCTTGCTGACTTTGCAGTGTCATCACCTGCTTTTTCAAGCTTTGCTACTGCCTTTTCCCTCTGGACAAACTTCTGCTCTGCCAGCCTTTTGGTATCATCTCTTTCAACGATTGCCTTTTCATACTCATTCTGAGCATTTATAAGTGCGCTTTTAAGGTCTGATACCTCAGAAGAAGAAGGATTTGTGTATTTATCCTGCTTCCTTCTTGCTTTGTCGATAAGCTTCTGTACAGCTGAGTTCTGCAGATAGATGGCGTTGATCACACCATACATGCAGGCACTTGTTGCGATAACATCGCCTCTGTACAGAGAAACTATCTCGAACAGCTTTTCCTTGGTGATAACAGGGAAACCATTTACAAGATTTTTGTTACTTTCAGTAACCATCTTGCAGATACCTTTCCAACCATTATCATTGGCAGCAAGAACAATAAGATGTGTCCTTCCAAGGATGCCACCATCCACATAGAGCTCACAACCGGGGATGAGCTTTAAACCATTACTGTCAAATGCGGGTCTGTAATCTTCAATAGAAGATACGACGCCGTGATCGGTAATGGCACAGCCTTTTCCGCCAAGCTCTACAATTCTTTTGGCCAGAGCATCAGACTCGATCTGCGCATCAAACAGACTTCTTACATGAGTGTGTAATGATGCTGTAAATCTTTTATTTATATTCATTTGTATACCTCCATTTCTTTAAAATTTAAAAAAGTACATATAAAATATGGAGGATTTAGCAAATAACAAAAAGAGCCGCTCAGGCTCTTTAGTGTTTGTTGTTTGCGTATCATTTTAAATCAATAAATCATAGATTTCTTAATGCCTTCTGATATTTTCTTTGTATCAATGACACCTGTGCCATCAGGATCTATGTATTGCAATACATCCATTTCGGTAACGCTCTGCCATTTTAAAAAAATAGATAACTCTGGAGGCATATTTTTCATTTTCTTTAATTCGCTGATTGTGTTGGGGATTTCCTTTCCATATTTGTCACAGGTAATCCTAAAATACTCTTCGGCGGCCCTTTTAATACGCTCATGTTTGACCTCCGCAACAACCTTAGCGACCATTTCCCTGTATGTTGCAAGATAATCAATAGCATAAATATCCTCTTTGTGGATCTCGTTTATCTTGCTCCAAACAGTATTAAAAGCCTCTTCGTCCTTTGCCATAAGGTTGTCTTCTACATATTTTTCGAGCAGGGTATATTCTTCTTTAGTCAGTTCGTTGCCAATTTCTGACATAAGTGATTTTATTCGCTCTTTTTTTGTTGCGGATTTGTTCTTTTTGCGCCTGTTATCTGTTGTTGCAAGGTTAAACATAGATTTTCTATGTAAATTATCAACTACATCAAACACAACACAGGGGGTTTTTGACCCAGTAGACAGCGCTCTGCCAAGCTGTTGAATGTATATGGTCGATGAATTTGTGCACCTGTACATTACGATACCGGTGAGATCATCAACATGATAGCCCATATTAAGCATATCTACACAAGCGATAATATCTATGGTGTTTTCTTTGTGTTTTAAGTTCATGGTATAGAGGTTTGCGCGAGTATTGGCGTCTTCAGATGTAACTTCCAGGACATTTATTTTATATTTAGGGAAAGCCTCGCAAAACCATTCTTTCACATCATTAAGACTTGTATGAAGCTGCCTTATAGATGAAAAGAACGCGATGAATTTCATATAACTTTTTTCTTCGACATATTGGTCAACAGTCTTTTTTATGATTGTCGGCATATTGTGAATTTTACTTGCTTCAAGCATGCGGGAATTGATAACTTCTTTTACCGAAGGATTATCAATATCCTGTCCTGCAGAACGTGCGGTCTTTTTGAAATTTGTTTCTATATCATAAGTACAGTATACATAATAAGGCATTTTGATAATGCCATCTTGTACAGCGTCATGCAGAGTGTAAGGATATACGCAAATTCCTTGAAAAAACTCGTTCACTACGTCAAAAGCATCTGAGCGATCTGGCGTAGCAGTAGCGCCAACAATATGCGCCTGTCGTTGATAGTACATCAGCCAAAATGCACCAACTTTTGTCTTATCCCCTCCGATTCGGTGAAGTTCGTCCATTATGATAAGATCGTAATCTGGTAGTTCTTCAATAGCCTGTTTGGACATTCTTGCAAGCTTTGCGTATGTCATAAACTGAATATTGCGATAATCAAATCCGTAGCCGAGCTCATCATCTATCTCTTTCTTTATGGCTTTTTCATAGCGCTCCTCAGATGAGCCATCAGTGGCTTCAATCGCTCTAATAGCTGTCTGTTTTATTATTTCAGCAGGATACAGATATAATACACTATTGTAGTCCTTGGATATATCAGAAAGAAGCCATGTTTTGCCAAAGCCAGTACATCTTATGACTGCGCAGTGACCATGTGTTTTTAGTTTTTTTTGTAAATCCTCTTTTGTTTTACTTCTTACAAGCTCCAAGGGGGATTTATTGTTCATTAGGGCTCCTCCTTATTTTTTACATGTATCAGAAAATGCTGCCTGATTTCACTTTTTGTAAAGATATGCTCTTTACCGCAAGTAGGACATTTGAAAGAGTAGTGCTCTTCGCCGTCCATTTTAAACAGCTTTCTGTAGTGGCTTATATATATGCCCTTCGATGGAATCAGCAGTATTTCTTCTAAAGTCCACCCATCTTCCAATCTTTGATGGTACATGGAGTATGAGACATTATATGCACTTAACATTTCATTTATGGAATCATACGGGTTTCCCCATGGATCTTTACAAGGTTTGAAACATCCATTTCCCAGGTCATTTACTATTCTGTCGAGCGTCCATCCAAGTTTTCTCTGATTATAGTATGTGCCTAGTGTGATTCCGTATTCTTTGCAAAAATCAGAGAGCTTATCGTAAACGACTCCGTTATAGGTTATCGATTGTTTTTTCTGCCTAACAGGTGTTGTGAGTGCCTTTTCTAAAGTCCACCCTTTTTTGAGCCTTGACTGATATGCAGACTTAGTGATACCCCAAAATCTGAGCATTTTCTCTTTGCTAGTAAAGTGCCTGCCCGTATGGTCGCAACACTCTTTGCCGTGATAATCATCATTTTTCCCAAGAATCGGAGTTGTTAAGGCTTTCTCTAGCGGCCAATCCCTACCCAGCCTATCAATCAGCACGCTTGGAGGAATGCCGTGGTACTCAGCCATCGCTTTGTAACTTCTATGCTCCATTCCCCAAGGGTCTAAAAGGTGCTTATTCGGTGGTGTGATTGTTCTTTTTTTATCCGGGAACCGCTTCCCGTTCAGTTTTATAGAGAGCGCTTCTTCTAAAGTCCAGTCCTGGGCAAGTCTATGTGTTAAGACTTGAAGGTTTAGTTCGTGGGCTTCAGCCATCTCGCTCTTTGTTTTAAAACGCCCGCCCCAGGGATCCACGTAATAACCATCCTTCTTGACATAGGCAGCCTTTGATTTTCTTTTCTCAGCCGGAGTGGTTAGTGCCATATCTAAATTCCACCCCGCTTTCATTCTTCCGTTGAATGCAGCGTAACTTATTTTGTAATGCTTACACATTTCTCTAGCATTTTTGAATTTGTTTCCCAAATGATCTTCGGTGTATAAATCCATTGTTCTCACAGCAGTTGTGAGTGCACTTTCCTCGCTCCACCCCCTTTTAATTCGGTTTAAATATGTAGTTTTGTTTATATTATAAGCATTACACTTAGCTATAAGACTTGGATATTCAATTCCTTTATGGTCTGTGATTTTGAGTTGTTTTTCCATAAGCTATTAGAATTTCCCGACGTTTTAATTATTGCGATCACATTTTTGTGCTCCCTTTTATTTAAATATGGCAGATTTTTATCTAAAAGCTTCCTCTTTTTTCTTACTTTCTGTACAGAAAAACAGCCCGGATATACCGAGCTGTCCTTACATTATGCAGTTTTTTCTTGCAGGTTTAGCGAAACCCGCTTTAAGTACCCGATAAACTTCTTTCTGCCACCTTCTGTTTTCACATAGTCGCAGAGGAAATCATCAAGTCCTTTGTAGTTTTTTTGCCATTTGCCGTCCTTGGCATCCCATGTGAGGGAATGGCTTTTGAAGCCGTTTTTGTCGATCTCTTTAAGGAGATTATCCTGAGCCATCTTTACCGCCTTATTGTCCTCAAGCTTATCCATATCATAAGCTTCAATAAAGATGATAGGAAGACCTGTCTTTTCTTCCATAAACGACTTAAAACCTCCGATTGTCCCAACGCCGGGAACGCCGATCACCGAGATTTCTTTACCCAAAAGACAATAAATAGCAAGGGCTTTTAGTATCCCTTCTGTCACCAGCCAAAGGGACGTGTCCTTTCCGGGAAGGATTGTGGGCACTGCACCTGAGGAAGCTCCTTCTTCCTTATTGGATGAAGAAAGCCACAGGTACTTACCTTTTTTAGGATTATCCACACGGATCTGGAATCCAAGGAGCTGATTTTTTTCACCCTGAAAAGCAGGGCAGAAATATCCTTGGTTTTCTTCAGATATGGACATATTCCATCTTTTCTGAAGATAAAATCCGGGAACCTTTCCTAAAAAGTATCCCTGCGACACCAACTCTCCCGCCAGGTCCTGACCTCTCTTGGGAGTAGAGCAGAATCGGAACCTTTTGATATCCTCATCTGTAAATCCTCTCCTTAAAAGGTCCTGCCGGTGTTCTTCCCTGAGCTTTGTACTATCACACTTTGTCAGTGCAAAATATACGTTTGAGCACTGTTCATCAGATGCTCTCTCGGGAAGGTTGTACTCAGGGACTGCCTCTCTCCAGTTTACAGGGATCTTTATATCCCCTTCTTCCTGTTCCTGGCCAAGGAGTCCGAATATCTCGCAGCCCTTTTGAAACTTCTCGTTAAAGCCTGAAAGACCATATTCCACGCCAATAAGGTCAAATGTATCGTAACGGGCACCACAATGGCACACACACGTATTTGACGGACGATGGAAACTCATGTCGCCATGAGAATCGTCATGGTCAGGATTAAGACAGGGAAAGTTTCTTGCGGGATTTATTCCCTCTCTTTCGAGGTAGTCCCACAGATGTGCTTTGATATACTCCTTGGCATTTTCCCTCTGTTCTTTGCTGGCTTTAATCTTAACCGCCATAATGGTATCCTCCTTTATTCAAAATTAGTACACTTTAAATATGGATGGTCTTTTTACAAATAAAAAAGCACGCTCAAAGCGTGCCTTTTTGGATCATGCAGCATTCTTATCAAGTCCGACAAGAATACCTTTGATAGTCTTGTATATGACTATACAGTTAGAAGTGCTATGCACAGAATAGCCCTTCCATGTGCCGTTATTGCCGTTTATCCCATTGTAGACTTTAATTCCGATCCCGCCATCTTTTTCCCATTCATGAAGATTTTTGGATAAATCATCAAGAAGGATATTGCCGCCCTTTGCGTATGGAGCTTTCGAGTCGCCATAGTTCACAAAGGTAGCTTTTGATGCAAAATCATAACCAAACCTGTTTTTAAGCATTGTAAGCTTATCTTCTTTTGCTCTTTCATTGAGCGCGGCAGAAAGGAGCCTAAAGTCATAGCCTTCGAGGTCTTTGTCATAAATGAGCATCTCCAGAGCTGTACAGAAAGCCTCTACCATAGGCACGGTTAATGTATAGCCGGGCTGTGCGACCTCCTCCAAGCTTTTTTCTTTAAGGAAGTAGGCAATAACGCCGTCATAATCAATATATACTGTCTTTATCATGTCCATATCCTCCATTTCTATAGATTTACACTATAAAAATGTAATATATGGCGGGCAATAAAAAAGAGGCATCCTTAGGACACCTCTCAACAACTTACCTTTCTTTTCTTAGTTCTATGCTTTCTTTTACTTTAGCGTGACGCTTTCTTTCAGCTTTAGTGGCTTCCTGCGCCAAGAGTTCTTTATATATCTTTTGGACCTTTTCAACAGAGTATACATCGGGAAGCGTCTCTATATCTTTTGCCAGATATTTTACGCCCCTGCTACCATGACCTTCTTTAACAATGGCCGTGCGTTCTCTGTTTCGCAGCATGCTAAAATACGGCGCATCTTTGCTGTTTCTTGTTATTCCGCAGTAGTCGAATTTAAAGTTCATATTGGTACATACAACGTTATATACGTTATCATATAGCGCTTCTAACATTTTTACATGCTTATAATTCTGGTTAAACGGATTCATCATGGAATCCTCAAAGGGACCGGATATTCTCCATGCAGAGTTGTATAGATTGCCCTGTAAAGTATAGGTTTTTTCCTTTCTTGACTTACACTCTACGCAGAATATGCCTTTTGTTGTTATTGCCACTACGTCTATCTCAGTTTCACGCTCGGCTGCTTCATCGTATTCGCTGTGACAAGCCATAAATCCGTCGTACTCTTCTTTTGTCATCTTATTAAAGATCACATTTCTTATAATCTTTGCCCCGAGTTCTTTTTGAAGAGCGTTGGCTACGTCTTCTTCGTACCAGTCTCCGCGCTTTTTTCTTATAAAGCTGCCAATAGCGAGCTGAAAAAGGACAAGCAGCGAATATGTTCCAAATATTATCAGTATTATTTTAAAAATAATGTTCATCTTTTAAATCACCTCTCTATATATAGTATGGGAGGACATGATATTATGTGTATTTTCTGTACAGTATGCAATGATGCCCTAAAAAAAGAGGGTGCCGAAACACCCTCTTTAAAGTTTTTCCCACTGCTTAAGACGCTTCATCAAAATCGCCATTGTTAAATGCGTTGAAAAGGTCTTCATCAGCAGCCTGAGTGCTGTTGTCGCACTCTTTGACGATCTGCTCACGGACAGGCGCGTAGTTGCGTATCCTTGAATCGTTTCCAAGCACCAGTCTGATACGGCTCTTACGTCTCTCGATGTAGATGCCGTTGAACTTGGTCTTGGTAGCAACTTCGTCGTCGCCGAAGCTTTCCCTGCGCTCTGCGGGAGTCATCTTGGTAAGCTTTCTGACAATCGTTGTAGTAGATACAGGCTCGCCGGACATGAATGTTTCCTGTGCGAGGAACATATCAAAGCTTGTCAGATTGTCCTGCATGGCACCATGTACATTATCATGCAGCTCTTTCTGCAGAACGATTGTAACAGGATCAGCGCCTGTTCCGCCAAGATTGTGATTCTCGGAGACTGCTTCGAAGGAATTAGTGATTGTTGAATCATACTTCATTGCCTTCTTAACTGTCTCAAGAGACTCACCTGTGTACTGAGCAAGGATCTCAGGGTGTCCCATAAAATCGCTATAGGACGCCTTGCCAAGTTCGCGAGCTGCAGTATTGAGCTTTCTTGCGATCTTGGTGTAATACTCTGTTGTGCCCTCGCCCTTCTGAGCGCCTTTAATGCCGTCCTTTTTGTTTCCTCTCATGCCTTCAATAATGTAAGGCAGGAAGTAGGTTGCAGGAGTTGCCTTCTTTGCGTCGTACAAAGGAAGGACCTTTAACACTGCGAGCGCTGCGAGCTGGTGAAGATCATCGTATTCAGCATATGCTGTAAGATGATTTTCTTTAATGCAATAGCTCACAAGGTTGTAAAGGAAGTTCAGAATGAACATAGCCCATTCATCACCTGTGATCTCGCCAGTTTTATACTTCTCCTGCATTGCGATAACTTCTGAGTTATCCTTGGAATAATCCATCGCATATTCAGCCATTTGTTTTCCTCCTTAACAGCTGTGGTGCGACAGAATGGACTGTGGATAGCGCCTCTAATGTTCGCTTCACCTCCCTGATGTCTTTGGGACGCTCATGGGGTGAAGTATTATAGAGGTCACATACCCTCCTGTTAGATGGGGTGGGAGTCATCTCTTGGTCCTCCTGTCTGCTAGTTTAATATTACATTAGAAGTATGGGAGAACCTAAGGCCGACTCTAAAACTGTTAGACGTGTGCCTTCTGTTGCGGTTGGCAACTATCTTCTGCGTAATAATTGCCGATTGCTTGTTACACTAACCAATAACAATTATACACATGTTTAACAAAAAAACAAGTGTCTATGATTGATGTATTTTATTAAGATTTTTTAGACTAATTTTATATCTTGTTTATAGTCGTGAAAACGCACAATGATAGGTATTTACCGATATTCCGCGCCTTTTTATTTCATTGTTATGCCCTTTATTCTGTAATTTTATTTCTGGTTTTTTGTCAATTTTGTGGCTTTTTGTTTGTTTTTAGAAAGCATAAAACAAACATTTATTAGTACAACTGTTCGACTTTTTGAGCCATAAACGTAATACCGCGCGCCATGTCTTAATTCACATACATTCGTCGTATTTTGGGCATAATAAAACCCCTGTATTTTGCAATACAGAGGTCTTATTTTTAGGATTTAGGCTGCAGATACCTCGCCCTTTACGATATCAACAATAGGAATACTGTGAGCTTTTATAGCATCAACAGACTCCTTGTGGTCTACAGCAGCAAATACGACATGGTCATATTCGCTCTGGTATGCCTGGATGATATCAAGAAGAGCATTAAAGTTCTCTGCGTCCATTACGGACAGCTCGTCAATGAAAAGGATACGAGTTCCGGAGAGGGAGTTGAGCATGTCCATGATCATGAACAGCATATATGCCTTCTCGCCACCTGAAAGGTTTTCGTAAGGAAGCATGCCGTTGCCAGTATCCATAAGGATCCTGATACCGTCCTCGGGGATAATTGAGAACGATACATCGCTTCTTATTTTCTTGGAACGCTCATTGATAAGCTCCTCAAAGACTTTTACATACTTGGCGATGATGGCAACTCTCACACAGCCCTTTTCACCGAATGCCTTTATGAGGTACTCTGCGGTCTCAAGCTCCTCGCTCATAACGGCGATGTTCGACAGGATGGTAACGCCCTGCTCGTACTCCTCGATGAGAGAGAGAAGCTTCTTGCAGTTTGCAAGCTCTTCTTCTACACCTGCATCATCAGGAATATCCATCTCGGGCTTTTCGGGGATCTCGACTTTGTTGTCTTCAATCTCCTTGATGCGTCTTGCCAGATCGACCTTTCTCTCATACATGTCTTTTGAACGATTGTATGACTCGATCTCCTTATGGACATCAGACAAAGCTTCTTCGGTCTTCTTGACCTCAGCATCAAGAGCTTTGATACCCTCTTTGGTAGCCTCAATGGATTCTGAAATCTCCTCTTTAGCCACGCTTTTGTCGGTGTGGCATGTGATAAGGGGAGAGATCGGACAGATGGGCTTTTCAAGTGCTGTAAGCGTTACTTCAAGCTGCTTTAAAGCACTTGTCATGCCTGCGTACTGAACGTTCTGGTTGCGCCTTGATTCTTCAATCTTTGCAACTTTTTCAGTAAGAGCATCCTTGACGGCAGGATTGGGACGCTCGGCAGAGATAGATGCGTATTCAGCCTTTAATGAGCTGATTATCTCTTCCTGCTTCTTGGCGTTTTCCATCGCTGCCTGATATGCCTTCTTTTTTACCTCAAGGACCTCACGCTTGTTCATGACCTCTGTATAGAGGGCAATCTTTTCTTCAACTTCTGACTTGACCGCTGCTTTCTCCTTGGGCTTAGTCTCATAGAGCGCCTTTTTCTCGGCGATACGAGCTTTAAGGTCCTTGCGGGAGCTTTTGAGCATGTCAAGGAAGTTGTCGATATCTGCCATATCGATGTCCTCAGCAGGAAGGTTTGCGTCGATGCAATCCAGTATCTGAGGATTGGTCTTATCAAGGTTATCAACGATAAACTTGATATCAATCTTCTCAGGGATGTAATCCAAGATAAACTTGGAAAATTCCTGAGGCTTCATGTTTGCGACCACCTCTGCTGATGAGAGCACCTTTACCTTGTCAATGGGAATACCGCAAACATCCTCAATCTTTTCGTTGAGCTTGGCTGCAGTAGTCTTGACTCCGTCTACCATGAACTTAGACGGCTTAGTGCGATGCTTCGACCTTGAAAATACAATGTCGGAGCCATCAGCGGGATCCGTGAGGGTTATTGCAACCATTGCCTCGTCCGCATCATTGTTAATGATACTTCCGTCCGGCTCCTCACCTGCAAGGGCATAGCGAATGGCATTTAGTATGGATGTCTTACCGATGCCGTTCTTACCTACAAGGGCTGCAATCTTGGGGATATTGAAATCAACTGACCCCTTGTAGCCCATGAAGTTGACTACACGTAAGTGCTTTATAACCATAACTGGTTCCTCCTTTTTCCTAATACTCCATTTCCAATTTTTAGTAACATAATAAATATGGTAAACATGAAAGAATATAATAATCATTTTGATATTTGGGGCAAAGAAAAAGAGCCAGCACATAGCTGACTCTAAATATCTTTTTATTATGTTCTTTGAAGCAGTGTCATAAGTATTGCTCCGCACATCTTGCAGTCTGCAAGAGCGTTATGTGCGTTTTCGGTACTTATTCTTAAGTGTTTTGCCACCGTGACCTGCTTATAATTCTTTAGTTCTGAAATGTTTCTTCTTGCATAGCTGAGGGCGTCAAAATATCTTACATTTCCTTCAAATCCGCATCTTTCCATCGCATTTTTGATAAATTTAAAATCGAATGGAGCGTTATAGGCCACAAAAAGTGTCTTTCCCTGGATCGCATCACCTGCAAACTCTCTAAAAGCTTCCATTGCACTTTTTTCGGACGGAGCGTCCTTTATCATGGAATTAGTGATCCCATTGATAGCAGTTGCCTCAGCAGGGATCGTGACCGGTTGATTGATAAGAGTATAAAAAGTCTTTGTCGGTTCTCCGTTTTCATAAAGAATAGCGGCTATCGAGAGTATTCTGTCATAGTTAGGGTTAAGACCTGTTGTCTCGGTATCTACAACTATAAACCGTTCATTTAACTGCTTTATATTTTTTGGAGTATCTTTGGTTGAATGTGTTTCGAACTCAGGGCCATCTGTTACGGCCCTTGTCTCTGTCAAAGGAGCAACATAGTTTCGAGGATATGGCTGAACATCTTTTGTGCTTGCGATGTACACATTATGACCCGTATTGCTATTTTGCTTACTAAATTCCACAATGGCAAATATTACATCAATAAGCCATCCTACACCACATATACCAAAGGTTAATAAGTAGATGACGCCTGCCACGGGCTGCTTTTTATAAAATCTGTATCCACCTGCCCATCCTAGAAATATTGCTAAGAGTAATCCTGTCATTTGTATTCTCCTGTAATATATGATCTAACTGTTATAGTATACTATTTCTTTGCTTTATAATGGAGCTTTATGTTACTTAAATCTTCCATATCAAGCTCTATCTGGTTCTTTATTCTCTTGTTTACAAAGTTCTTTTTTTCCTCATCAGTCATGGCTATCCTTGTTTTTGCAAGAGCATCTTCAAAGACTTTTATCATATCAAGGGAAAGCGTTTCTTTTATGGTCTTTGCGATATCTTTCTGCAGAGCGTCATGTTTGATATCAAGAGCGTTTCCTGCATAAAAGTCATCAAGATAGCAATATCTTAAGCCGTGAGCAGACAGGGCGGTCTTTAAAGCACTGGAACAACTGTCCCTTTCTACCATTACAAAGAAGTTGGCTTCAGGGATTTCCTCTATAAGCCCCCAATAATCAGAGTCGCTTGATACAAGGACAAAAGAGTCAATGTTGTTAGAATAAAACTCCTTGCTTATCCTTGTTGCCACTTTAATGTCCGTGAGGGACTTATTGTCTTTAATCCTCTCAATGAGAATATACTCAACCGGAATATCGACATAGGAACTAAGTATTTCCCACGCAGATGCAGCGTGAATATCGTCAAAGAGGATGAGCTTGTCTATCTTTGACATCTTGTCCGCATCAAGGTTTTTTATGGCTGCGCAGAGCCTGTATGGATCTGAATTTTCACAGTCTACTACAACAACACATCTATTACTGTTTTCAATAAAGGCATATATGTCTTCTTTGGTTTTACTGCTTGCGTCACATACAAGGTTTAAATCTTTAAACTCTTCACCGTGCCACTTGTACAGAAGTGTGATGAACTTCTTATCACTTATAAGGATGTTCCCTTCGTCTTCAACAGGCCAGTTCATATACTGCTTATAAGGGTACAACTTGGTGTTTTCGTAGAATAAACTTGCAGCGTCTTTAGTGCCCTGCGCTGAAAGCCCGTTAGGCATGATATAGATGTTTGACAGATAATCCCATTTAATCCATTCGGGGAATAGATCCTTGCAGTTATTTATCCTGTTTTGAATATTCCTATTGAGATTTATCATGTAAGGCGTTGGGTCTTTTAGATTGGAATATATATCTGTAATCCCTTCATGATAAAGATAGTCCATAAGGTCTTGTGGCATGAGGTCTGGCATATTCATTATGCTGACCTGGTCATATTTGATCGCATCAAGGACCTTTTTAAAATTATGCATCAGAGATGAGCGCAGTTTACATAGGCACCTTATTATCTTAGCTCTTTTGTCATTTTCCAGTTTTTCAAATTCGTCAATCAAAAAAGAGCCTGCACTGGTCTCAAAAAATCGCTTGTTTACGCCAAGCAGATATGCCACTTTTGATACTATTTCATACTGCCCGGTTCTAAACATTGACGGCTCGTTATTTGATGGTATTTCATTTAGTGCAGCCGCCAGGGCTTCATTGATATTACTGTCCATACTTTTTGCCTCCTGTTTTATCTGTCTATATTGCTGCGCATGAGCATGGCGTGGGCTTCGCCGTAGTTTTTTGTAGTAAGAACGACGTGTTTTTTGGCATCATATACTTTGATGTCAATAAACTTAGACGTTGCCTTATCGTATCGATATACCATCTTTGCCTTACCGTAGCTCTCTGCTGTATCGGTGTGATATTGTCTCATTTGTCTGCCTCCAACTGTTGATTGCTAGTGTTGTTACTCCTTAGCAGTCCTCAAAACAACAATCTTATGTTTGGGATACAAAATCTAATAGCGTATCGACACACCCCCATATCTCCACATGTAATGGGGTCTCCGTCATCGTCATAAACAATTAACGATTTCACTTAAAAGATGGGATATTGAAATGACTTATTGAATTTCTGTACAGTCAAAACAGGAAATGTGCAATTAGCAGAATAACTCTTGGTAATAGAATCAAACTGCTGTATAGAATATGTTTTTTGTCATTCAACCTGTGGCTTAGTATTTCAATCGTAAATTTTGCGATTGTTTTACGGTTTTTACGCATGAAAGAAGCGCCCACCCAGATGGGTGAACGCTCTTTGGGTATTCAAATTCTTTTGTTAAACAAGTGCCTCATTTGCCGAAAGGAGCTTTTTTGCGTTTTTATAAGCTTTAAGAGTTCGTTTCAGGGCCTTACAAGCCTGTTTTTCTGTCATGCCACCTGTTTCCATCAAATTTTCAATATCTTCGACAATGGCAAGCGCCTTTTGAAAATCTGCTTTTTCCTTGGCATACTCTTCGACTATTTGGCACATACGATTCACTCCTTTCTCAGTTTCTTTGAAGTATCTGACGTGCTCTGCTAATTCCTTGTAATACATATCTTTAACTTCTGTACAGTTAAAGTCATGTTATGGTTTATATTTTTCACCGTTTATCGCCATGAGAAATGTCATGTGATGCAACTTTTGAATACTGATTGGTGCTAAGAGAGTGGTAGACTTCATTTAATATCGTTCCATCTGCAATGTTTTTGTCATCAAACTGCCTTAGTATGAGGTCTTTATACAGATGGTCGCCATTCTTTGTTGCCTGGAGCCGCGCCGTATTATATACCTCTTTCAGTTCTTTTAATTCTTCGTGTTTTTGGGCGGCCTGCCCTAAGATATATTTATCTTCTTTAGGGCTTTTGGCCCCGTGCCATTTAAACTTATACTCAAAGAAGTTTTTTAAGTCCTGCTCTTCTTTGTGTTCAGCCGATCTTATATGTACAAGCTGTTGCCCCCATGTCTTTGCAAGTTTCGTGGTCTTTTCGAAGTCTTTGGCGCTTTGTATGGGCGCGTGCTGCGTATAATCGCAAAGTCTTTTAATATCCCGTATCTCGACGTGATCTATACTTAAGTATGAGATATCTTTATTTATCTCAAACCCGTTTTTTTGTTCGTTGGCCGTAACAATGCCTAAGAAGACATCTTCATTAGTGATAAGGACGGATAATATGCGGTCTATGCTCCCGTTTGCCCCTTTTGATATGGGAATACCGTCAAGTCTAAATTCATCCTGACTTGTTATACCGCTCTGGGCTTTTTCTTTAAGCTCATTAAGGAGCAGGTTCCAGTCGTGGACTATGTCTTCCTGCTCCTTGGTTTCACACTTAATATTTAAATGACAGCACCTTACAATACCCATATCAGCTCCTAAAGCGTATTTCCACGTCTAAAAACTCGTCTATGATCTTAGATATAAGAGCAACATCTGTCTTGACGCGCTCTGCATCTTTAGGGTTATCCTTTACATGGTTTCTTACATACATATCCACGTCTTCGTCGTTTAAAGGACGGCCTGTGAGCTCTTTGTACTTTTGAAGCTTGTTTTCATTAAGTCGTGGAAACATACCGTTATACTGAATCATAAGTGCTCCTTTCTGTCAGCCTTCGCCCTGCAGTCTTTCTGCAAGTGCGGTGTTTCTCTTATTATCATCGGTTTTTCCAACAGCAATGTCAAATGCTGAGAGGATTTTACCATACTGGAATTTTTCTTCTCCGTAGAACCTAAATTCTTTCTTTGCTCTTGTCTCTCCTGTATAGAAAAGTGAGCGGTTAAGGAGAATATAATCGCCAAATGTATATGCCATCATCATGCAGGGGGCTTCTGAACCCTGGCATTTATGAAGCGTTGTTGCATAGGCAAGCGTAAGGTTTGGCGCTGTTGCCTTTGTATATCCGCCAACGGAACCGTCATCAAAAAGGACTATCATCTTGTAGGAGTCATTTTCTTCGTCGGGCATGATTTTCTGTACAATGCCTCTTTCCCCGTTGAAGATACCAAGCATGGGCTTTCCATTTCTTCTCATCTCAAAGTTGTAGTCGTTTTTTGTCTGCATTACACGATCTCCAACCCTGAATTTAAGATTTGCGGAGTATTCAGCTTCCATCTGACCTTTTGTAAACACATCCTGTAGGGTGCGGTTTAGTCTGTTTACAGAGACAATTCCCCGCTCTCTCATTGCTGTGCAGAGCATTACATTGGTTATGCCATACTCAGCGACCTTTTTCTTATAATCGTTTACGATAAGGTCTGCCAGGTTGTCGGCGTTGCCGGGGATATAGATAAAGTGCTCGTCGTAGCAGTATCTGTCTATCTTCATTCCTGCATTTATAAGCTCGGAATTATGTGCTATCGTGCCAGAGTTTCTATGGCCCTGCTTCAAAAGGATACAGGGGATAACCTCTGAGTCTATCATGTCCTTTAAGACCTTGCCGGGTCCTACGGATGCTATCTGGTCCACATCACCTATAAAGATGATATTGCAGTTTCTTGCAAATTTAAGGATCTTCGCCATAAGGAAGATGTCCACCATGGAAGACTCATCACATAATATCAGCTTATTCTTAGGTGAAATACCTGTCTTTTCCATAGAAAATACCGCCCTGTGAGCTGTCATGGCATCATATCCGGTGCTTTCTGTCATTCTCTGAGCTGCCCTTCCCGTGGGAGCCAGCATTATGATGTCGCTCTTATCGTAATGTCTTCCTGCTGATAAGAAGCTCTCAGCTATGATCTCGGCAATGGCGGTCTTACCTCTACCGGGGCCGCCTGATATTATGGACACTCTGTTCATAAGTCCAAGATATACTGCTTTTCTCTGTTCCTCCGTAATCACAAAGGTTCCAGAGCCTGACTTTGACATCTCAAGGGTTTTTCTTTTTTCAACATTCTTTATGGACTCTTCAATTACTTCGGGCTTTATAAACCTTACGGAACGCTCTTTTAGCATTTCGCCAAGTGTCTGTGCAACAAACATCTCTGTGCTATACATCTTAGCTGTATATATCCTGCCGTCGTCATTAACAAGAGTCTCGTTTTCAACAGACTCTGAGATGGCATCAGCAAGTGTATCAAGGATAAGATTTCTTGATTCTACTGTTCTGTCTATCTTTTCAAGGGTTTCTGCAGAAGGGCTGTGGGCTTTGATAAACTTCTCCCTTCCCGTTGCCCATGCTTTTGCGGCATTTTCTGCAACTTTTTCGGTTGTGCCATCGTCAAACTTGGGCATAGGACAAAGAATATGCACTATCTGTTCCTTTATCTCTTCCATTGTTTGATAGCAGTGCCCTCCTGCTGACTGCGCATTTTCTATCACATAATACACAGCCGCCTGAAGGCGGTATATTGAGTCGGGCTTGATGCCACATCCCATTGCGATTGCGTCTGCCCTTACAAATCCAAATCCGTCAAGATCTGTCTGAAGGACATAAGGGTTTTTCTTAAGCGTCTTTACCGCATCGTCGCCATATTTTTCATATATATGCTGTACCTGATTCTTAGTCCCTACCCCGTTAAGGAAAAGGACTATATCTTTGTACTTTTTGTTTTCTTCATATGACGGATAGGCTTTTTCTATGGTTGCTTCGCCTATTCCTTTTACTGTCGTGAGAAGCCTTCTGCCTTCTTCTGTCTCAAACATGGAAAGAGCATCTTCTCCGTATGCATTGGCTATTGCCTTTGCTTTGGTAAGGCCAATGTGTTTAATGTATCCGTCTGCAAGAAAGCGCACTACTCCTGCATTTTTGTCAGCTTCTACGCTAAGAACGGAAGATATTTTAAACTGTCTTCCGTATTTATTTACTTCTTCGGCGCCCTCAAGGGTTACAGCCATACCGATTGAAGCATCGGGGATTATGCCAACCGCAAGAGTCTTTTTGCCTGCGTTGACTATCTCATATCTACCCCAATCATTATCTTTTTGTGTAAGGATTTTCTTTATCTCTCCGGTTATCAAAGACTCTTTCTCCGTTCTTTTGTGATTTTCTTAATATGTTTCACATTAAGTATGGGAGGATTTTGTGTAATCTAACTTTTCTGTATGGCAAAATGCTGTGAGAATAATTGCATACAGAAAAAGGAATAATTAAAGTTGCTGATGGTCAATCTTTGTGAGGGTTTTTTGAGGGTTTAGGTTGAGGGAGTAGGCTAAGAAAAAACACCCGCCAATTTGACGAGTGTTTTGGCGAGCGTATTTTACAAGCAAGAGCCTGCAACGTGAGCCAACCTAACAGAATTATTCAGTATCATGTACTCTGCGCCCATGCAGTTTAACTTTCTTCTTTTACTCTTGCGGTCATTGCTCCGCGTTCCAGAGACATCATAGGTGCATTAAATCTCTGCGCTTCTTTGATGCACTCTTCTTTGTTGTTTATTTCTCCTTGTATAGCACTCTCCAACCATTCATAGACTTTCTCTGTATGTTTTTGTATCCATGCGCCAAACTCTGCCGCGATTTCTTTAGTAAAGTCATCGCCAACAACGCTTTCTTCGTAAGATTTGCCGTATTTTTCATACTCAAATTCGTCCCACAGCCAGTCTTCGATCAAAGACTCAAACCAGGTATGCCCCTGGTAAGAAATCTTTGATGCATTATAGTGGTCATCAGGTTCGATAAGGATAATATCAGAAAATCCTCTGTAATGCGTCTGGCTCATGTGGCAGCTCCTTTTGTAATCTCATTAGCAATTTCATGGACAGGATGGTTCTTTTCCATGAATGCATTAACAGCATCAAAATCTTTCTTTGAAACTCCGTAAGGCATAAATACTACGATGATGCTGTCCTTTGTGCCATCACTCCATTCGCAGAAGTCCTTTTCGTACATTACCGTGAACTGTGGGAATTTCACTGCGATCAGCTCTGCAAAAACCTTTGCCTTGTCAAGATATTCCTCATAGGTAATTCCGTAACTTTCAGCAGTGTGCTGTGAGTATTCATCCTCGTATGCAATTCCATATTGCCCGTCAAGCTCTGTGAGATAGCAGCGGAATCCGTATCCATCAGTCCAAAGGGTATTGAAAAGTTCCTGTAACTGTACCGGAAGGTCTCTAACATCAATATCCTCTCTTGTCTCAACATCGGGTGTGAACAGATCGCCACAGCCGTTACTCCAGTACCTGTATGATTTTGAAATCTCTTTTACTTTGCTCATTATTGTTCTCCTTATTGGTTTTGTGGGGGTGTCCGCTTACGCAGACACCTTTTCACATGGTTTACCATAAATATCTACAGCAAAATCCTCGTTGTCCTCTGCGCCATACTTATCGCAAAGTTTTTTAAACTCATTCTTAAGATAGCAGGTTGCTGAGTTACCATTCTTAGTTGAGCCTTTCTTTAAGTCTTTTGTGTCTAAATTATGGGATTTTTTAGAGGCATGTTGGTTTTCTGTACAGTAATTTTATTGCTTCTTTAGTGTGTTTTGTGCATAATCAAATTATTGGAGGAGCTATGTTTACAGAAAACGATTTTTTGCAGATAGATAAAAGCTTTGAGGTTATTACCAAAACTTCGTCGCATATCATCCTAAAAAGCCAGTGCGGGCACATTTGGGACATCTACTGCCGTGATATGGAGCGCGGAACAAGCCTTGTGCTGTATCACAAACATAAAGAAGGATACCCGTTTCATGAACAGCCCTTTATTCATCCGAGAACCGTGCAGAAAGCGATGGAGTATATAAGAAATCACGACAAGCATGTTAAAACATAGCAAAAGAGAGCCGCAACGACTCTCTTTAACAGGAAAAAATTGAAATGGTATACTCTTGGCTCAAAGAGTTATTTAACGCATAAGCGAATTTAGCAATAGGTCTTTTTAATAAGGTCTCCAAGTGCCTTAATGATCATGGCATCACTTTCCATGATGGACACCCTGGTCCTTACAAGCATATCTGCAGTAAGTGAACTAAATTCGGGGAGGCTGAATGCTTCCATAATGGGAGCAGCATACTTTTCGTCGAATTTATTCTTTTTAAGAAGGGCTTTGACTTCGGCATCCTTGATCTGCTTAAAATTTACCTCTTTTTCCATGGGCTTATTCATGGCTGTATCAAATGATTTAGCCCTGCCTCTTTTCTTTGCAGGCGCGGGATCTGTCTTTATCTCGCCATCTACTTTTTTTACTTTTTTTGGGCGCCCAACTTTTTCTTTGGCAGGCTCCGGCGCATTCTCCGTTTTGACCTGCGGTACAGAAGGAACTTTTACGGTTCTTTTCTGCGTCTTTGTAACCTTTGCAGGCGATCCGTTAAACACAGCTAAAAGAGCGCTGTCATTGGTATACAGCTTTGCGTTCTTTTCCAATATGTGCAGTTCTCCAAGCTTAAATGCATACTCTGCGATACTGCCTTTCCCTGCATAGACGATCTCAAAATCGCCCTTCATAACGCCAAGGACCGCAACGGGGACGGTCTCTGACTCTGTCGTAAGGATATATGCCTTGCCTTTATCTGTAAAAATACTCTTTTCAGGGATATATCCGTCCTTTAAGATGATGATTTTACACGCCATTTCTGGTTCCTCCTTGTATCGTTAATGTATTTATAGTTTTTATGCACTCCTTAACTTTTCTATTAGTCCGGTGTTTCTTGTAAACTCGTATTTTGAGCTTATGGCATCTTCAAGTGCATCTTTTTCGGAAAGGATCATTACATTTTCCTTTGCCCTTGTTATTTCAACATAAAGAAGCTGTCTCTGAAGCATTGATGCGGGCTTTTTGGGTATGATGATAACTGCGTTCTTACATTCTGAGCCTTGCGCCTTATGCGCTGTTATGGCATAGGCAAGCTCGATATCCTGCAGTTCTGTTCCCTGAAGATATACAGGACCGTCGTCAGTAGATATCTTTACATAGGTATTGCCATGCATTTTCTGTATAGATGCGACAGTGCCTTCTTCTCCGTTAAAATAGCCTTTTTCATAGTTATTGTGGTTAAATATTACTTTATCACCTACGCAGAATATATAAGGCCCGTATTCTACAAACTCGTCTGTTTTATTTTCAATCCGAAGAGCTTTATTTAAACAAATGGTTCCCGTTTTAAATTTTCTATTTCGGGATGGAGTGTAAAACTTGATATCAGTTATGCCCTTACTTCTGCAAGTGTTGGAGATAGATACTGCTCTCTTTACAAGCTCATCCTCGTTATCAAATCTTGCTATACAGAAAGTTTTGTCAGTTTCTAAAGTCTTGTCGCCTGCTATTACTTTCCTGCTGTTGTCTACGATAAGGCTTTTTCCCGTCTGTCTGAATATCTTTTTAAGCTCATAGCTCTCTATTTCTCCGCTCTCTATCATGTCGGCGAAGGTGTTTCCTGCATCAACAGGGGGGAGCTGGTCCTTATCACCCAGCATGATGACGATAGCATCATTTTTAATGCATTTAAGGAGAAGTGCCATGATCTCATTGTCTATCATGGAACACTCATCAATTACAATACAGTCTGCAGTCAGTTTCTGTGTAGTCTCTTTCTTTTCTTTACCATCAAACGGGCATATCCCTATCATTTTATGTATGGTAAGGGCTGTACGCCCTGTATGCTCCTGCATTTTTCTTGCGGCGCAGCCGGTGGGGGCGCATAGAGCGATCTCCCTTCCAGGATTTTCCTTCTCATACTTTTTCAAAAGACCATTAAGAAGTGTTGTTTTGCCCGTTCCGGGGCTGCCGGTGATTATCTTTATGCCAGTTGATTTAAGGCAGTTAAAGGCAAGCCTTTGCTCGTCGGAATACTCTACATTAAGCTCTTTTTCTATATCTGACACCAAAACCGTGTCTTTTAAGGCTTTGCTTCCAAAATTAAGCCTTCTGATGTTGCAAATGATACTGTTTTCATTATTATAATCGCCCGCGGTGTATACATAAAGCGACTTTTCTTCTAAAACATATCTGTTGCTTAATACTTCTTCGGCAATAAAAAGGATCGGAGTCTTATAAAGATTTGCTTCGCTTTCAATCTTGGAGACCAAATTGCACAGATCGTCGAACGCAATGCGTGTATTTCCGCTTTTGTGGTTGTATTCAAGAGCGGTCTCTACAACAGAGCGGACCCTCTTTTCATCTATCGGGCTAAACTCTGCATCAAAAGCTATCTTTTCACACTGGGCGAATGTCGCTCCTGCGTATCTTAAAATATAAGGGTTATTTATTACCCTTTCTTTTGAGTCTTTTCCAAATTTCTCAAATATCATGCATGCGGTAAAGTAGTCTCCACCTATGCTTTTAATATAGTCAAAGGTATCTTCAAAATCAGTTATAGATTTAATAAATGAAAGTGCCCTAAAGATTGACTCTTTGTTGGTGGTAAAGCTTTGCATAAGCATATCTAAGGAACTATTCCTTACTGCAGTTACCACTTCATTTCCAATCTCAGAGATGGTTATGTTGGCAACGGCGGCGCCTATACCATTAAACTTACCATCTGATAAGAAATCATGCATCTGACGGCCTGTACCATCAAAAATATGGCAGGATGATATTGTAAAGACTTTACTGCCATCTGCCATGTCATACTGTCCGGTAAGGGATAGAGGACTATGCTGAGGATACGAATAAACCGTCCCAACGCACTTAACAGGAGTAGCGCCTATCCTTGCATAAAAAGCGCTCTCTCCTGTCTTTTCGTTTCTGTGTATGAACTTTTCAAAGATAACATCAATCTGCATTAAGCTATCCTTTCAGATCTCCTTTATTCTTATGCCGTGTCTTTCAAGCATCAGCTTTCTTTTGATTATATATGTCGGAAGACGCATTCCTTTGGTGTCTTCCACAACTGTTTCGCCAGTGTCTGCCTTTGTATAGACAAAGTCTGCAAAATAGTCGCATTCTCGCTCTATGACCCTGCCTTTCTTTATACCGCCCCTTTTACCGACGGTGTCAGGCTCTCTTTGGGCAGGGATAAGAACATATTTAACCTGTCTTTGAAGGTTTTGTATCTCGCCTGCCTGCTCCATAAGTAGCAGTTCCTTATATCTTCTTGCTTCCTTTTTCGAGTCAAAGCGCTGACCGTCTTCTTCTATCTTTTTACTATGATATTTGCTTTTGTTACTGTAATGGAAATTACGCCATGCAGTCATAATCTATCCCTTCAAAACTTGTTGTCATATATAGTATGTGTTTTTTGTGGGCGATGTTAATTTTCTGTACAGTAAACAAAAGAACCTGAGATATAAATCCCAGGCTCCTTAGCTTGACTACGTTGTTTTTACATGGCCTCCTTTCAAAGATAATCCTCTGCGAGAGACCATATGGGCGCAAAGCTCCGCATGATCTCGCATTTAATACGAAGCATTTCCGCACTACGCAGTAAGTTTCTCCTCTTCATAAATGGTTACAAATAAATTATGGGAAAACCTATGCTTTATAAACAAAAACGCTGCCACCGAGGGTGTGGGTGGCAACGCTTTAAATGGCTATTTGTCTGGTCAGCCTTTATAAAGACATGCATCCAGAATTGTCAGGTCATTAAAGTCGGCATGGGTCCTGCCATTATATACCTTATAGCGCGTTTCTACGTTACATACGCAGCAGATCGTATCTCCCTGCTTGTATTCTTCCGTGAGGCCCGGAACATCGCTTAATTTGTGTGATAAGGATGCGGTTGTGGGCTTTCCGTTTGCAGTGGTATCAAGGACATACCTCATCCACTCTCCATCATGCATCTTTTCCTTTTTTGCCGTCCTGATAGTGCCGGATAAGTGTACTATGCAACACAGGGGAACGCCGAACTTTCCTTTATTGTCTTTTCCAAAGATCATCTCGCACTGAGATATTCTCGGATTGATCTCATCTGCTATAAACTGCTGCTTGGTTCTTTTTGAGCCATCTGCGCTTGTGTACGGCATGGCTTCTACGTGACCTTTGATGTTTACGTTTGCGTTAGGTTCTTTAGCAAACTCAGGAAGCGGCGTGTTGAGCGTTATCAAAAGTGTTCTTGCCAGCCCTGTGCCCTGCTGCTTGGAGCTTACCTTGATTCTGTCTCTTTTGCTGTCTTTGTCCAGTTCTCTTATCTTTCCTGTGACAAGCAGCTCGTTTACGTGTTCACTCATAAGATGAACCCTCCTTCTGTTAGAAAAAAGTAAAAATAACTGTCACATATAAAGAATAGGAGAATGGATTTCCATAAAAAATGTAGATTTGCTGTTTCTGTACAGCTTTAACGATTATTTACTGTACAGAAAATAAAGATAAAAAATAGTTCTCTCATACTTATTGTGAATACTTTAATCAGGAGACTTAATGTCTATGCAAACAACGACAAATATGTGGAGCCGGATCACCGTCTACTGCATGAACCATGAACATCCAAAGAAAATGAGTATTGCAGAGAACCGGGAGCTGATAAAAACTCCCTTTTTTGCATGTAAATACTATTTTCCGTCCAATCAGGACGAGGAGCACGGGTACTGCCCTAACAGACTTAATTTTGATGATTATCAGGGGCTTGTACTTAAATTTTTCGAAACAGTCAGTAACGGTCCTCTTATGTCCGATTACACCAACTATTCTTTCGAATATAAGGGCTCAAGACATAAGATAAGCGTTAAAGTTCTTATTTATAGTGATGATGAGATAAGGCTTGGGATACTTAACAGGAGCGTGCTTGGAAAATGAGAAAAGGTGATATATTACGGTCTTGTTATGGTATCTTAATCGGAATAGCTGCATATCTTATGATATTTCTTCTATTTCATCCATTTGCTGTCTCAGGTATATCCATGGAACCCACATATCACGAACAGAACCTTGTGATATCAACAAACAGGTTTTCTGGGGACAGTTTAAAGCGCGGAGATGTTGCTATCGTAAGAGCTGGCGGGAAAAGAGTCATAAAAAGGATTGTTGCTCTTCCCGGAGACACCGTCGGCGTGCTTGACGGAATGCTATATGTAAATGGAATAGCCTCTGATTATAACTATGATGTTATTGAAGACGCTGGGATATTAAATAATACAGTCGTTTTATCTGATAACGAATTTTTTGTTATGGGTGACAACAGAAACAACAGTATTGACAGTAGAGACTATGGCCCTGTTGATTTAGGGCAGATCAAATATCTTGTGACAAAGACAATCTTTTAAGGAGGAATGGATAATGAATACAAAGAAATTCCGTACAGGAACGGATATGATTGAAAGAGATAATGGAAAGCTTAAAGGCATCTGGCCTATAGGGCTTGATCTTGGTTATTCGGGTGTAAAACTTATTGCGCCCAATAAGGCGGCAAAGTTTCCTACATATGCCGTTAGGATAGATGATGAGATCCAGTATCTGTCAGGAGCTCCTAAGGAATCCATTATGTATAAGAATAATGTGACAGGTGAGATGTGGCTTGTGGGCGAACTTGCACAGAATCAGGTCGCCGGTACGGTTAATGATGAGAGTGAGCGTGTAATGTATGGCCGCGACAGATATGATGACGAGATGTTTAATGTTATCGCTGCAACTGGACTTGGAATCGCTCTTCTTCCCAATGCATACGGACACCCCAGCACCGACAGGATCATCGTACAGACGGGTCTTCCCGAGAGCTATCTTGAAGATACTCCCATGATCAGGGAATGCCTTGCTGGAACTTACGATTTTTCTCTCAAGGTCGGGAATGCGGACTGGAAGAGCCTTAAATTCAAGGTTGATGCAAAAGACGTATATGTTATGTCCCAGCCAAAAGGCTCACTGTTTTCTATCTGCATGAAGAACGACGGCTCGTTTCATCCTGATGTAAGCAGATATCTGTCATCAAACGTTATCATCTTTGACCCCGGCTTTGGCACATTTGATATCTTTATCGTAAATAACGGCGCAGTTGTTAAAGGTGAGACCGCGCAGAACCTTGGTATGAGAAGGGTCCTTCACGATACATCTGTCATCATCAAGGACAAATATGGCATTTCTATCCCTGTGCCTGCCATGCAGAAGTATCTGCAGACAGGAACTGTGCGCTCCATTGATAGAAAGACTCTTGAGTCTAAGGAGTATCCTTTTGGAAACTATCTGTTCGACTCTTCAGAGAAGGTATGTGAGGAAGCAATATCTCGCATGTTTAAGGCAATCGGCGGTGTAGAAAAGCTTATCGATTACAACTATCTTATTATAACAGGCGGAACCGGGGATGCATGGCTTAATATCATCAAGGATAAGCTTAAGAACGTATCTACGCTTAACATTATCCCTGCCAACCAGAACGATACCTCTCTTCCTCTTGTCTACTCTAACTCAAGGGGCTATTACTATTACAGATTCAACAAGCTTATAAAGGAGCTTAAGTAATATGAACGTTGAGATAAGACTTTATTCCACATATGACATGGATCTTATAGCCCTGATGGCTGCAGGATATCCCGTGTCTACGATGATGAGGGACGTTGTTGTGGCATATTCCAACGGAAAACCCATCCATTATCTTATCGATAAGGAAGTGGACGCTGATTTTAATATCCTGAAATCAGTTCACACAAGGTTTTCTATCCCTAACAACGAGACTAATGCGTGCTTTCTTTTAAAAAACATAAAATACAGGTCAAGAAATATGTTCTGCAAGGCACTTCTTAGAGATGCTCTTATCCAGCAGAACCTGACGGTGTTTTTTGCTACGGACGTAAGGGATAAACTGCTTCCCCTTAGCGCAGCAAGCCTCTATAACAGAGAAGTTAAAGCGTTTGCAAATGTCATCCCTATAAGCTCTTTAAAAGATACCGAGGTAAATACTCAGATGAAAATACCTGATGTGGTGCCTTCGTTTATACCTGTTACAGCTCCAATGCCAGTTGCTTCTTTTGGCGATGCAGATACTGTACAGAAAGTTGCAACATCCAAAGCAGTTCAGGAAGATATTCCACGTCGCGCCGAAACTATGGCAGCTCCCACTGTACAGAATATGCAGCCTGAATCTGAAAAGAAAGATAATGATGATTTAACAAGACTTAACGAAACAACTTTTGATGCCCTGGATAAGCTCATGGGCAATGATTTTGAATAAAGGAGAAACCGATTATGGAAAGAAACAAAGAATTGGTAGAATATGATATGCGCAAAGTGTACGAGGATCAGATCACTCCCCTGCTCTTACAGATCAAGCAGATATGTATCAAAAACAGGATTCCATGCTTTATGTCGTGTGCTGTTTCAAACATGAACGGAGTGACGACTTATGAACAGGACGGGATACTGACAGGCTCTAACAACATAGAGCTATATCAGGACAGATTCCCCACGTTTCTTCTTGTTGACAAGATGAACCTTGTTCCTGCATCAAACCTCACACAGTTTGACGAGTCCACAATAGGATCTGAAGCTATGGAATACATAACCAATACATTCCTTGATGAGTGCGAGGATATCGAAATATCTGATTAAGCAAAAAGGCTCCTTTCGGGAGCCTTCTTTTTATGAAGTTTTACAGTTCGTCCTGATGGTCTCTTAGGTAATATGCAAGCTCTGCAGCGTCTTTCGCCTGCTTTATAAAGGTGTCAAGCTCGGATACGAATATATCTCCTCCAAACGCAAGCTGCGGATCCATAGTTTTGTCCGCCGGGAGAATTATCCTTGGCTGAGGGATGGCGTTAACCCCAACTGCCGAGATACTCTTCATCCCTAATGTCTCTACGACTTTTATGTCATAGCCGTTTGCATTATATACCCTTGCTTTTACCGTATCACCATCTTTTTTGGAAATCAGATTTAGCGTGACCAATCATCAACCTCCTTTGCGGACAGGTCTTTATAAGCCCTGTCAGGGTTCTGGTTTGTCTTCCTGGCATTTTCTATCGCCTGATCTATAGAAGGGGCTCTTTGCCCTTCCTGATACAGTTCGCTTACAAACTTACCGATAAAATCTGCTATAACATGCCTGTCATCTGTCTCGGGACAGAACTTTGGCACATGGAAGTTATCACAGAGGCGGTTAAGCTGTGTGCAGGCATCAATAGCGAGGTTATGAGCACTTCTTCTTGATGCGTCGGAGCGGGTTAGCCTAAACTCAAACTCCTCCTGGTCTATGCGTCCTGTATCACGAAGAATACGGCTCGTTTCTGATGCTATGACATCATTATAAACGCTGTTAAAGTATCCTGTAAATGTGCTAAGCCGTTCTGCGACAAACGTAAGGAGATAGTCTCTTTCTTCCTTGTCTGGAGTTCTTTCAGAGATCGCTCTTATGAGATTTCCTATATTTTCCTTCATATTCTCTCCTTTCTTCTTTTTTCTGTACACGTAAAGTATGGGTAAAGTAGGGACTACTCAAAAAATCAACAAAAAAGGACCACAAAATGATGTGATCCTCTTTGATGTCATGCGATAAGCCCGAGAGTTGCAAGGGCTGCAATCTCTATCTGACTTCGGTTGCCTTTTCGTATCTGCTTAACTTCACCCCTTCCCCAGAAGTAAAGGGAACGCTCCTCTTTATTCTTCTGTCCGGGTGCCCTGCCGTTTTCCTTGATAAAGGCTTGATATTGCTCAAACCTTCTGGCAAGGCATTCTGAGTGCCTGTGGTCTGTGCAGGAATATGCGACCTCGTATTTGATCTCGATAAGGCCTTTATCCTCCAGATACTTCTTTTGCCAGTCATAGAGCTCTCCATTATAGTAAAGTTCTATCTGTCTTTTGACGAACTTGCCCAGGTATTTGTTCTGTTTACGCTCTGCTTTACTGCAAGAAGCGTACTGATCAATGTCCATCACCCACAGGTGAGCCTTTGTACCAAAGCGCTCAAGTCTTTCAAGGCTAACCTTCTGCTCTTTCCAGATGTTTAACCTCCACTCGGCAAGATTGTACATGTTGTACGCTCTTGACTGCGCCATGGCCCACAGATATGCTTTGGTTCCCGGCATGGGCTCGCTCTTTGCGAAAGCCTTAACCTTCCTTGTGTAGGTGTCGTCAAGGTTTCCTTTATTAGGGATATCTACGCCTGACTTTTTAAGAGCGTTGTAGTGCTCGTCTGAGATGTGTCCAGTGAGGATAAGCCTCGTCTGGTTGTACATCCAGTAATACAGCCTCATCTCTTCAGCTGAAGCACCGCTGCTCTTAGGGTTTCTGTGAAATGCGTCCTTAAATGCCTTGTACTGGCGAAGCATTTCGTACCAGTCGTAGTTAGCGTGCCCTTCTCTTGCCTTTCCATATCCGGCTTTTGCCATTCTGGTTCCTCCTTTTCCCTGCAATATGTGCAGAAAGCAAAAGGAGAAAAGACGTCGCTGTGACATCAATTCTCCTTTACAATAAACTGTTATACATAAATAATGATGAATAAGCTCAGACAATAAAAAAGAGGCTTACCGTAAGCCTCTTTTCTTTTGAGTAATCAGAATCCATTTCCGTTAGTATATACGGTTGAAGGCTCCTGTTGCCACACAAGTCCATTTCCCCTTGACAGGCAACAGATGCTTCCCTGAAGGTCTGTTCTGTACAGTTTAAGGTTCATTTGGCTTGCGATAGCCATTGTTTCTTTATGGGGGTGGCCATGCTCATTTAGATAACCGCAGGAAATTACCATGTACTTAGGATCCACTTGCCTGATAAAATCATAGCTGTTACAGCCATCATTGGCAGATCCGTGGTGAGACGCTTTATAAACATCTGCACTTACGTCTTGTCCGCTTGATATGACATCGTCAATCTCATCTCCTGTAGCATCGCCAACAAATAAAAATGAGTCCAAACCGTTTTCAAGCTTCATAACAAGTGAGTTTCCGTTGGTATCATCTGGGTTATTAACCCTTACTGGACCAAGAAAAGCAAGTTTGCAACCCTGCCCCAACAATAGCTCTTCCCCCGGTACAGGATAGCGTATATCCCCGGAATATTGTTCTTCTAAATACCCCATGAGATACTCATAGGCCTTTGCTTCATTGTTTTGTGCCCTAGACATATAGACAACAGGGACATTATAGTCCTTTATTACATCAACCGCTGACTGTATATGGTCGGTATCAGGATGCGTAAGAACGAGCGCATCTACCTCCATGATCCCATATTCAGCAAACGTTGCCTGTACGTTGTCATATGCCTCCCACAGTCCTGTATCTATCAGAACGCTGTAATCTGATGTTTCGTCATAGATAAGTGTCGCATCACCCTGTCCTACATCAATGTAATCTACATAGACATCATCGCAAGGCGTATCTTCGTTTGTGGGTATAGAGCTGACGCTACTTTCATCAGAAGCGGCATCTACTTCACTTATCTCACTACTTATCAGATCGCCGACAGATTCTGCTGCAGATGTGACATTTGTTGTTACCTGCTGTGTCATGCTGTTTAAAGGGACAGAGTCTGTTCGAGGTTTAATTTTTCCCTTAAACGCTTTTGCACAAACAAATACTGCAATTATAACAACTACAAAGCCTACAAATCTTACTACTCGTTTTCTTCTCATATGTCCCTCCATTTCATTTTTTTTTCACAAAATAAACATGATAAATGGAATGGAATATAAAAAATTTCTAAAAAAATGGGGCAGATTTCACCGCCCAATGTTATTAAGTTAAGTATTAAACCCTGTAAATCAAAAAGCACTCAATTCTCTTAATTGAGTGCTTTTTTAGCAAGTAAAAGGTTATGTTCAATTGCTTGCGGGAGAATGCATCTTACTCCTTCACAATCAATTTCTTCTATGTCGTCTCCATCTGACAGATTTGAAGCATCCAGGTTTTTTGAGTACCATTCGATTATATCAAATGATAGTTTTTCTGCTAAAGCGATGTATCTGTGTTGCTGTTTGATTTTTTGTTCAATGTATTTTGGTAACATAAATTTCTCCTTTCTATAAATATATACGGCACAAATAGAAAAAACCCCCAGCATAGTAAAAATCACTTTAACTGAACGGTATTGATTTCACCGCCCCATAACTACTTTATTAGTCAGTTTCCTTGTCGTAATTAACTTCGAAAGTGGCTACAAGGCGGACATTTCCCTTTACCGTATCGGTGTCAAAATCCCATTCTTTATACCTTTCTTCGTTTCCGTCGATTTTTTGCGGTATCGTGCCGTTTTCTATTATCGCCCACTTGGTCTTTCTTTTATATGTCACACCATCTGACTCTATTTCGTCCGGAGGAGAAGGTATCTTTTCACCCATTGGGATATATAATACTTCATTATAAGGAGCATTCTGAGCCTCTATATGGACTCTAAAGCCTTCCTCTTGGGCATCTTTTTGTGACATGATAAAGCCCATATCCTTAGTTCCGCAGATTGCTGTAGGCTTATCTGACAGATCCATGTCGTAATGTACGTTTGTTCCCGGTTTATCTGAAGGTACATATGCAATTACATCTGCAGATATGTCGGGCTCTGCAGTTATAGACAGCTTATTTTCTTCTGAAATTAGCTTTATCTTCTGTCCAGGCGTATAAGACGTGAATGTAATAGTGCTGTCAAAATAGTAATCATCGTATCTGTAAAGCCTTATCTTGTGATCCGGCGCCACTTTGTTAAACTCATATTCCACAGTATATCTGCCGTTATCCTGCTCTAGGGTTACATTATCTTCTTTATCGGCATATCCGCTTATGCCAAAATAGCCGTCTGTAATATCTCCTACAGCTCCAAGTTCATAAACGCCGCTTTCTTTTGGCAGTTTCATCTGCGTAATTACAACAACAGAAAGGTCGTTTGAGTGACTTTCTGTTATATAATCTACCGTTCTGTCGGCTTCGCCAACTTTATATGCGTATTCTCTGCCATTTGCATAGCCGTCCATGTTTATTGTGAAGCATGTTTCAGGTTTGTGAAGCTCTTTTTTTTGGAGATAGTTTTCATAAGGATCAGAGCTTTCCTGCTTTGCTTCCTTTTTAGATATTACAGATGTTTTTGCGTTTGTATGTCCGCATCCCATTGCAAGGGCGCTTACGACGCATGCTATGAGTAAACAACAAAACTTTTTATTCATCAGCGTTTTGCTTCCTTTTGATGTGTTTTATATATAAAATATGGGTGATTTGATTTAGAAAATAGAAATAGCGTGTTTTAGGCACGCTATTATTGGTTTTGCTATTTAATTATCAGTTGTTCTATCCTGGCCCTATTATTATCCTAAGGGGCTGGAGGCATTTTTTGAATATGAGTATTTAAATTTGTTGATAAAAACGTGATCTGATTAGCCAACACTTTATAAAGTACGCTCTTTTAATCTTTCATCGCAGTTGGAAGGCGCACCATTTAACTCTGAGGCGATTTCTTTTTCTATTGTGTTTTTTTCGTTTGCATAAAGCAGTCTTTGATCGAATGATATTTTAAGTAAATTTGGGGCGATATTTATACCTATACTTTCTGCTCTTTCTCTAAAGTTTTCATATTGTTCATTGTTCATAAAATCAGAAGGCGTCACTTCATCAAAAAAATGAACATCTGTATGCTTCATTGCATATCGTGCAGCCTCTTGCATTGTCATGTCTGTTCCAAAAATATAAGGAGCATTTTTATCTTTCATAAGCTCTTTGTCAAAAGCATTGTTATGGTCATATAGAGGGTGACACCCTATAATTGCCATAGTATCTGCGTTATAAAAGAAGCCCCAATTCAAACTGTGTCTGTCGCTATTGCTTATAAGATAATCTGCTATCCACATTTTGTAGATACTATCAGCGTCAATTTTAAGCATTTCTTTATTTGCATCTATCCCATTAACATTACAATAAGAAATAAAATCCAAGCCCGATAACATTGAACGGTTTTCGTTGGACATGCACTTGCATTTACATGCATATCTTCCGTCTGATTCGGCATCATAATAATGAATGTGGGGGATATTGCTTTTATCCAAAAGCTTAGAAACCATAACCTCTATTTTTGATTCATAGTCTTCTCCGTGCGATCCAAGTTTATACATGAATAAACCGGATGTATCGTTTTTCCACGCTTTTGCGTATGCACCCTGTCCGTTAATTTCTGGTGTGTGAGCTTCGCCACGCAATGTAAGGCTAGTCCCGTGTAGCGCAACTAACGCCACAGTTTCACTTAAATGATTTGTCCATAAATTCACATCTTTCCAGCTGACAGGATCAGCTTCGTCTTTTACCCAATAGCTGTCCTGCAATGACACAGAGCGGCATGCGATTGCAACAAGAGCCTTTGTGTGATCATCTTGTGCTTGGTCAAAGCCAAAGAGATTGTATAATTTTTTTGCATTTTCTCTTGTGAGTGGCAAAACTCTTGAAGCAAAATAATGCGTTAGAGCCATGGCGTTTTTGTTCATGGCTATTGCTGTTTGCGTCAACTCGTATTTTGTTGCTCCGTCGTTTATTTCTGGTATATCACGTAACTTACCCTTAAGTTGGTATGGCAGTTTGAGTTCATTTAAAACAGCAAAATCCCCATCATTAAGGTCAAACCTTAACACGGGCGTGTCTTTGCTCATTAGTATTGTGGCCATAGTTTATAATCCTTCCTTTAACATTTTCTTTACCGTCTTAACGTCGTCTTTTGTTAAGCCTTTTTTATAATCAGAAACAAGAAGGTTTAATCGCTTTGGTTCTTCGAATAGTGACAGATCATCATCTATAACCAGATAATGCTGTACAGAATTTCTTCGGATGAAATATTCAATCTCAGCCTGGCGGCCCTTATTGGACATGGGCGTACTCTCAAAAATGGCAAGTCCTACTGTCGCCAGCGCTTCTTGAAGATTTTTTATCTGTATAGACGAGCCATCTTTAGATATGCCTGCTTTCCATGTGGAGGAAAGGATAATTCTTATGTCTCCATATTGTTTTTCGCATAGCATAGAGATATCTTTCAACGCATTTACGCAGCTTTTATCAATACTGTATTTGATTTTCCAGTCGGATTCTTTGTTTAAGACTCCGTCTATATCTAAAAATATGTAAAACAAAGCGCTTCTCCCTTTAGAAATACTTGCTTACATTGTATCATAAGGCGTATCGTCCTGATGCTTTTTCTGTCGCCATTTTTCTATTCTGTCAATAAACTCAGGAAGGATCCCTGTGAAGGCTTCGAGCCCGTAAGGAGCATATTTTTCTCCTTCCAGATCCGCTATCTTTTTATTTCTCCATGAAATGACTATAACAAGTAAAACAGCAAATAGCGTTGTTTTAAGTCCCATAATTTACCCTTCTTTCTAAGCTTATGCTATGAATTTTGAGCCGGTCATGCGAAGTTCTGCATTGTTTTCCGTCCTGATTGTCACAGCCCTGCTGATGCCCTTATATGCCTGCTCGATAGACTTCATCTTATTATCCACAGCATCTCTTTTATCAACCATGTCTTCATAATCTTCTTTAAGTCCGTCCCTTTTGGTCTGCCTTGTGGCAACTTTAAACCAGGAAGCGAGCTCCGCTATGTATGCGTACTGCGAAGAAAGCTGTAAAAGCTGTGCGGCAGCCATTTCCATATCTTCAGCAGTTGTGATGGCCTGTGGGATCGTAATTGGGAAATTTTCATCAAGCCAGATTAGAAATTCAAATGATTCCATTCCTATAAAATGATTATAATCCATACCTCAGACTCCTTTATCTAAAGTATGGATTATTTAAATCTAATGTCTATTTTCTGTATGGTAATTATCTGCAGACTGCATTTCTTGATGAGACGTGGACTTCTTCGGGAACTAATCTTCTATATTCCCTTTCATTGATATCGCATCTTTCATAGAGCTCGTCTAATAAAACACCGGGCTTTACTTTGATATACATATCATTTTTTCTGTTAAATATACACTCGGCATATGGAAGAAGATTAAAAATGTCCCTGGCGGGAACCTTATAGATCGGCTGTTCTTTTAGAAAAGGATTTGTGCGTGTTTTTGCTTTTGGCTTATCTGGCTTTTGATTTTTTCGCTTTTTCTCTTCAAATTCCCTAACGTATTTATCCACCTGTTCCTGTACGCTGGATTGCAGGTGCAGACACACCCTGCACGCATACGCCATCTGTGTATCATCATATTCAACAAAATAAGGCAATTCATCTTCTACGTCTCTCATCTGATTTGCTATTTCCCTCATTTCATCGAAAGACATATCAGCAAACTGCTTTATAAAGACAACCACCAGATTATTGTCCGGGGTTTTGAATGAACTGGCAATCGGAGGGTCAAAGTCTAATATATCTGCTGTTTTAAGCGCAGAGATAATGAGCTGTGTCAGATTATACTGATCCTCTTCATCCATTATGGATAATGTGTCAAAGATGGAATACATCGCATCCTGCATGGCATGTAGATACAACACTACTCCATACTCCTTTTTCATGTACTTCATAATATTATTAACTCTCTTTCCTTAAATATCGTTACCGGCACGCATGATAATCGATTTGATCTCGTTGACGTCTACCGTGTCAGTATTAACCTCAAGGTCTATAAGAGAGAGTATTTCGTTTTTAACATTCTGAGCATTGCTTCCACATGTATTGGCAAGTCTCTTAACAAGGGCCATCTGGTCCGGTGTTAGGGCTGTCGCCTGTAATTCTTCTAAAATCTTATACATTTCCTGCATGTTTTCATTCTCCTATCTTTTTATTTAAATATAGGAGATTCAAAATCGTAATCACTTTTCTGTATAATATACCATGATACGAAATTTTACCATCAGACGAATATTTTTACTGTACAGAAAATAATTCTCTGTATAGTAAACTTATCTTACTAGTTCTTCATCATATTCCTCGTCATATTTATCTGCATAGCCGTTTGCGTTTAAATCCCTGTCTCTAACATCTTCTGCAATGTTTTCCGAGCCTATGGTCTTACTGTTATCTATATCCTTCTGGTATATGTTTTCGAACTTTTCTACTTCTGCAGCAGTCATCTGTGTCTTATCGTGGATAATCCCGTTAACCAGATACATGTCTTTGGTAAAGTCGTCTAAAGGCGTAAATCCTATCGATTCAACGTAGCTGCTTCTATCTTTCCCGTTATCATTTATGGTAACAATATCCCCTACTGACAAGGAACGCGCCATATAATCATCGGGCGTATCCTCTGTATTTTGGAACTTTGTATAAGCTTCATCAAATGAAGACACCTTAGGACCTATATACACGGCCGTATAATCGCTTCTTTTAGGTTCTATTCCTCTGTCTTTGAGGCATTTGAGGTCTACAAATGTATGCGCATCATCTCTTTGCCAAATGATCATATAGTTTTTATCCAGGTGCTGCTCAGGTTTTTTCTCCCCGGGAATAACATCTTCTAAAGAGTGTTCTTTTGCTTTTTCTTTGTATTCCGGATCCGATGACGGCTGAGTATCTTTCTCTAACATTGCGTCTTCCTTTCTTTTTCCCATAAATCCGTGCTCTATAGGCCCAAGCTTATCCGAAAAATGAGCCTTTTCATCTTCTGAAAGCCTTGAAAAGAGTTCTTCTAATCTTGACTCTGCATTTAATCTTCTGTCTTCCCATGTCTTATAAAGTGCGTATTCATTGCAGGGAACAGCACTCATCATAAAGTCTCCGCCTCTGCAGTCCTGATGAATACCACATCCCATGTGAAAATCAGGGTGGTTGTTAAGAAGCCAAAGCTCTGCCTTATCCAGAGAATTTACATATGCGGGGCATTTAAATCTCGCTTCATCGAGGAGCTCATACCTTGGATAACGTTTTTCTGTATCCCATGAGCTGTACCCCGGTTTTTCATCAAAAAACAGACCGTTGACATAATACGGGGCACTTTTGTGGTATTCATCAAATTCCCTGTCAAGTTTTTTTGCTTCTTCCATCTCTTCCAAAGAGAAGTTTTCCGATTCTTTGATCGTTGTGGCACATTCGTCGTTAACAGAATGATAATCGCCAAACTCAGGCATGCACCCAAGCATCATGGCCTGTTCTTTATCGCTTTCTAAAACCTTTAATATTCTAAATGACCTGTATTCGTCGTCATAAATATCTCTTTTGTTTTCATTGACAAGTGCTGTCAGGTAAGGCTTACAAGGCTCCTTTGAAAGCCCTGCTTTTTCATCCAGTATAAAGTTCATA
>JAILOW010000117.1 GCA_024690635.1 Butyrivibrio sp.
CCGGGATCTTCTCTACAAGGTCCAGGTCTTTCGTCACATCATCAAAACTCTCATTCTCCTTAAGGACGATCCTCTCAAGGGTCTCCGATGCCTCCTCAAACAGGGCATTTGCTTCTTCATCCGTGTACTGCCTTGTCTCCACAGGAAGTGTGTACTCGCCGATCTCTTCGCCGTTTTCATCTGTGGCCACCAGGTCAACTTCGTATTCCTTCTCGCCAAAGGAGTTTCTTTCAATAACTCCTCCCTCGTTTATCTTGGAGCTCTGCCCGGCGCCGATGGCCATCATGAAGGCCAAAAAGCATCCGGCGCTTGCCATAAGGAGCACAACGCTTATCTTCCTGATAAAGTATTCGGTCTCTGCACTGTCCAGATCCTTTTTCTGCTCAAGTGTCCCCAGATACATACGTATTTTTTCCGAGGAAAAAGACCTTACCCTCCCCCTTATGTTCCTGAAGATAAAAAGAGAGATCTTCAGATAAGCCCTGCTTATCCCGGTGTCCTCAATCCCTTGCGGAAGCTCGAGGTCTTTTGAAAGAAACCACAGGATCAGCATCACAAGCGGAAATATCAAATATGTAAATGCAAGCTTAGACATTGATGTTTACTATCCTTTCCGACATAAAATAAGCAAAGGCATAAAATCCCATGCAGATACTCATGAGCACGATCCCGAACAGGTTGTGATAGAGCGGGTCAAAAAAGCCGGGGCTTGTAAGACTTATGTAAAAGATAATGAAGAAGGGCACCATATTCATGATCCTTGCCTCCATCCTCTTTGCGCTGATAAGCACGTCGATCTCTTTTTCCACATCCATCTTCTGGGAAATTACCGTGATGGTCCTTGATATTATCTGTGTCATGTTGCCACCACTCCTTTTGGCCACGGCAAAAACCTCCGCAAAATCCCTTATGTCGCTGTTGCCCGACTCCTTTCCCAGCCTGTAGATGAGCTTTTCCAGGGGAATGTTGTTCTTTATCCCCTTGCCTATCTTAGAAAGTGCTGTGCAGATAAGGCTCTTTTTCCCATAGAGAAGTTCCATGTCATGGATCGCCTCAAGGAAAGCATTCTCCGGAGAGTATCCGGCCTTGAGATTTGTCAGAACCGAGCTTATCGCATCCCTGAACTGGATCCCTATAAGCCTTGTATTTCTCTCTATCTGGCGCTTTTTCTGATACACGTACCACGGGAACACAACAGGTAAAAGAGCTGCCACAGCAATCCAGGAATCGTAGAAGAGCCTGCCAAAGGCCAGTGCAATCAGCACTCCCTGCAAAAGTATCGGGATGTCATTTATCCCCCTCGGGTAAGCTAAGGCCTGCTGCCATAAGCTTTTCAGTCGCTTTAAGTTCACTTACTTTCCTCCATTTCCCTATGATCTTTCCTCGTTCATCCTCGCCCTCCTCTTCAAACCTAAAGAGGGTATTCACCTTTATCCTTCCGCTTTCGGGATCAAGCTCCTTTTCCAGCTCACATATCTCCAGCACCTTCCTGGTCCTGTCCCTTAGCCTTCCAAGATGCACCACGATATCTATTCCCGATGCGATCTGTCCTCTTACTGCCGGGAGCGGAATCTCCATCCCCATAAGCACCATGGTCTCAATTCTCGATAGCATATCCTCTGCACTGTTGGCGTGTCCTGTGGACATGGCCATATGACCCGTGTTCATGGCCTGTAACATATCAACGCACTCATCGCCTCTGACCTCACCGACCACGATCCAGTCAGGCCTCATACGAAGTGATGACTTAATAAGGTCCCTGATGGTTATTGGCCTGCATCCCTCCACATTTGCGTTTCTGGCTTCCATCCTCACAAGGTTTGGAACCCCCAGGATCTGGAGCTCTGCGTTGTCCTCTATGCTTATTAGTCTTTGATCCTTTGGAATAAAATCCGAAAGAGCATTCAGAAAGGTGGTTTTACCGGAACCCGTACCACCGGAAATAAAGATGTTATATCCGGCCTTTATAAGAACCTCGATATAATTTTTTAGATATTCGGATATTGAACCCAGCTCTATGAGCCGCCTCATGGTGATGGGCTTTTCGGGAAATCTTCTTATGGTAACAATCGGGCCGTTTAATGCGACAGGGCTAAGCACAATATTTACACGTGACCCGTTATCGAGCCTTGCATCCACTATCGGCGATGACTCATTGACCACTCTGTTGCAGGAAGATACGATCTGCTGGACCACATCCTCAAGGCGCTGCCTTGACTCAAACCTGCAATCCGACTCCATGATCACACCGTTTTTCTCGATAAAGATGTTGTCGGTGCCATTGACCATAATCTCAGTGATGGTCGGATCATCTACAAGGTGCTGCAATACATCTAGTTTTCTAATCGAGTGAAACACCTGCTGCCTGAGGCTCTTTCTCTCCTCGAGAGTAACTGCCCTGTGCCGTAGCTGCATTGATATCTCCCTGTCGATGATCTCGTACATCTCCCGGTCCGTGATCTCCCTGGAGAAGTCCAGCGAGTTCATGACCCGGTCCTTGAGCACAGCCCTCATCTCCTGCAGCTTACGCTCCAATGCCGGTTACCTCCCTGCTCCTTATCAGGATGTCCTCAATAAATCTGTTGTAGGCAGTGATATCCCGTCCATCCGGAAGCAGACATTTCATGGACTTTGTAAGAACTCTCTCATAGTCATTTTCCAAAAGAGCCTTCTCATACCTTCCAAGTCTGTAATGGTCAGCTGAGTTGTTTCTCATAACGGTATAGACGATGTCGCACATATCAAGGATCTCAAAGAAGCCGTCAGGATAGTCTTTTAAGTCAAAAAGAATGTATTGGTATCCCGCCTCTCTTGCTAAGAGCTCAACGAGCTCCCTTATCTTTTCATAGCTGATCTCCTTGACCTGCATGGCAGTCTTGGCCGGTGCGATAAAATCAAGGCCGTTCCTGGTTCTCTTTATCTTTTCAAGGTAAAGGCAGAACTTATCCCTCTCGCAGTCAGCAAAATACAGAAGATCCGTAATATCCTCCTCAGCCTCCTGTTCAAAGAGACTTGT
>JAILOW010000150.1 GCA_024690635.1 Butyrivibrio sp.
CCTTATAGGTGCCCTCGGTTGGCTGAATGATCTCAATATCCGTGTGCCAGTGCGGCGGATAGTCGGTATCTGTTTCGTTGATATACATCCGGATGTTGGTATTGAACCGGTGCGGAACGCTTTCACGGGCAGTGGATTTCTCTATGTTCATCTGAAGTCTCTCCTTTTACAAAATTATGCTAAAAATAGCAATAATTGATAGTTGTGGCAATAATTGCTAATATGCCACACTGAAATTGCCTAAAATCCGTCATTTTATGCATTTTTTTATGATTTTCACACCTCATATTATATAATATGCACATAAAGAATAGCAATATTGGTATGAGAAATAGCAATTTTTGATGCGATTATTTTGCAGAATCATTATAACATAAATTGTGGAGTTCATTTTTCCATCATTTTTAAAAGGAGGATTAAGTATGAAGAAGAGGTTATTGGCTACGATCATGGCAGCAGCAATGATCGCCGCAACACTTGCAGGATGCGGTGGCACAGAAGCAGCAGCACCTGCAACTCCTGCCGGAGAAACAGCGACGGAGGCACCGGCAGCAGATGATGCAGCTCCTGCCGAAACAGCTGATGCAGCAGAAGCATCCACCGGCGCTAAGCAGACCGACGGCAAGAATCTGCCTCAGCTGACAACAGATGAGATGACCATTACTCTTTGGGACATCGCAACAGAGGATCCGAACAAGTCTACACAGGAAGCTGCAGTGGCTCGTTTCATGGCAGACTATCCGAACATCCATGTAGAACAGGTTCATCAGCAGAACGATAACTACAAGCAGCAGCTGGTTGTAGCTATGAGTTCCGGACAGTGCCCGGATATGTACATTTCATGGGGCGGCGGCCCGATGGCTGAGTACTTCAAGTCCGGTTTTGCAGATGATATCACGGATATGTACAACACGTACGATCATCCTGATTTCATCGATGCTGCGATCGCACAGGGTTCCTACAAAGGACAGATCCTCGGGATCCCGTTCGGCAGCCTTTCCGGTTGTGATGTATTCTATAACAAGACCATCTTCAAGGATAACGGCCTTGAGGTTCCGACAACACTTGACGAACTCGAAGATGTATGCGCCAAGCTGAAGGCAGCCGGCATCACACCTTTCGCACTCGCAAATGCTCCGAAGTGGACAGGATCAATGTACTACATGTATCTTGTTGCACGTCACTCAGGCAATGACGAGTTCGATGCAGCTTATACTCAGGAAGGTTCCTTTGGTTCAGAGGCATTCCTTTTCGCAAGCGACAAGATTCAGGATTGGGTTAAGAAGGGTTATTTCCCGGATGGTGTTAACTCACTTTCTCCCGATGATGGTCAGGACAAGCAGCTCCTCTATGACGGAAGTTGTGCAATGATGCTTCACGGCTCATGGATGGCAGGCAGCATGTCATCAGATAATGCTGAATGGTATCAGGAGAACATCGGCGTATTCCGTTTCCCTGAGGATACAGAAGCCAAGGCTAAGGGTGTTCCTCAGAATGTTGAGATCGGAACAGCTATCGGTAACTGCTTCAACTTCTACAGCAAGGGCGATCAGGCCAAGCTTGATGCTATGTATGTTCTTGCAACTCAGTACTACAATGATGATACCTACAACCAGATGCAGATGGACAGCTTCCAGACTCCTTCCATCAAGGGATTTGAGGAGCAGGTTACAGATCCTAACATGAAGATCATCACAGATGTATTCTTCAACGCTTCAAACGTACAGCTCTGGTATGACCAGTATCTTCCCGCTTCTGTAACAGAAGTACACAAGAACAGCATGTCTGCTTTGTTCGGGCTTGAAAAGAACGGAGAACAGATCGGAGCTGATCAGGATGCAGCTATGCAGGCTGCTATTGCCGAAGAGTAATAAAACATAACTACCAAGTAAGTCAGCAAAAAATATTGGCTGTCTGCCGGCCTTTGGACGGCAGACAGTTTTCGGATATTAGGAGGAAGTATGGCATCGAAAAACGAAAGCAGTAACAGCCTTGCGAAGGTGAAAAAGAGAAGAACTGCCATTGCGGCAGGAGTATTTCTTTTTCCTACATTTTTCCTGATCGCTGTTTATTTCATTTACCCGATCATTGATACCTTCGTTATCAGTGCCTACAAGTGGAACGGAATCTCTGCAGCCCGAACCTTTATCGGTATGGAAAACTGGGTGACATTGATACATGATGCGAATTTCTGGTCTGCCTTTGGCCATAACGTGGTCATCATGGTATTTTCCATCCTGTTGCAGATTCCCATAGGAATGTTGCTTGCAACTTTCCTTGATGCAGGAGGCAAAAAATTCAATATTTTCAAGATCATATGGTTCCTGCCATATCTTATGAGCTCTGTAGCTATTGCTTTCCTGTTTACCTATGCACTTGCTACCAACGGCGGTATCTTTTCTTCTCTGGCCTCTATAATCCAGGGAAAGAAGATCACCATAGATCTGCTGGGCAGGTCGCCCCATGCACTGTTTGCTGTCATTGGTGTAATGGCTTGGCAGTATACCCCTTTCTATATGGTTTACTTCATCGCAGGTTACGGCAATATTGATACCACCATATATGAAGCTGCCATAATCGACGGGGCGACCCGCGGGCAGTATGTCAGAAAGATCGCGATCCCGCTTCTGGGGCCTATCTTTAAGACTGCCTGCACCATGTCTCTTATAGGCTCTCTTAAATACTTTGACCTGATCTGGAATATGACTCAGGGCGGCCCTGTAAATTCCACGGAGCTTATGGCTACCTACATGTACAAGCTGTCCTTCCAGCAGTTCAATATGGGCTATGGCTCCTGTGTTGCAGCGGGAATGTTTATTCTGATCACCTTTATTGCTCTTATGTTCCAAAAGGTATTTGTGGTTAAGGAGGATTATTGATATGCAGTCAAAAGAAATTGATTATGCAAAAGAAAAAAGAAAGTCCGTTATTGCATGGACCTTCGCAATCCTTCTGGCCTGCATATGGCTGGTTCTGACCCTTACACCTTTTGTGTTCATGGTGCTCAATTCATTTCGCAAGCAGTTTGATATGCTTCAGCAGGGCGTTTTCCATCTGCCGGATCCCTGGTATTTCCTTAACTACGTTGAAGTAGTGACTCATGGATTCTTTGGCTATTTCCTTCGAAGTGTCATCGTTGTTACGGTATCACTGCTTCTTATGCTGGCAATAGCTTCTTTTGCGGCATATCCTCTTGCCAGGATGAAATTCCGCTTCAGGGGATTTATATATGCGGCAATAGTAGCCATGATGTCAGTGCCTATGCATGTGACCCTGATCCCTGTCTTTAAGCTGACAACGGATATGGGACTCTATGACAGGCTCGGGTCTTTGATAGGACCCTATGTAACCTTTGCACTGCCTATGTCGGTATTTATCCTTACGGCATTTATGATGACAATACCCAAGGAGATTGAAGAGTCGGCGGAGATCGACGGATGTGGACGTTTCCGCAATTTCTTTATGATAATTCTTCCGCTTTCCAAATCCGGACTTTCGACTCTGGCTATCTATAACGGCGTTGCTACCTGGAATGAGTTTGCTTTTGCAAATACCCTCTTGCAGACACCCTCCCACAAGACTCTTCCTCTGGCGCTTGGCCAGTTTAAAGGTGAGCACGCCCTGGATATACCCATCATCCTTGCGGTTTTGACTCTTTCTGTCCTTCCTATGATCATTCTTTTTATCATTTTCCAGGACAAGCTTGTTAAGGGTATGATGGCAGGCGCTGTAAAGGGCTAAGTAACTACTAAGAAAGAAGGTTTTTATGATAATTTACGTTGATGTTAACGCAAAGCACGATGGGAACGGAAGCGAAAAGCTGCCTTTTAAAAGAATAGGAGAGGCGGCAAAGATCGCACAGCCCGGAGATGAGATCGTGGTTGCACCCGGTGTTTACAGAGAATATGTTGATCCCGTAAATGCCGGAACAGAGGAAAACCGCATTGTTTACAGGAGCAGAGACCCTCTTGGAGCAGTAATAACAGGTGCGGAAAAGCTTACGGGCTGGACTCAGTATAAGGGAGATGTTTGGACTGCAAGGGTTAAAAACGGCATCTTTGGAGGCTACAATCCTTATACCACTCTTGTCTACGGCGACTGGTACTTTGCAACTCCCAACAAGCATACAGGCTGCGTCTGGCTTAATGACGAGGCTCTTTATGAGGCTCTTAGTATCGAGGAGTGCATTGAAGCTGCAGTTTATAAATGCTCCTGGGTACCTGAAAAATCCAAGAGGAAATGGTTTGCCAAACAGGATAAAGATACTGATGAAACAGTATTTTATGCTAACTTTGGCGGGGCAGATCCAAGCAAGGAAAATGTTGAGATCACAGTGAGACGCGAGTGCTTTATGCCGCAGAAAGAGGGCATTGGCTATATCACGGTAAGGGGCTTTAATATCAATAAAGCTGCCACAACCTGGGCTCCTCCCGCAGCATATCAGGACGGAATGATAAGTCCTCACTGGAGTAAGGGCTGGATCATCGAAGACTGTGATATCTGGGGAAGTAAATGTGCAGGAATCTGCGTGGGACGTTACTACGATCCTGAGAACAGCAATTTCTATACAACAAAGCATGTTAAGAGTCCTACACAGATGGAAAGAGATTCTGTCTGCCGCGGACAGTACTACGGATGGCTTAAAGAAAAGATCGGCGGCCATATCATCAGACGAAACAATATCCACCACTGCGAGCAGGGCGGCATCATCGGCCGTATGGGCGGAGTCTTCAGCATCATTGAGGACAACCATATCCATCACATCAATAATATGATGGAGCTTGGCGGCGCCGAGATAGCCGGAATAAAGATGCATGCAGCCATTGATGTTGTGATGAGAAGAAACCACATACACCACTGCACAATGGGTATCTGGTGCGACTGGGAAGCTCAGGGAACAAGGATCACCCAGAATCTTTTGCATGACAACCAGCGTCCTGAATTTGCCGAGCAGCTTGAGGGCGGCATGACCTGCCAGGATATCTTTGTGGAAGTAAGCCACGGACCTACGCTTATTGACAATAACATTCTTTTGTCGGATGTGTCTCTTCGTATAGCAACTCAGGGCGTAGCTATGGTGCACAATCTCTGCGCCGGATCCTTTACCATGGTGGGAGAGGGAACGACCTGGAGGTACACACCTTATCACATGCCTCACAGAACGGAAGTTATGGGCTTTATGACCATTCTTCACGGAGACGATCGGATATACAACAACATCTTTATCCAGAAATGGCCTTCAGAGGATCTGGTTCTTTTGAATGATTCAGAGCCTGATAAAAAGTATGTGGAAAACAGAAAAGCCGGAACCTGGTGCTTTGATGAATATCCCACTTATGACGAGTGGCTTCCTCAGTTTGATATGGAAGAAGAACATCCCAACATGATGAAGCACGATCCTTTCCATTTTTCACATCTTCCTGTGTGGATAGACGGAAATGCGTACTTTGAGGGAGCAAAGCCCTGGAAGAAAGAAAAGAATTCTTTTGAGGGCGGATCGCCAAAAGCATATGTGGATGTGGTTGAAAAGGATGGAAAATACTTCCTTGATACCAATATCTTTGAGCTGGTGGAGAACTTTAAGGTTGACATGATCTCGACGGAGACTTTGGGAAAGGCCTTTGAACCTCAGCAGAAATATGAAAATCCTGACGGAACCCCTATCGCTTTTGATCACGATTACTTTGGTGATCACCGCGCCGCTTTTGTGATACCGGGACCTTTTGCTTCGAAAGAGGCAGCAGGAGAGCAGCTTTAATATTCCATTCGAAAAAAGAGAGATCTTACATTTGATGTAAGGTCTCTCTTTTATTATCATTCATTTGCTTTGTACTGCATGCGCACCTTTATGTCCTGGGGGTAGTTGCCAAAGGAGTGGCCGTAGATGGTAAAGCCGCCTTTGTGCTTACTTGTTTCGTCTGCGGACATCCTGAATCTGATGGTGGAACCGGAGGTGATATCAAGATCGCTCAAGGTCACATCGGATACCTTTACTCCGTCTATTGAGGTGCCGGATTCGTTGATGGAAAGGAACTTTAAAAGTCCGTATTGATTCCAGTTGGGATCCCACCACTTGGGAGTGTATATGCCGGGAGTTTTGCCGAAATCTCCGGGTGCAGTCCACATGCATACGGGGACGTTATTGATGGAGAACTGAATGTCGCTTGGCCAGTCCTCTCTGATGCCGGGAGCTTCACTTGCTATTTCGAAGGAGAGAAGGAGCTCAAGCGGAACCTGATCCTCTTCCAAAAAGTTTGGAATGATATATTCCACATATCCCACGGTAAACCACAGAATACCTGCGCTTACGCGCTCGGGGGAGGCAAAATATTTGGGATCGTCAACTATTCCTATGAGATGATCGCCGGTAGATATTCCGCAGGTGGGATATACATCGTAGTCTGAATAAAGACCTATGCCGATCTCGGTTTCGTAAACATTCTTACTGTTATTGGCTCTTTCAAAGTCTATCATTATCTTTTCGTCTGCCAGAGTACAGATCCTCTGAAGACCGTGCTTTCCTGAAACAAAACTAATATTGATAAGTCCACACTCTGCAAGCATCTTTATGTGAGAGGAAAGTGAACCTGCGGTGATATCAAGCCTTTCGGCGATATCGCTCATGGACATTGGGCCTTCGTTGGAAAGCATTTCCAAAATGGCTATTCTGACATCCGAACCCAGACATTTAAAGAGTGGGACGGACTTGGACAGATCGCTGATATATTTCATGTTTTATACGGATCCTTTCGCTTCTGATCAATAAACAAGACTAATTTTAACATAAATAGAATAAAATGTATATATTTAGTTTGGAAAAAGCCAAACTTGTCTGAAAAACGATAAAAAACATGTACATATAAGTTTAGCAATTTCCAAAGCAAATGTGCAAAATGCAAAATAATTCAAAAATTCACGAAATAATATTGACAGATTATATGTGAAGAATTATTATAAAACCAACAAGTGGAGTGCGAAAACTATACAAAACGCACAAAAACCCAAATTATCTGTTGTGTTTCAATTTACTTTAGGAGGATTCAAAATGAAAAAGAGAATCGTAGCATTACTCATGGCGGCGATCACTACATTGTCGCTGGCAGGATGTGGCGGAAGCTCAGCACCTGCAAACGCTCCAAAGGAAGATAACGGGGGAGCTAAAACAGAAACAGCTTCGGAAAGCACAGATACACCTGCACCGGAAGGTGCACAGGAGCTTACCTTCTGGACATTCCAGGCAGCTCATCAGACCTTCATGGAAAATGCAGCAAAGAGATGGAACGAGACTTATCCTGACAGACCTATTGATTTCAAGGCAGAGACCCTTGGATATGACGATCTTCACAACAATCTGATGATCTCACTTCAGACAGGAACAGGCGCTCCTGATATCGTAGACATTGAGATCGCTATGTATGCGAACTTTATCACAGGCGATGAGGCTAACATTCCTCTGGTTCCTTTAAATGATGTTATCGAACCCGATAAAGAAAACCTTATCATGGGTAGATTTGACAACTATGCAAACCACGGCAATTACTACGGCGTTGACTACCACGTAGGTGCTACCTGCCTTATGTACAACAAAGAGATCTTCGAGCAGGCAGGCGTTGACATCAATTCCATTGAGACATGGGATGATTTCAAAGAGGCAGGCAAGGTTATCCGCGAAAAGACAGGCAAGTACATCATGGCTTGTGAGACAACAGAGCACTGGACATATTATCCTCTTATAACAGAGCTTAAGGGCGACTTCTTTGATCCTGAGACAGGAGAGGTTACTCTTGACAGCGACACAAACATCATGGTTCTTCAGTGGCTCCTTGACGGCATCAATGATGATATCTTCTGCGAGATGCCCGGCGGCTTCTGCCACAGTGAAGAGTGGTACGCATACATGAACGAAGGCAACGTTGCCTGCATCGGAATACCTCTCTGGTACCTCAACCGTTTCACAGATTACATGCCTGACCTCAAGGGCAAGATGGCTGTAAGAACGCTTCCTGTATGGGAGAAGGGTGGAGCAAATTCCGCAGGTCTTGGCGGAACCGGAACATCTGTAACAAACCAGGCAAAAGACGTTCAGCTTGCAAAAGACTTCCTGTACTTTGCAAAGATCTCTCGTGAAGGCGCTATCAAGACATGGACAGAGCTTGGATTTGATCCTATCCGTACCGACATTTACGACGATCCTGAGATGACAGCACCTAACCGCTTCACAGATTACTTCGGCGATAATATTTATGAGGTCATGAACGATACATCATCAGCTATTTCAGCTCTTTCAACATCAAATCCTCTTTATCCCGAGGCACTTACCCGTGTTCAGAAGACGGTTATGTTCAACGTACTTCATGAAAAGAACCAGACTCCCGAAGAAGCACTTAAGCAGGCTGCAGACGAGCTTCGCGCAATGCAGTAATGGGCGGAAGGCAGTAAATATGATTTAATAGTATGCGGGAATAGTTTTAACAGCTGTTCCCGCATAACTTTAAGACTAGCTTTTATGTAACGGAAAATGGAGAAGGTCACTATGTCAAAAGAGATTGCAAAAAATAGTGAAAAGACATCAAAAGCCGGGAAGATCCAGATGCTCAAGGTGGCGCCCTACATATTCACCGCCCCGTTCATTATCTATTTCCTGGTGTTTTTTATTTATCCCATAACATCCACCTTATGGACGAGTCTTTGTCAGCAGGTGGGCTTTGCACCGCCTAAGTTTGCGGGATTTGCAAACTATAAACTCCTTATGGATGATTACTTCAAGATGGCGATTCAAAACTCAGCCATCTACACATTCTTTACCTGCCTGATCCTTGTACCCCTTCCTCTTGTGCTGGCGGTACTTCTGGATTCAAAATTTGTTGTTCAGAGCGGTATCTTTAAGAGTGCTCTTTTTATACCGGCTCTTACCAGTGTAGTAATGGCGGGACTTTTCTTTAAATATGCATTTTCGTCCAACTCTGCGGCACTTATGAATGCCGTCATCGGAACCTTTGGCATTAAGCCTCAGGGATGGCTTGAAAAAAGAACTACCACATGGATTGTTCTTACGGTTTTCTGTGTATGGAAATGGCTTGGAGTAAACATCGTGTATTATCTTTCTGCACTTCAGACTATTTCAAGGGATCTTTATGAAGCGGCTACCATAGACGGCGCCAACGCCTGGCAGCGTTTCTTTCACATAACGGTTCCCGGAGTAAAACCCACTATCATATATGTACTTACTATTTCAATATACGGCGGCTTTTCAATGTTTGCCGAGGCCTTCACTTTGTTCAACAGCGCAAGGACACCGGGAGATATCGGAGCTACCATAGTCAGCTATATTTATGCCCAGGGATTTAACCGCAACAACTTCGGAATTGCATCTGCCGCAGGTATAACGCTTCTTGCGGGAGTTCTTATCATAAACATCATTCAGTTGTCCATAACGGATCCTGTTGGCAAGAACGCAGACTAACAGTATAGAAAGAAGGTTGCAAATATGAAAAAGAAAAAAATAGTTCTGGTGGTGCTGGGGACTCTTATAATTTTGGTATTTGCCATTATAGCCCTTATGCCTTTCTTCTTCCTTTTGATCTCATCTTTCAAACCGGGAAGCGAGATGATCCGAAACGGACTTCAGTTTAAATTTGATTTTGAAAACTACAGCCTTGTAAACTACGGACTTTTATCTACAGAACGTGACGGAATATACTTAAAGTGGTATCTTAACAGTATTGTGATAATGGTCATACAGGTGGGAGTGGGACTCTTTTTCTCATCTCTTGTGGGATACGGCCTTGCCAAGTACAGATTTAAGGGAAGAAATCTGATCTTCCTTCTGGTTCTGCTGGTAATGATGGTTCCCGTGGAGATTCTGATCCTGCCTCTTTACAAGGAGATCAATTCATTAAAGCTCATTGATACTTATGCGGGAGTTGTGCTTCCTTTCATAGTGCCTGCTACGGGAATTTTCTTTTTCAGGCAGTTTGCCAGCGGACTTCCCACTGAGATCATGGAGTCAGGCAGAATTGACGGCTGCGGTGAGTTTGGTATCTTTTTCAGACTTATGATGCCCATCATGCTCCCTGCCTACGGCGCCATGACGATCCTTCTTGCAATGGGAAGCTGGAACTCCATGGTCTGGCCCATGATAGTCCTTAGAACTTCCGAGATGCAGACACTTCCCATAGGACTTCAGTCGCTCCTTACGCCTTACGGCAATAACTACGATCTTCTTTTGTCGGGAGCGGTTATGAGCGTTTTACCTATCATGATCATTTTCCTTTTAAATCAGAAAACATTTATTGCAGGTATGGCTGCAGGAAGCGTTAAGGGGTAAGAGTGATGGAAAACAAAAAAGCAAAGATCATTTTGGACAAAGACTTCGTCATAAGCAAGGTCGATGAGAGGATTTTCGGATCCTTTATCGAGCATCTGGGAAGAGCGGTGTACGGCGGAATTTACGAGCCTACCCACGAGACTGCGGATGAACTGGGCTTCAGGAAGGATGTCCTTGATCTGGTAAAAGAGCTTGATGTGCCGATAGTTCGTTATCCGGGAGGAAATTTTGTTTCCGGATTTAACTGGGAAGACAGCGTAGGACCTGTGGAAAAGCGTCCAAAGAGACTTGACCTTGCATGGGCTACCACAGAGACAAATGAAGTTGGACTTCACGAGTTTTCGAAGTGGGCAGAAAAAGCAGGAAGCTCACTTATGTATGCTGTAAACTTAGGAACAAGAGGACCTGAGCAGGCTAGAGATATAGTGGAATATGCAAACCATCCTTCGGGCAGCAAGTTCTCCGATATGCGTATTGCAAACGGAAAAAAGGAACCCTTTGGAATAAAGCTCTGGTGCCTTGGAAATGAAATGGACGGTCCCTGGCAGATGGGGCAAAAGACCGCCAAAGAGTATGGAAGAATAGCCAATGAAGCAGCCAAGATGATGAAGTGGGTGGATGATTCCATTGAGCTTGTGGCCTGCGGTTCATCCTCTTCGGAGATGCCAACCTTCGGTTCCTGGGAGATGGAGATGCTGGATGAGTGCTATGAGAACGTGGACTACGTTTCACTTCACAGATATTACGGCAATCCCACGGGAGATACTCCCGGATTTTTGGCGCGCACCATGGATATGGATGCATTTATCAAGAGCGTTGCGGCCATCTGCGATGCCATCAAGGCAAAGAAACACAGTGACCACGTGGTGAATCTTTCCTTTGATGAGTGGAACGTCTGGTACCATTCAAACGAGCAGGATGAAGAGCTTAAAAAGCGTGACAAGTGGAAAGAAGCCCTTCCTCTTTTGGAGGATATCTACAACTTTGAGGATGCTCTTTTGGTGGGCTCCATTCTTATCACACTGCTTAACAATTCAGACCGTGTAAAGATCGCATGTCTTGCCCAGCTTGTAAATGTCATTGCTCCCATCATGACAAAAAACGGAGGCGGTGCCTGGGCTCAGACAATCTTTTATCCTTTTATGCACGCTTCAAAATACGGAAGGGGAACAGCGCTTAGGTCTTTGACTACAAGCCCTGTTTATTCCTGCAGTGATTATGACAACGTGCCTTACATCGACACCGCATCAGTTGTTGATGAAGAGGGCAATGTGACAGTATTTGCGGTTAACCGTGACCTTGAAGCTGACTATGAGCTTGAAGTTGACCTTCGGTCTTTTGAAGGCCTTTCAAAAGTGGAGCATATCTTTATGCATCACGATGATGTTAAGGCCGTTAATACAGAGGAAAATCCCAAAAACGTTTACCCTGAAAAGGGTAATGGAGGAAGCGTTTTGGGAGGAAAAGCTCTTATCAAGCTCCCGGCTCTTAGCTGGAATGTCATAAGAATAACAAAATAAACGTTCATCTTTTTGCGGCGGCATGTTACGTGGCGCCGCTATATTTTGCAAATTTCAGGGAGAAATACAATGGAAAAGGACATATATAACAAGCCCTGGATACCACAGAGGGCTGATCCTTTCGTAACAAGGGCGGCGGACGGAAGGTACTTTTTTACAGCTTCTGTTCCCGAATACGACAGGATCGTCTTGCGAGCATCGGATTCTTTGTATGATCTTTGCAGCGCGGAGGAAAAAGAGGTCTGGCACAAGCATGAAAAAGGTCCCCAGAGCATGCATATCTGGGCGCCTGAGATACATTTTCTTTTCGGAAAATGGTATATCTACTATGCCGGATCCGATGTAGACGATATCTGGGCTCTTCGCCCTTATGTGCTTGAGTGCACAGGCGATGACCCTATGACAGATCCCTGGATAGAAAAGGGAATGATGCAGTGTTGCGATGAGGATGAATACTCCTTTAGGGCGTTTTCTCTGGACGGCACCGTATTTGAGCACAAAGGAAGCTGGTATTATATCTGGGCTGAAAAAGTGGGTGTTGGCAAGCAGATATCAAATCTTTACATAGGCCGCATGAAAAACGGCTACAGTCTTGATACTGTTCAGGTGATGCTCACAACTCCCGATTATGACTGGGAGCGCTGCGGGTTCTGGGTAAATGAAGGACCTTCTGTATTAAAGCATGAGGGAAAGATCTTTGTGACCTATTCCGCCAGCGAAACAGGAATATGCTATTGCATGGGCATGCTGGAAGCTGATGAAAACAGTGATCTATTAGATCCTCTAAGCTGGAAAAAGAGCAGGACTCCTGTATTGGAATCCTCTGAGGCCCACGGAGTTTACGGCCCCGGCCACAACTCTTTTACAACGAATGAAGAGGGCAGGGATATTATGGTCTATCACGCCAGAACGGAAAAGGAAATTGTGGGAGACCCGCTGTATTATCCCAGCAGACATGCTATGATAATGCCTGTAGAGTATAAAGAAGGCAGGCCTGTTTTTTCTTATGAAAACAATATTTGATCACAAGATATTTACAGTCTTGGCGGGACTGGTGGATATAGTGTGGATCAGCATTTTGTGGTATCTTGGAAGCGTTCTTGTTTTTACCGCAGGTGCAGCCACGGTTGCTATGTACTACACCATTCACAAGAGACTTAAAAATGAGGGATATCTTTTTGAAACGTATAAAGAGGCCTTTTTGAGTAACTTCAAAAAGGCCACTGTTATATGGCTTATTTGTCTTGCACTTGATATTTTTCTTGGTTTTGATATTTATCTTACAAGGATGGCAATGGCGGAGGGGAGCAGCCTTGGGGCTTTGTACTATCCTTTACTTGTGTGTGCTGTCATGGCTTTTATGTGGCAGATTGCTGTCTTTTCCTATCAGAGCAGATTCGATGATTCTATAAAAGCTGTCTTTGCAAAATCCTCGGTTCTTGCCATGAACAACATCGGCTGGATGATCTTTTTAACAGCCTTTCTTATTGGATTTATCTGCCTTTGCAGGTATTTCATCTTTCTTTTTGTGATCCTCCCGGGAGGATATTTCTTTATGGTTCACCACGTATTTGAGCATATATTTGGTAAAATGGGATGGATAGAGGTAAGGAGGGACGATGAAGATACAACAAAACTCTGAGGCTTTAAACAATCAGGTAAAAACCTATGATGAGACACCTCATGCTCCGGACCCCAAAAAGACAGTTAAAAAAAGCGGAAATACGATCTCTCTTTCATGTACAAATATGGGACAGGAGAGCCTTTTTGAGCAGCGCCAGAACTACGCCAAAAAGCAGGCTATGAAAGTGGTAGCCGATGCTTTTAAGGGAGAAAAGAAGCTTGATGCGCAGATGCAGTCGATTAAAGATGAGATAAAGCGCCTTCAGGATGAAATATATGAAAAGACCATGGATACCAAGGCAAATAATGAAAAGCTTCAGGAACTTCGGGAAGAGTACGGGATAGATCCTGAAAATCCTGATCTTGAGACCATGTCTGATGAAGAAAAAGAAAAATACTCTGAGTATCAGCAGAAGGCTTCATTTTATATTTTCAGTAATCAGCAAAACGCCGCTGATATTGAACGGGCAAAGCAACTGCAGGCAGGAAATGTTCAGGGATATGCCGATATGAAATCGGAACGTGCCAAATCTCAGGATATGCTCAATGCCCAGAATGCTGCTGAGGATATTCTTGATGCTGCAAACAGCGAGACGGTAACTCTTTTGACTAAAGATGCTGTAGATAACATAGATGAAGAACAGAAACAGCGTGAAGAGGAAGCAAAAGAGGCTTCTGAAAAGAAGAAAGAGGAAAAAAAGGAAGCTGCTAAGAAACTGGAAAAAGAGGCCATGCAGCAGGAGGTTTTGGAAAATATCAGGGAACATGCTACGGAGTTTCAAAAGACCGGCTCTGATATAAAAAGGGAAGTTGCAAGGCGCGAAAGAGCGGAAGCTGCGCGTATGGATGCCGGTGATCTTCCAAAGAATATCATTTCTGACACGACTTCTTTGAAAGATACACAGGATGCGGTTAATACAGAGATTACAAATATACTTAACAGGCTAAGCCTACTTCCTTCCGATGTTAAAGGAAGTGCAGTTGATGATCAGGTTTGAGCCGGGGAGGAAACGAAAATGACAGAAAAAGAGTTTTACATTGACAGCGATGGGGTAAGGCTCCATGCCAAGTTAGATCGCCCGGAGGGAGCAGCAGAGAAGGGACCTCTTTGCATACTGGTACACGGATTTACGGGACATATGGAGGAAGACCATATAATCGCTGCGAAAGATTCAATATTAGAAGCGGGGGTGTCTGTGCTTCGCGTGGAGATGTACGGACATGGAAAGAGCGACGGAAAGTTTATTGATCACAACCTGTTTAAGTGGATCAACAATATGTTTTCCGTAATGAGATATGTTAAAACACTGGATTTTGTAACCGACCTGTATATGTGCGGACATTCACAGGGCGGCCTTTTGACGATGCTGATCGCAGGCATGTTCCCTGATGAATTCAAGGCGATAGTTCCTTTATCTCCTGCCTGGATGATTCCCGAAGTTGCAAGGCAGGGCAGCGTTCTTGGAGCATTTTTTGATAACGCGCATATTCCGGACACTTTATCCTCCGGTGAATGGGAGATTTCCGGAGACTATATCCGCGCAGCACGTGCCATTCATGTAGAGGATGAGATAGAAAGATACAACGGCCCTGTCCTTATCATTCATGGGGATGAAGATGAAGCGGTGCCTTATACTTACGGCGTGAAAGCGGCAGAGCTTTACAAAAACGCAAAGCTCATAACGATCCATGGCGATGACCACTGCTATAACAAGCATTTGGATCAGGTTGCGGAGGCGGTTAAAGAGTTTTTTGTCTCGGAAGTGAGTGGCTGATCGAAAGGCTGAATCCAACCTGACAAATCTTCGCAAACGGGGAAATTACCTTCAATGAAACAATCAAGTGCCTTATTCTGATGATTCTTTTGATACATCAAATAATAGTCTACAGGAGGAATCTGACCATCTAGTATTGGAATCCCAATAAGAGAACCCTCATCTAGTGACTTCTGGATCAGGTGCCTGGGCAATATGGTGTACCAATTGCTGTCATATATTAGTGGAAGGACCTTGACAGCATTGTTGATACTTAGCTGAAAGCGATGTGATGGGGAAAAGAGCCATTGGTAAGTTCCGGAATACAAGAAATCAGAATGTATCAATGGAAGAGTTTTAACTTTGGTTGATACTATTCCATCTTTGTACTCAGTATTCTGTGAAGAGGTTGTGAGGATAACATCTTCCTGCATTATGAGCTTACATATGTAGTTTGGATTTTCATAGGAATGGTGTGAAATGATCACGTCATTCCTATATTTTTTTAGATTGGTTATAAGGCTATTACTACCTCCAATCTCTACCTTTATTGAAAAATCAGGGTTTTCCTTTGCGAATCTGTCTATGTTGTCCTTTAGCCATAGGTCGTAGAAGGCATCTACTGTGCCAATAGATAGAAAATGGCTATATTTACTGGTTTGTCTTATGGAATCCAGAGCGTTGTTTTCAAGATTTATGATCTCTTCTGCATAGCGCATAAATGTGATTCCTGCGGGAGTTATTGTCAGCTTTCTGTTATTTCTTACAAAGAGTTCTTTGCCAATCTCAAGTTCTAATTCCTGAATACGTTTACTGACTGTTGATTGTGCAACGATCAAATTTTCTGAAGTTCTTGTAAAGCTCTTTGTTTCTACCAAAGATAAAAAAGTAAGTAATTGTTCTCGGTTCATTTTCCTATTACCCCTTATTATGAAAAATATCGATAATGAGTATCGAAATTATTCTTTTTTATAATCATACGGATTATGTTAGATTATTTCAAGAAAAATAAAACTCAGAGGAGGAAAGATATGAAAAATAGGAGTATTCAGAGAATAGTTGCATTGGGATTGGCTTGTGCCATGACTTTTGGGATGAGTGCATGTGGAACAGCCACATCTGAGCAGAATTCTAGTAGCGAAGCATCTTCTGTGGAGGTGAGTTCAAGTAATGCAGTAGAAAGTACTGAGGAGGCTTCAGTAGAAGAAGTAAAAAGTGAAGTTACTGTAACTGATCTTGCAGGTAGAGAAGTAACAGTTTCTCTTCCGGTTGAGAATGCATACCTTGGTTACTACTATGAGAATTTTCTTGCAGTAGTAGGATCAGATGCTTTTACAAGGGTAAAAGCTACTTCACTCTATGACACAGAAGGCTATGCAAATACCTTAGCTACGATCTACAAGGAAAATGTAGAAGGCTACACAGATATGGTGGATGTAGGTTCAACTCTTCAGGACAATTTCGATGTTGAAAAGCTGATCGAACTTGATTGTGACGTAGCAATAATTTGACTGTTCCAGTACGATGCAATAGAAGATAAGGTTGATCTTCTTTAAGAATCTTGTATTCTTGTAGTCATAATCGATTATTCAACAGCAACAGAGGAAACTCATATTGCTTCTACAGAGGTACTTGGAAAGGTATTTGGCGTAGAGGACAGGGCTAATGAGATCATTGAAAATTACAAGTCAGGAATGGCAAACGTAAGAGATATAGTATCAAAGATCTCAGAGACAAAGACAACATTTCATGAATTCCAAAGTGTAATAAGCACATACTCAGAGGTTGGAGTATCAGACTTTGCAACTTATCTTTTTGGAAGTTATCTGTCACAGGCAGGAGCAGATGATATTGCATTTCCTCTTGCAGAAACAGCAGAGAGTGGAAGAAGTACAACCCTTGATATGGAATATATCCTTGATAAGGATCCAGAGGTTTGGTTCATTATTGGTGGTGAAGCAGCAAATGATGAAACTGATGGAATTGTAATGGGATATGGAATTTCTGAAGAAGACCTCATTGCTTCAGCTAAGGGAATGATTAGTAGCAGACCTGGTTTTTCTAATATTAGAGCGGTCAAGAATGATCAGATCTACTGCGTTGAGAACAACACTTTAAGAACCCTTAGGGATTACATCATTATTGAGTATATTGCGAAGGTTCTTTACCCAGATGAGTTTGCAGACCTTGATCCTGAAAAAGAGTTTGAGGAGTATTCAAAGAAGTACCTGCCTTCTGTACCTACAGATGGAACATTTATCTATCACTTAGAGGTTGCTGATATTGAGTCATGAGTACAGGATACAGAAACCTTAATAGAAAAAGAATCCTGGTGATAGTTCTTATGACTATAGTGATGATCTTACTTATGTTTGCAGATCTTTTCACTGGATCATCCAAGATGTCGGTAAAAGAGGCTATAGATATCCTTTTGGATGGACCTTCTAACGAAAGTAAGTATCATTTTATTCTATGGGCTGTAAGAATGCCAATGACTATGACCTGCCTTGGAGTAGGGGCGTCATTGGCCCTTGCGGGGGGAGAAATGCAGACAATACTGCAAAATCCCCTTGCTAGTCCATATACCCTTGGAATATCTTCTGCAGCTGGATTTGGAGCCGCTCTTTCTGTGGTAACCGGCTTTCCGTTCATACCAATTTCTTGGATCAACATATCAGTATCAGCCCTTATCTTTGCTCTTGGAACATCAGCTTTGATCTTCACATTATGTAAAAGAAATGCTGACACTAAGACAATGATACTAATAGGAATAGTAGTGACATTTCTCTTTAGTGCACTTCAATCTCTTATGCAGTATCTTGCTAGTCAGGAACAGCTCTCAGAGATAATGCACTGGATGTTTGGCTCATTATCTAAGGCATCTTCACAGGGAGCAGTTGTGTGCATTGCCTGTTTTGTAGTTATTTTCATACTATCAATGGGTTCAACATGGCAGCTTACATGTCTTTCGGCAGGAGAGGAAAGGGCAAAGAGCCTTGGAATCAATACTGAGAGGCTTAGAAGAAAGATATATCTGTTCTCATCTCTTTTGACAGCAGTCTCCGTTTCGTATGTGGGATCAATAGGATTTATCGGACTTGTGGCTCCACATCTTGCCAGATCTTATGTTGGTGATGATCAGAGGTTCTTACTGGTTCTTTCCCCGATAATGGGAGCTATCATCCTTCTTGCAGCTTCAGTAGTTGCCAAGGTCTTGAAGCCGGGAGAGATAATACCCGTTGGAATCATAACAAACCTTGTGGGTGTTTCATTCCTTCTTTATCTTTTGTTGAGGAAAAGACTATGAGAGAACGATGCAATATGGCGCTAAAGATCCAAGACATTAAGGTGAGCTTTGGCGATAAAAAGGTATTAAAGGGCGTGAACCTGGAACTATCTGGTGAAGGCCTATATGCGGTTGTTGGCGTAAATGGAACAGGTAAAAGCGTCTTGATGAAGTCGCTAGCAGGTATTCAAGCGTATTCTGGAAAGACCATTCTTACTGATGGAAGTGAAGATTGTCCCAAAAAGGATATAGCCTATGTGCCCCAAGCCACTAACCTTAATTCTTCATTGACGGCTTTTGAGATGGTTCTTTTGGGTAAGGTTAAACAGCTTAGACTCAGAGTACCGGATGATGTTATCAGTGAAGTATATAAGGTTATG
>JAILOW010000023.1 GCA_024690635.1 Butyrivibrio sp.
TATAAATTCGTCGTTCAAAATCTTCAAAGCTGCGTGTTTGTGCGCTTCTTTAATTTATTATATTTTTTATATTTTCCCTATTTGTAATATTATATTCATTTATGCTATTTTTAATATTTTCGATTAAGTATCTATTTTTAAATGAAATAATATTGCAAAATAAAAAAATAGGTAGTATATTTAATCTATAAACAATATTCTATCTATTTTCACTATTAAAAATATATTTAACAGTGAATATCAAGGCAAACACGGAGGAACCAAAATGAGAGTAATTTCAGTGGCAAACCAGAAAGGCGGAGTTGGAAAAACCACAACTGCCACAGCGATAGCCGCAATTCTTTCAGAAAGAGGATATAAGACACTTCTAATCGATGCAGACGTTCAGTGTAATTCCACGGATACATATAATGCAGAATATGAGGGCGTCCCTACGTTATACGACGTGATCTTGGAAGAAGCGAACCCTGTTTCAATCAATGATTGTATCCAGCATACAGAAATGGGAGATATTATTGCAGCAGATCCGCTTTTATCAGAAAGTGATTCAAAACTGTCGCAAAAAGGTGTAAAAGGCTTGAAAAAGCTGCAGGTAGCTCTAAATGAGCTTAAAGGATACGATTACGTCATTATCGACACACCGCCTGCCGTAAACATGATCCTTCGAAATGCCCTTATAGCATCAGATGACATCATAATCCCAATGACAGCAGGAAGATACTCCTTACAGGGAATAAATGACCTGGCTGAATCAATAAGAGATGCGCTTGAGCTAAATCCTAAACTTAAAATAGCAGGCGCACTTCTTGTAAATTACAGGTCAGACTACAAAGTTTCAAAAGATACAAAAGAAGCTCTTGTAACAGCAGTAAACATATTAGGTACAAAACTTTTTAACACAGTTGTACGTTCTTGTACAAAGGTGCCCGAAGCTCAGTCAAGCCGTATGACGCTGATAAAATACGCAAAAAGCTGTACTACTGAACATGATTATGAAGATTTCTTAGAAGAATATCTTGGAATATAAGGAGGAAAAGGATATGGCGGCAGGAAAAACAAGCAGACCAAAGGCAAACATGTTGTTTGGGCTTGATAACATTTCAGGACAAACGAGAAATTTTGCAGATGTTGCGGTACAAACAGAAGGAAATCCGGTCCACGACGTTATGCCGGAACCGACAATCGAATACAAGAATATAACTGTACAGAAAATTGAAGCACAAAACACCACCGAAACACAACCAAGCGTGGAAGATGAGATCATGGCACATAAAAGAAAGGCTGGCAGGCCTAAGATAGATGGTGACTTCCAGATGATAACCGCAAGGCTTACCAAAGAAAACTATATAAAGGTAAAGAAAAACTGTGGTATATACGGAGGAATTACAGGATATATAAACCACCTTATAGAGCAGGTATAAAGGATAGTAGAGAGAAGCCAAGGCTGCTCTCTATTTTTTTGCGATTTTACTATACCATACTTAATACAGAGATATCGATAATTAAACATAGTATGCGCACAGGAGCAGACATACAGTGTTAAAACAAGTAGTCACGGGATGTTCCTTGCGTGCACATAGGGTGTAACACCCAATAACACACCATGATAAAGGAGCAAACATCTCATGAAAAACAAGATAATCACCGTATGTACAGCCGTGATAATGGCTGCCACAATGCTCACAGGTTGCGGAGAGCCAAAAAACACAGCCGGAGCACTTACAAACAATAGTAAAGACTATGTTTCAGGCCTTGTAAACAACGTATATTACATCAGGGATAAAGAAAATAACTGCACTCCTATATATTTTGGCAACGGAACATTCGAGCAGGATTCGATCACATCCAATCCTAGCAACGAAAGGATATTGTGGTACAAAGAGGATTTTGAAAAGATTCCGACACTCTATAAAGGCGATTCACTTATTTTATTCACGACAAATGTGGTAAATGAGCTGATGACCTTCGAAAGGTTCGAATATTACGGCTATACAATAGGTCTTTGCGGCATGGAAACACTTCCTTCAGGAAGATATAAGGTATTTACCAATAAAGACATGCGCTGCACATACCCTTATGGGGACACAGACGAGATATTAAAGCTTAACAACGAGTCTGTAATCATCGAGTCTTTGGGTGATGTAAAGGTAAGAAAGCCCAATGAAGACGACATGACAGGCTCATTCCTCACAAGAAGCGGAACAATCAAAGGTCTTACAGCAAACAAACAGTATTCAGTAGACATCTACGAGGGAAGCGTATATCACAATTACATCTTTACAGCAGATGTAATCGCCCTTGGCTCCATGGAAGTTACACAACGTTATGATTATGAATTTGAGCGGGAAAACCTCATCAACATCACAATACCTGAGTGGTTCCACAGCGGATACTATATGATAAACGGCGCCGGACTTTTTAGATATGTTGACGGCGAATCATATAACGAAGACACAAACTTCAATATTCCTAACGAAGATCCCACAAAAGACGGCTCAACCATCACACAAAGCGATATGACCGCCGCAGAAGAATTTGCTCAGGCAATGGAAAGTGTAGAAAGCGATCAGTCGAGTGAATTTACCGTAAGAGAAGAAGGCATGGTATCTGTGACCGTAACATTTACCGTTCCCGGAAATTACGGTGTAGGAGATGGACTTGACGAGGTAACAGGTATCATCAAGACTCCAAGAGGCGGCTCGATCTACATGATAAACAATAGTGACGGCTCCATTTCACGTTCATTCCAAGCTGAGCCTGGCACATATCAGATAACCTATTACAACATCGGCATCAGAGAGCCCCATGTTTCATTCGACTAATTAGGAGGAGATTAAATGGATTCAACATTTATGGCGCCCGAAAAAAAGCTTAATATACAGGTCCTTCGTGTTACCAACAAGGCTGCGCTTGAGACCATAGAAGCTGGCAGAAAAACAAGTGAAGACGTTTTTGAGCTTTACCCTTGGGCTAATGAAACACCTTTTGCTGAGATAGCAGAAAACATCATAAAAGACAGGAGGGGAGATTGGAAATCCCCTCTCTATTACACGACTTCATACCACAAGCCGAGCATAGGAATACGAGAGATATGCTTGTCTGCAGAAGAATTTATCAAAGGATTGCCAAACAGCAGCGACTTTGAGGTCTTATCTATCAGTTCTTACATAGAAAGCGACAAGATCGTCCTTAAATCTCTTGTAAGAAGCTATGGCGCACCATTTTCGTTTGTAGGCTTTTTTAATTACATCCATGATGACCTTATGGTGGATGTCGCAGAGGAAGAAAAGGTTCACACCGGTGCTCTGGTAATTCCTGAAGAAGCAAAGGACTACGAATACACAAATGCAGAGATAGAAGAGCATGATGAGGCGTACAGAAAACAGGAAGACATCTATGAAAACTGTACTCAGGACGCTCCTTTTCTTAACTCCATAGAAGAATATACGCCAAAAAGGCTACCTGTTGTGGAAGATAAGATGGACCTTATCTATGACCTTAAAACAAGCGATCAGCGTATAAAGACCAAATCCTCATACGAAACATTCACAAATGTATTCAGGGAGATGATGACACTTGTTAACGGCGTTGAGTTTTACACTTATGCTCAAATTATGAGGGGCGAAAAAAGGCAGGACGATTTCATGGATTACCTTGAAAACCACATCCAGCAAAATTATGTCGCTCACGGCAGGCTCCCTGCAGAAGACGTTCCTGCGATGCTTAAAAAGCTGCATAGGTCACTGTTTCAGCTTTATATCGTGCAGGACCTTATAGATGACCCCAATGTAACTGATATCAAGATAACAGCTCCCGACTCAATAAGGACAAGGATTAAGGGAAAAGCTTATATCACAAACATAACCTTTATAGACCTTTCAGATTATTTAAGGTTTATAAACGGTATCTGTATCAAGAACAACATATTGCAGGATGTTCCTGAACAGACATTTACAGATACAAGTGATCCTAATTATATCCTCAGATTTACACTCTCAGCCGAGTATTCAAATTCTGACCAGTGGCCTTACCTGCATATCAGAAAAATCGACAGAAAAAAGCCCCTCGGAGATGACCTTATAAGGCTCGGCATGATGCCGCCAAAAGTAAGGGATTATCTCTTAGACGCTGGAAAGAACAGTAGAGGCGTTGTATTTGCAGGCCCTCCCGGATCTGGTAAAACAGTATGCCTTAATTTCTTCCTTGAAGAAGCATACGAGCAGTCAGCAGAAATCCTTGTTATTCAGGAAAATGACGAGCTTTTTGCATACAGAAAAGGCGTCATGTTCCAGCATCCTGTAAAATACGTTCCCGATAAACAGCCCGTAACCCTCGCCGAACTTGGTGAACTTGCACTTGTTGCAGGCGCAAACGTATTCATAATCGGTGAGGCTAAAGGGCCCGAGATATGTTCAGCCATAACTCTTTCAAACTCCGGTTGTAGAACAGCCCTTACAATCCACAGCTTTTCTGCGACAGAAGTAATCGATAAGATGGCAGACCTTGCAATGAAGGGTGATTATAAAGACCCCATTCAGGCAAAAAAGAACATCAAATCATTTCAGACCATGGTCTATCTTGAAGATTTCAAGATAAAAGAGATAGCCGAGATAACAGGATATAACGAGCAGACTCAGAACATGGAATACAAATATATTTATAAATACGAGGAGGAGGGCTGATGCCCTTTTCCTTTAAGGAGACCTGGCTATGAAAGTGACGGTAAGAAGCGCAAGAAAAGACAGAGATGGAAGGCATAATGACAGAAACTTTGATGTTTCTTCTTCAGGGCACATCAACTCTGAACTCATGAACCTCAACAGGTATTACACATATAACGGTAATACCACACAGACATTTCTTGAACTGGAGCAGGAGTATTACGAAAAGCATTTCGCAGAGCATGTGGAAGAGCAGAATAAAAAGAATACTGCAGCGGGTCATAAGAAAAGAAATATGACTCTTGAACAGTATTTCTACAATCAGAGGACACGCCCTGAGGATGTGCTCCTGCAGATAGGAGATGTAAATGAACACGCTACCGGGGATGAACTTTGGAGCTGCGCTATGGAATATATAAATCGCTTTAACGATATGTTCGGTGATCACTGCGAAATCCTTGATATGGCACTGCACATGGATGAGGCGACGCCCCATATACATATAAGACGTGTATGGAAAGCAGAAGATGCTCTTGGAAATGAGATGGTGAGCCAGACCAAGGCATTAAAAGAAATGGATATAATGATGCCCGATGGCTCAAGACAGGAAGACAGATTTAACAATCAAAAGATAGCATTTTCAAAGATAGAAAGAGAGATGTTTACTCAAATCTGTGAAGAAGAAGGGTTCATAATCGAAAGGACACCTTCCCTTCGAAAGAACCACCTGTCAATGGAAGAGTACAAGAGAAGCTCAGAAGCAAAGCAGGACTTAAAAGAGCATAAAGATGACATAAACGCACTGCTAAATCGTGTGTTAAATGATCAGGAGCTTGCAAGGATTTACTCCTTAAGCAAAAGAGAAATTGACAGAAAAAATCTTCTGCAGAAAGCAGAAATTGCAGCCGAGATTGCAAAGGATTTAGACAGCGAATTATATCAGATACTTGCAAAAGATTTATCAAATATCAATGTAAGTTTATATGCCGAACAGGAACAAAAAGAGATAAAGAATAAGCTGTCAAAGGCAGAGGAATTTTTATCTTCAATGGGGCTTACAAATGAGTTTGAAAAGTACCTTGAAGGAGAAGAAATAGCATCCAAAAAAGACAGTAAAAATGAAGACGATAGGTCTAAACAGGCAGTATCATTCTTCTAAAAAATACGGCTATAAAATAGGCGGGGCAGAAGTGTCTCGCTTATATTTTATCCCAAATGCATAGTGTCAACATATAGACATATAAAACAATGTCAACATAATGACAATATGTATATGTGTCAACATATAGAGGTTAACTATATGAGCCGTAAGCTTAGACTAAAGTCAGAACGTATTCATGTCCAGAGGACAGATATAGCAGCCTGGCATTCATAGCTCACCGGATCCCGCCAAGTGTATATCAGAAATAATCGACAAATATAAATAATAAAGCAGATATAGAAACAAGTGTCGAAAAGCCTATCGGAACATCCCCTGAAACAGGACCCAAATTCGTCGTTCTGGGTGATAAAAAACAGGGTGAGACAGGAGAGGGGTAAACGACAAAAACACACTGAGTTATGTAATGTCGATTTTCGACGTTGTGACACTTTTAAAATGTCATTATCCGCTCCCTGATATTAACGCTTTTGCCAGTCCGTTATCCGCTCTTTCATTTCATTGTTCCGTTCCTAAAAATTCTTTTCCCGATATCATTTCGCCCTTCATCCTGAACTATCCGCTCCCTGATCTTTGGCTGTATCATTTTCTATCCGCTCTTTCATTAAGGCATTCCATTCCTTAGAATTTAAGGGCATTTCGCCCCATTTCCTTCTGTAAACCCATGAAAATATCACTATCCGCTCCCTGATATGATATTCAAAGCCAGATTATTTCCCGCTCCTTCATTGAAACGTTCATTCTGTATGACTGTATCACTAGACTTTCCGCTCCGGCGGTACATAAATACGTTCAAAATACTGCGCATTAGCCACATGGACTTTGCAAAACGCCCTAAACAAGCATAACCGCATTCATTCTTACTGTTCTTGATATTCATTCTGCCCTGCTGGATACCCTCGGCAGTCCGTGTCTACATAATGACACAATAGGGCATTGTCTACATAATGACACAAAACATATCGCCAACATAATGACACATGCCATCAACGTCAACATAATGACACGGTATATTCTTGACACATACGCTCTTTTTGACACGCACATTATAGCATTGACATTTAAATTTTCGCACGCACATGATGACACATTTTGCATGCCAAACACTTTAAGGTTTTAATCGATAATGACACCGCTTTTTACATCACAAAGACATAATATTTTGCCAAAGAGCGGAGAAGATTTTTAATGAGCCCAATGCTGCATGCCGACCCTAGGAGGCATAAGCAGCCGAGCGCCATCTAGGCTCAGCGCGAGGGGACATGGGCGACATTAAAAATGTTTGGGAGCGGATAATATTATTAACATAAATTATATTTACTGCAGATATTTATTTGAGCGAAGGAGATTTTTTCTGAGCGTCCGACATTGTGCCGACGTCAGGAGCACTGCCGAGCCTAAAAGCGAGGGAATCGGGCGCAAAGAAAAAAGGTCTGGGAGCGGATTGTGCATTGTCATCAGACTAAACATTCATCACAGATTCTTTCATCAGATTTTGCGCATAAATCAGATTGTCTTTAAAACTTTGAGCGGAGTATTTTTTTGATTGTTTTCAGGCGGAGCACCTCTCAAGAACCCAAAGGGTTCTAAGCTGGTGCGTAGAGGCAAGCGCAACGGAGCGCGCGCAGCCGTCATGAAAACATCATAAAAATATGGGAGCGGATTATATGAAGGCGTACATAGATATGTTTTGCGGCAATGAGCGGAGATAATTTTTATACAAAAGATGTTGGACAAGAATGGGACAGCATGGAGCATTCGAGTCCAAAAACGGAAGGCGGCTAAGCGGCCTGAAGTTGTCGTCTTTTGTTTAAAAAGGATCGGGAGCGGATAATATTCCTGACCAAAATAAAACATTATCGCCCGCCAGAGATTAGATAAAAAATACGAGCGGAGACTTTTTGAGATAATACCTCAAATGCTGCGTTTTGACTTTGTCAAAAGGCGAGAGCATTTAGGCGGGCGCGCACCTCCATCCGCGGGGAGCCGCGAGGTATTATTGAAAAAAGATGGGAGCGGAGAATGTATCTATACATACAAATTACTTCGCATGCCAAGACACATGGCTGTAAGATAGAGCGGAGATAATTTTTAATGAGTCTTTTGCGGTAGCGCCCTTCCCAGCGCGTTAAGCCGCCGAGCCCCCTGATCCGGCGAGGGTCAAAAGACGATATTAAAAAGGATCGGGAGCGGAGAGTGTGTTGTCATAAAAAAGGAGGAGCTTTTGATAGCCCCTCCAAGAGAACTTATTTTTATCTTTCAATATAGTTTGAACTCTTCTTAAACTCTTTTACCGCATTTGAGCCTCTGTCAGCGAGTCTTTTGTTTCTCTCAAAAAGCTCCATCTCATCCATCCTTTTGTTATTCTCATCGATCGTCATCCTTGTATTACCTCTCAGATAATATATCTCTGTGAACAGAGAGTTAAATACATGCTTTCTTATAATCTTCATGATCAGTGCAAAGCCTACTGCAAACAAGATACATGCGATAATGTTCATCTTCGCTTCAGGGTCTGCTATAAATGCTTTGACATATATAAAAAAGTTTCCATATCTGCCATTCTGATCCTTGTAATCCTTGAGCAAAATCACAACAAAGAACAGTGGAACATCCACGTATATTTTTGACAGAAATAAGGAAATGACCATAACCGCCTTCATGATAAGTTCAAAAGGAAGAAGTATGATATTGCATATAGCCATAAACCCGTTCTGAATTGTCTTTAATAATTTCTCCATATGTATTACCTGTTCCAATAAATTTTTTACATTTATGCCCTTTCTTTTATAATCCTTCGTACATTTTCTGTACGCATTATTTTGTTATCTATATATAGTATGAGATATTCGTTTTCAATGTTACTTTTCTGTACAGTTTCCACATCTATTTTACCACCAAATGAAATGAGCGGAGAACGTTTTTAATGAGTCCTGTTCCATACGCGGAGGTTGGAACGAGGACGAGTTAAAAAGGTATGAGAGCGGAGTGTACTTTTGTCAATAAATAAGGACCATGCCTTTTGCACGATCCTCTTTACTTACATCTATTATTCCAAGCCATTCCGGCTTCTTCTTCGCTCATAAAATATTTAACAGGAGAGCCGCAGATACATATGTTGTAATAAAGACGCTTTTCCTGCCGCACATATATTTACCCCCCTGCATCATATCTAAATCCGTCCCAGTGTTTATATGAACCATGGCAAAGACATTCTGCAGCATGAAGGTTTATCTCATCATCACTTTTAAGCCACATACAGTTCTCTTTGCAATACTCACATATATCCCTGTAGAGCTTATCATATCCTTCTCTTATAACCGCGTCGAGGAAATATACGAGCCATTCGCTTATCTCGATCTGACCTGCGCCCGCTGTCTCAAAATATTCTCTCCCGTGGTACTCATAATGCAGCGTCCCGTTTCTGTTCTTTCCGGTTGGGACCCTGCTTTTTTCCGTAACAAAACACCTTGTTTTTGGAGTAAGTGCTTCAAGTGTATATACTGCCATTTATCTTCCTCTTTCTTTTTATTTAAACATGGAATATCTCAAATCAAAGATGTCTACTTCCCGCATGCTTTTCCACACAAAAATAAGGCCAAATATAATGGCCCTATGTACTTTTATCTTTTACCTCTCGTAATCATCACAAATTTTTCTCTGGATCTCCTTATCCCTTGCTCTTGACGGATGCTTATCCGTAGCAAAAGTCCTTGTGCCGGTGTTCATCTGTGTCAGGACCCTGTTTTTCTTGTTAAGCTCTTCAAAGCCCTTTTTGGTCATGTCTTTTTTTCTGTCGTACATTTTCATCCTCCATTTTGCCCAAGGCTTCGCTCCAGGCTATATCGTCATAATTATCAGTTTTGCCTGTTTGGACTCATTTGCTGTACTAATCTTTCCTTCCTCCTAGTGTTCTGTTACATAAACAATATTGTCTTTCTTTATGTCAATAATTCTTCTTTTTTCATCTACGCCTCTGAAATAATTGAACTGCTGTGTTGAGAGTGGAGCAGTTTTGGCAAAACGCTCTAATCGTTCCGGCGTAAAGGCTCTATCCCACTCTGAGAACTGAATGTCGCACCATGAAATGTGACATGAAGGCAGTATCTTCTCTAATTTGTCGTATTCTTCGATCCGGTTTTTAAAAATCTCTGGAATATAAATATTGACAATGTTTTCAACGGAGACATAATCAGTGATGTATTCTGTGTATTTGCCTCTGTTTACGTCAAAGTCTCCTATTGCATTTTCTTTGACCGAATCTTCTGGCAGTGAAAGCTGCAATAACACTATCCCATAATTTATGAAGCTGTTTTTCACTTCCGGGTGCAACGGCTTAAATAAATATACGACATCAGTCCTATTTGCAGCTCTTTCCCCTGGTTCCCAAGGGTTATTTTTACAAGCGTCCATAGACAATATGCCTTTTTGGGCGATGCTTGTCAGATCAAGTATATCCACGTTTTTGTACAGAGTTATCAATTTATTGCCTCCTTTTATTGATATATGCACGTAAGGAAAAACTGGCCATACTTTCCGATCATATAGACAAGATAAAATATAAGACCCGCCGCCCCAAAGACAAGTCCCGCCAGGCAGTATCCTTTTACGACCTTCAGTCTGTATTTTCTCTCGTCCATCACTTACCTCCAGTAGTCACTCTGCTTCGTAATAAGCAATGCCTGCGATGATAAACAATATCACGGATACAGTAAAGCAGACTAAGGCAAACATTCCACATTCGTGTTCAAATGGTGCATCTATGCATCCCATCACGCACATAAGAAAGCTAAAAAGCCCGACCGCTCCAAAGCCTCTGCCAAGTTTCAGCAGAAATGCTACTGAGCTCTGTTCATAATCATGACCGTGCATTCCTTATCCACCTCCTTGATCTTTTAAACTAAGTATGGGATATTCCGTTTAAACAATGCTTTTCTGTATAGCAGCTGATTTTGACAACATTATTACACCTTTTATGTAAAAAAAGGCATAAAAAAGAGAGCGGTAAATGCCGCTCCCCAATGCTATCAAATTAAGACATTTTGGTTGTTTTCGAGAAATAAATTCTTTGCAAAATGTTCCATTGCTTCGCTTGCTGTTGCACCATGTTGTATATCCCGTATAAGCATTTCTTTTGATATATCCCTTTTTAGGTCAAGCTCCGGCTCTTTATCCGTCCCAAGCTCCGAACTAAATACAGGTATAGACATTTGAGATTCAAAGAAACCACACTTTTGTGCATATTTTAAATTGTTGTGTATAAATTGCCATGCATCGTGGTCAGTTTTTCCGTTGTATTTAATTTCAAGCATATTTTCAATATACTTGATGGTTTTTTCTTGTTTTTTTGTCATTTGTTCTGCCCTTCTTAACTATTGCGCCGCCCCTTATGGCTATTGTCATGCCCCATGTTCCTGCAAAAACTTATCGATGCTTCTGAAATAAGCTTCTTTGAAGATAGGGAAGTTATCGATAAAGATATTAAAAGCATCCTCGCTTAATTCAACCTCACTACGCTGCATAAGCTCTTCAGCTCCATTTGCGTTCTTTGTCAGAGCAAAGAAGTTATTCATGCATGTAAACTCGCCATCACTATATGTCCCGCATGCGAATGTACTGTCCTGAACTCCAATGGGTCCAACAGGCTCAATGATTTCAAATCCTGCATCTGTCATGGCTTCATGCACAAGAAGCACCTGCTTCATATCAGGAAGTATCTTATCAACCTTTTCTTTGATTCTTGCTTCCTTTGCAGCCCTTTCTCTTTCCTTTTCTGCTTCTACCTTCTCAGAAAGCTTTTGTATTCTCTGTACATAATCCATTGTCATTTACCTCCTTATTTACTTATCCGGTTACTTAAAGACTTACGCACAGTTTATTTGTCGCCATTAAACTTTCCATACTTAGAAAACGCTTCTACAACTTCTTCAATACCCCTACGTCCAAGATTGCGTACATTAAGCAAGTCGTCCCTGGATAACTTAAGTACATCCCCTACGGTCTTACAGCCATGTCTGTAAAGGCAGTTAAACGACCTTATAGATAACTTGGGCCTCACATCTTCCAGCTTGGTCGTTAAAGGATTACTCTCAAATTCTTTAAACTTTATTTTTTCCTTTTTATCTTCTAAGGCTTGTGTAAGAGTAAGTTTTACCAAGTCAAGGAACTCACTGTCAGCGTTATCACTTACAAGTATCCTGGCAAACATTTCATTGGACTGTACAGAGTATTCGCTTACACATGCCAAGCCACACAAATCTGCATCAGAACTGTTCGCGCCATCACACTCATCAAGAAAACCGTTATCTTTAAGAAATCTCTCTATTGCCAATATTGACCACCCACCCATATCGCGAATCTCGGATAACGTGTAGTCATTATATCTGTCCAGCATGTCACCTACAGTATTGCACCCGCCTCGCATAAGGCCATTGCACACTCTCGCTGGCATCAATCCGTTTTCACGGACAACTCTGAGATTTGTTTCTTTAGTTATCACCCTTCCCATATTTTATGCCCCTTTTTCTCAGGAAGGAACGCGCATACGATCCCTCCAATAAAAAGACCTGCGCCTATGACCGCCAGAGATACTCCGAAGATGAGTAAAAACTTGGCCGTACTTATAAGTGCATCAAGATCAAGTGCTGCCTTTCCGATCTTTATCCCAAAGTACATAACAGGTACAGACACAAGCATAAGGATAAATGCGCTAATAGCCATTGCCAGGGAAAACTGTGATTTTGAATATTTCATAAGACCTCCTTGTTGAATAATACTATTAAGTTAAGACTGCAAGGTGGGATTCGAACCCACAACTTGTTCAGAGCGTACCGAATCGCATCATATTTGCTCTGTATGCGTTTTGATTTCGTTTTAACCAAATTAAACTACTCACAGCCTTAACTTAAAAGCATTGCTTTCTGTATAAAGAATGGGAGATTGCGATTCAACGATATGTTTCTGTATAGTAATGCCTACCTACAGTATTTCCACTCAAATGCAAAACACCCCCGCAGAGCGTCCCTGCGAAGGTATCTCGCTGTAATATCAACCATGAAAGGAGGCATAAGCCCTTGCTATCGTCAAGGTGGCGGAAACATAGGAGGAGGACCGCCGTCGTATACGCTGCCGGGGGAGGCAGGGATGTAAAGCTGGGATAAGAGGATTTGCACCTCCAAAGCAGTTATTTGGCAGAAAAGTCGTCGCAGTTCGTGTTTGCACGAAGATCATTTTTCCCAAGAAAGGTAAAACCATTCATAAGTGTACAGCGTCATACACCGTTTTCTGAAAGGCTAATATTAAATCCGCCTTATTACCTGCACCCCGCCATATTCGGGGCTGCGTTTTTCTTATTCGCTATATCCCAGGAATGGAGCGTGGGGACTCGAACCCCGACGATATCCACGGCTCATCACCCTTTATCGCCCCTGTTCTGCACTAAACATGGGAGAAATGAAACACATGTTAATTTTCTGTACAGTAAAAATTATTTGCAGAGCCGTTTTTAGATCCAAAGCGTCTGAATTTATCCTGATTTCACCCAAATACGCCTCTATTTCCAATTTTAAATCCATTTATATGTAAATATTCGCAAAATGAAAAATAAGTCCAAATAACGCCTTTAAATTAAAAATAGACATATTTTCATCCATGATGCCATTACTCATATTTACAGCGTAAACAATTATTGAAAGGGAGCAGATGAATGCTTCCTGGTCTCCACGCACATATTGCGCAGAAAGAAGAGGTGGCACATGGCATCAGCAGCACAGAAAGCAGAAGCACTCTACAACTATGAACTCGCATCAGCTCGCGGTGTGTTCAACACACAGGCGCTCAAGGATTTTCTCTATCAGCACGCTTATGACGAAGTAGGCGTTGACAGAGCCGGGAATTTCACGACCCTTGCATGCGAAGTGGCAGAGGTTGCCCGTCTGGCCCACAAGGCTTATATTGCAGACGGTGTCAACTATTACCATGCTTGCGAAGCACACCACATGGCAGAGGGCAACAATTCGAAGCGCATGTATGAGCGAGCAGCTAAAAAGCTTCTGTTCCTCAACAGCGTTGCCAAGAAACTGACAGGATCTTTCTTTATCACCAAGAAGATCGATAAGTCAGACCTTGACGACTGCGTCGAGCTGGTGGACTGCTTCGAGTTCTGCGTAAGAAATTACGCGGAAATCTGATGCATTCAAAGACAAGAGGGCGGGCCATCCCGCTCTTTTTGTGTCAGATTAACTGTACAGAAATCAGACATCACGCCAAAAAATCACATATTTATAGTATAAAAAATATAAAAAATATCAAAAATAGAGGATAAGAGATGATAAAGGAGTTCAGACCAAAAAAGGAAAACAAACCCAGAAACCTTGTTAACGAAGCCAAAGAACTTGAGAGCAAGGCAAATGATATAAACTTTGATTCCATCGCAAACATGCTTTGCGGGAAACCTCTTTCAGAAAAGGATAAAGAAGAGGTTGAAAAGTTTAACGATCAGTACGATAAGATGGAAGATCTCAATTCCTGGCACTGATATCCAGCAGTACGTTTATTAACCCGCGTTTTAAGTCATGATGTGTTTTAACAGAAATACACAACAGAGACCGGCGTTCAAGCATCGACGACAACTTTTAAGGAGAGAAAAAAGATAATGACATTAAACAATATGGTAACAGCATTACAACAGCTCAAAGAATGGAAAGGACTTCCGTCCTGGATCGAAGACCCAAAGGGCATCGATGGCATTGGTGTAATGACAGAAGACCTTCTCGACAATCTCATTTCACTGGTAGAATTTGTTGAAGACCTTCCATCTGATTTAGAGCAGTGCAAAGAAAAGACAAGGGCTGTTTCCTATGACAGCGACCTGTTTAACGGGGCGATCAACCAGGGACTCGACAGGGCTATCGGGCACGTTGATAATTTCGTAAATGTTCTTGAAAATCCTGAAGTTGCCGCAATCGAAGCACAGGACGCTGTGGAATACTGCAACAGCGAATACGACGAGAGGTAAATACATAAATATGGATTCCAAGGCCAGCCAATAAGGCGGGCCTTTTCCTTTACATAATAGCAAATCTCACAGATTTCTGTACTCAGGAAGGATCTTTCCATTCTCACAACGCAGCTCTTGTAGCTTCTTCAAAAGTATCAAATCCGCACGCACCGACAAAGCAGTTTCTGAGAGCTGCTTCTGCATACGTTGACTTTGGCTGCCTTGTTATCTTAAACCCGTATTTTTCATCTATTCCCTTGTTATTTGACTACCTTTCTTATTGTTGCATAATCAGCGCCCGCACCGACAAAATATGGGTCTTTAAACAACAGGACTCTTTTCTTATTTTCGCCGCTTCCTTTCCAATAATGCTGCCAGCTTGCTTTTACAGGATGAGGCCGGGGAGATTTTCTCACCCTCCCGGGGTTCCCATTATACTCAGCGGATTTCTGAACCTTCATAAGCCTTACATCCTGCCCGTATACATAGCCACACTCATATGCGGCAAGAGGAACATCGCCTTTATTTACCTTGTGCGGATAGGAAAGAATATGAGATGGATCTACGCTTTTTATGTCAGCGTTAGATGCGCACAGATACATGACTGCGTTTATCACAAAAAAGCAGAACTCTTCCCAGTCAGTTCTAAGACCGTTTACATCTTGTTCGTGACAGCCGTCAACATCTTCCCTCAGAAGTGTCAAATAAGGCTCATCTTCAGACATGTCTATGTTAAAGTCACCCATTCCGGACATTGCGCGCAGATCATCTGTAAGCCTCATAAGTTTAAGGAGCAGATTGTTGCCATGCCAGGAAATATCTAAAAAGCAGCCATGAAAAGCGTCTTTAAATATCCCGTCAGGCGCAAATTCCAAATAAAAATTGCGATACGGAAGGTTCTTGAGAATGTTTACAGGAAGTCTGACCTTGTCAACAGCTGCAAGAGAAAGCTCAAGTTCTGAATCAAACCTGTATACTGCTTTATATTTATTCCACCTGCTGCAAAGGACCATGCCGACGAAAGCGTCAATGACCGTTGCCCTGTTCGATTTATTAAAAACATCTCTTTCAGGTTCGTAACCTGTCGCCCAGCGGTATAAATTTTTCCACTGCGCATGGATGTACTGAGAGAACTCTCTGTAGGGTCCATCATATCTTTCTGTGCCAAAGGTTTTATCCGTACAAAGCATGTAGAATAAATCGCTGTTTTCATCAAGCATCATAGTCAGATACTTCTTGGCAATACTTCTGTCTTTGATATCAGCTATATTAAGATTTTTAGCTATTTCAAGGGGTGGATACATAATTCCTCCAAATCCGTTTATTTAAAGATGGGCGGAAACTATTTAAAACTATATTTCTGTACAGTAGTCTCTGCTATTTTTATAAACCCAACAATCACCCATATTTAACATGTCACAATCAATGGAACTGGAGGAAAAGTTAATAAGGAGGAACCAGATGATAACCAGAGATGTCCACATATCTCTTGATGCTGTATCGCTTCTGTATGACAGACCAAATATAGCGCAGGAGGTCAGAAGTTCCCTTATTCAGGGAGATCCTTTTTTTGACTCCATCAAGGACCTGCTCATCACATGTGAGGACGTTGAACCTGTAATCCTTGATGCGTATGACAATGCATCTTTAAACGAGCTTATGAAATATGTCACCATTAGGACAAGCGACATAAGTTTCGAGGGAACAGATGAAAACATCCTGATCTACAAGGTCCCCTGCACATTTGCAAACACAGAGTTTGCAGATGATATTATTCGTTCATCAAGAACTGACTTTTCAGTAAAGAATACGGATAATGTAAAGGCAGGTATTCCTGTTACAAAGCTTTTTTTTTCAAACGCTGATGAGTTTATCGCAGAGCTTGGATACAGAAAGCACATGTACAACAAGGACCTTGACGGCGGGACATACATCCGTCTTGATAACTCTCTTGGACTCATCGTATACAAAAATGTATCCCTTGAGGACGCCAGGATAGCGTATATCAGGATGATGGAGCTTGTAACGCCCTTCCTTGTAGTGCAGGGCCCCTTCAAACAGGACATCTATTCTGCAGATGAAGCTTATGATGCTCCTGGAACTTCTAAGTTCAGGGAGTGGTGCGAAGAGCACTATGATATCCCCGGCTGGGTTAAAGCTGATCGCGGGATACTGAGCATAGCAGAAGATACGGAGGTGTAAAATGCGCTGTACAGAAACTGCATGTGAGCTCAACTGTCAGGGGTTTTGCCACAGAATAGAGGCTATCAAGAACTATTTTGAACTTGATATTCCTGAGCCTGATGGGTGCCCCGAAATGACGCCCAAGACTTCTCAGAGCGAAGAAGCCTGAAAACTAAATAGGAACCGACTATGCCTGCGGGCTGCCAAGTGCTTTTAAAGCCAACTTGAACGCCCTTGTGGGGCGTAGATTGGAATAAAAATGTCACATAATATATGTCATTTCGACTATAAGGAAAAAGTAAACAGAAAAAGCGTACAGGCAGAACTTGATCATTACGCAGCCATGGAAGACTGGCAAGAAGGATGTACGGGATTGCTCCAAGACATCCGCTGGCTGGACGACAGAGAAATCTGTGAATCCTACGATGAAGCATACTACCTGATCAATAAACTTGACAGAAGTGACTATGACCAAGGTGACTATGACCAACTTGCTGTCAGATACTATGTCACTCCTCCGGTTAAAAATAGTTCAGAGACGAAGAAAGCTGCTGATGCAAGGGCAAATGCATACAATAACTATAGCGCCCTTAAGGAAAAAGTGTGTTCAGATTTTTTCAATACGAAATCTGAATATATAGGGTGCAAAGAGTGTGGCTCAAAGCTTTCAAAAAAATATCTGAAAGAACCTAAATGTCCTTTATGCGGCAGAAATCTTTTGTCAGATACGGCAATGCAGCGTCTTATGAATGCTCACGACAAATTTGTAAATGCTCAGAAAAAAGAGAGAGAAGAAGTAAAAAAGGCGGAGCAGAAAGCAATCAAAAAGGCTAAGAACCGCGAGGTCAGATGGCTTGTAAAGATTGAGTATCATACTTAAGCAATATTCTGGAAACCAAATAATCACGATCAACGCCCACGGGCTGCGCAGTGGAAAGTTCCCAACTGCATCAGCCCACTGGGGCTGAGATTGGAAAAGAAATGACAAAAGAAGAGGCAAAAAAATTCTTAGCAAATATATCACCCTTGTTAAGCGCAAAGATGCAAATGGCTATCAAAACACTGGCGCAAGAACCAACAGAATGTCAACACGACCATGAAGTATTAAAAGCCTATTCAGATGGTGTTAATGAGGTTCTTGACGAGATAAGATTCGATTTATACAAGCTATATAACGATAGACCAAGCGACTATAACCATTCGCAAAGGACAGAATTGTTTTGTGGAGTAATAAAGATTCTTGACAAGTACACCGCAGAACAGATTATTGCAAAGGGTGTACCGACAGAGCAAGAGCCAACTGCTAAGAATGATTTAGGAGTTGACTGTGTGGATAGAACGCCAAGGATCCCTAAAGAGTGGCAAGACACATTTAAGGACGTTGACGAATTTATCGAGTTTATATGGGACAGGGTAGATACAAGTGATTTTGAAGATGGCTATACATCACCTGTAATAAATGCAGAACCAAACGAACTATTCAAGATGACTGCAAGTGATAAGAGAGAACACTTGTATGATTTGTTTGTTGAAATGATTACAAGGGAGAATCAGCCCTCAGTAACACCACAAGAGCCAAAGATAGGACATTGGATAATAGGCAGTTATCATAAATATCACTATATCTGTGATAGGTGTAAGTTTGTTTCATCTGAGTATTATGCCAAACCTAAATTTCATTACTGCCCCAATTGTGGTGCAAAGATGGTAGAGCCACAGGAAAGCGAGGGTGAGGAATGTTAAAGCCCAAAGGCTATGACTTCGAGATAGACTGCTGTCTTGCTGAAGTGGCGGAGGACCCTGAGTACAGAGAACTTCGCGGTATCGATCAGGAAGACGTAACTGTCATGACATGGACAGACGGCTCATCCGAGGATCGTACATCCGTGGAGGTTATCAAGAGATCTGATATCCTAAATATTAACTTACAGGGCGCAGGGAACTGCGTCCTTTTTTATGCCTTGCAATAATTTCCATATTTACATTGTAATTCTCATAAAAATGGAGCATGAGCATATGAAAGGAGGAACCAGATGAAGATCGTGTTCACAGATTTTGAGTGTCAGACCGATTGCAGCAACATAACAGACTCCATGCTGCTTTCGTCAGGCACAAAGATCGCTTCCATTAAGGCAAACGGACAGGAGTGTACTATCGAGGTCAGGGGCGACGTAAGAGTAAATTTTAAGCGCGAAGATGACGGATATCTCGATGTATACAAAGACGTATCCAAGATGCCTAAAGAGCTTGTAGAAATGATAAGAGACGGCTCCTATTTAGACTCCGACAGGGTCTATATAGGAGACAATAACTGGTTTGAGATTTTTTACAAAGACTATACAGAACTCATCGACTGCGAAGGCGAAGGCCCGGAGCAGCTTAAAGATGACATGATGGGCTTTGTACAGGCGATTGAAGACTACGAGGAAAAGCTCTTGTCACAGATGGCAATGTAAACACAAAAAGGAGGAACCAATATGGGATACGGTGCTAATGCAACAGGTGGCGCTACACTAAAAAAGGGTGTAAGTGAGACAAAAGTAGTAACAGCTATCAAGAAGCACTACAAGAGCAGCAATTCCTATCCGCTCGACTTCGATTTTGGCTCTTTTGGCTCTTACACTGAAGAAGATCAGGTCTACATGAATCTTTGGGACAGTGAAAACTATCACGAAGAGGACACAGAGGAGTTCCTTAAAGTGATAGCACCCTTTGTTGAAGAGGGTGTCCTTAATTATCATGGCGAAGACGATTCTGTATGGCACTTTATCTTTAACCCCAAGACAGGACAGTGGGATGAAGAAGACGGCACTATCGTCTATGGCTGTAAAGACTTTAAGGACGAAACCCTTATCAAAGAGCTCGTAAAAAGAGGCTATAAGGTTGAAAAGATATCTTGAGGAGGGCCCTATGGAATATGCCTATGGCATGAGACTAAGAGGCTTTTCTCCCGGCTGTCAGCCTATGGAGGGTTTTGTTGAAAGACGTGATTCAGACAAGTTCTGGGACGTGATCGTCTACAACAGACATCTTACAGATGACGAGATCCGTCATTACAGCCTCACCCCGCTTAGCTGAATATGCTTAAAAGAGTACGGTTTCCGTGCTCTTTTTTTTGCGCATTACCTGATTTTCCATACTTTTTATGTAACTTACAGACAAATGGAGGACAAAGTAAAAAAGGAGGAACCAAATGGACAGATTTATCTATCTGACAGAATTTAATTCTGCAAAATCATCTCTAAACAGCCAGATCGTAAAGTATACCTATGAAACAGGCACCGACTGTATTTACGAGATGGGAGAGACATATGCAGACATCTTTGGTAGCGGAGATTATTACAAGCTCACAACAGAGCAGATCAGCGAGAACACCTTCGAGCTGTACGCAGACACATCTGAGGTGCGTCGTTCATTCAATGAGCGTGTATACCCTCTTGCACCCAAGCCCGTTTCTGTACAGGAGCCCATGAGAAAGATAATTGTTTACTTCCCGGACGGGGAAATGTTTAGGGCTGACATAAGACTTTGCTCTAAAAAGGTAAAAGATTTCTATCTTGGCGGAAGCTTCTCTACAAAAAACGGAGTGATGCATGCAAAGCATGTGGAGTTCATATCGTAAGGAGGGCAAAAGATGGCAAAGATGCTTACAGCCGATCAGGGCAGCCGCATCAAGGCACTTATAAGAGAATTTGCTCCTTATGCCGATAAAGGCTGGCTGTGTGAAAGCTCTGATGCATACGGACCCTGTAACGTGTTCTTTAACAACGACACGGACGAGATGTTCTGGTCGGATTGTGACGGCAATATCTTGGACGGAGATGTGCAGACCCTTTCTCCCTACAAGATGGGCGCCATGGCACGTATTCAGGGCATGATCAGTAAGATCGCTGCAGAGTAACCTGTACAGAAGATAAGGAGTAACCAGACATGAGCCATTCAAGAATTTATCAGATATCAAGGTCGCCAATTTCTAAGGATGATTACATCGACGAGTCCAGGTACTATGACTGTTTCGTCGGTGAGATCGCAGATTATGTCAGCGAAGATACCGACAGGGATGAGGATATTAAAACCCTTAAAGCCTCGCTTGGAGATGCTGCCGTAATCGAGGGCGATAAGCTTACCATCACCAACAAGCAGAGCTTCTTTAAGAGAAACTACAGGAATTGGATTGCAATGCTGAATAAGCTCAAAGATATATCCCTTGAAGAGTTCTGTGAGCCTGATAAAGACTTAAATATCTTTCGTCTTAACTGCCTGTATAACGACAGGCATGACATCTATATGGATGACAACGACGAAGAGTGCGGAAATCAAACTCTCTCAGATTTTCTAAGAGATGCTGATGATGGTGATGTGTTCTATCTTGGGGCAACCATCGACTATCATTTCTGATATCTGAACATTTACTTCAAAGAGGGCGGGAAACGAAACCGCTCTCTTTTTTTATTTACATAGATTCCATCCATTTTTAATACATGAGAAACCAGTAAACGGAGCACTGATGTTAAGGAGGAACCAGTTATGAGACATATAAACATGTTTCAGAAAGACCCTGCTATTGTGATCTGTAACGAAACCCTCAAAGAGGTCGGAGCAGATGTTGCAAAGATCATGGAAGAGGAGAAGGAAACAAAGGACGCAGCATAAGGAGGGTCAAATGTACAGTATGTACAGAAATGGAACCAGATCAGCGTGTTTTTCAGACTTTTCAGATATGCTGATAAAAGTAATGTCACTGACAGAACACGCAATGTCCGCCAGGGAAAAGGCTTATGCCCTCTCAAAGAGCTCTTTTGAGTTCGTAACAGACGGGATACGCTACAAGGTGGTCAGAGACTAACATCCAAAGAGGCATCGGGAAACCGGTGCCTTTATTTTTGTTTCGAAAAAGATATTGCACGTTTAAAACATTAAATATAAGGAGGTGGCAGGCGCAAGGTAAATATCACACACACAGCGTCCACCCCGCACATATTAAAGGCAGGGTGGATGTGTGTGCCTCTTGTGTCACATCATGTCGCTGCACAGCTTAGCAACAGCGCTTGCAATAAGCATGATGACACATGTCAAAGCGGCGCCACCGGTAATTGAGACCGTGATATAATACGGCTCAAAGTCTCGGGTAAATATCTCTGCCACAATCTTCAGGCAGACGCTTAAACCCGCAAATACCACTGCAAAGACAAGTTGCACCCCGGCCGCAATAAGATATCCTTTCGCCGATTCATTGATACTCATAGGTCCTCCTTTCTGCGCACAAAAAAGAGCCACAGCAATCTACTGTGACTCTTCCGTGCATTTACTATGTTATTTTGACTAAATCTATTTTACAACAGACAAGGCACTATTGCAACTAATGCAAAACGTTATTTTTTGTGTATTCTTTCGTTAATATTACGCTGTTCCTCAAAAGACAGTTTGTCGTATTCGTCAGGATCAATGCCGTTCTCCAAGAGTTCTTTATTTTCTTCTTTAAGCGCCTTGTTTTCGGCAATAAGTGTATCCATGTCCATATCGATAGCCTCATTTAACCTGAAATCGGGAATCTGTCTTTGAAGAGCAGGGTATATATCTTATTTTCTTCATCATCAGCAACTATCATGCTGGCAAGAAGTTCGCCAAAACTTCCCGACACAGGCTTAAGCTGCGACACTTGCGTCCCCTGATATTCAAGGCCCTCTACATTACCATCTAAATTAAACAGGGCATATACAAAAGATACATCCTTTACCGAGCAGTATTTAAATGTCTCATCAAGACCGCTAAGCTGCACTTTTACATACTTGTTTGACCCGATCTTAAGTTCCGACACGGTATTATCCTTATCAAACCTGACGTTGTTATAAATATCCTTAATCCATCTGTTTTTCTTGTCAGGACGATGCTCCGAAAAATATTCACACTCAATGTCAGTATCCGACTCATTAGAGAACCTTACAAGGTCAAGGAAATCTGCGTTTTTGATAAATAAAGCGTCTTCATCAGGCATATATCCGATATCGCCATATAAACGGATCCTTGCATCAGGCCATGTGATAAGATACTCCTTTTCCTTTGAATTATACTGAAGCATCTCCTTTTCTCTGCACTTCGCTTCATAAATATGTCCGTCATGGACAAAGAGAGCACAAGCGATAGCCGGAAGTGCATCAGAAGATGTTTTTACTGCAAACTTAAGTTCCATGGTACTTTTTTAACCTTTCTCTATATATAGTATGTGATATACGCATCCAATATAGCTTTTCTGTACAGTATTACCTGTCATGAGAAATATTAACAGGACTCTGTTTTGGCTTAATAGAAGAAGGTGGCCCTCTAAGTGCTTCGAGCCTTTGCTCAAACAGATTATCAGCCTTTTCACCCGAAGGCTTCTTCTCACCTGAAAACGCCTTTTCCTTCCGCTTTAGGAGTTCCTCCCTCCAGGCCACGTCAAGAGCGTTAAGATTTGGCATCTTGATATTATTCTTGATGTAGTTTTCTATGATATTGATAAGCCTTTTAACTTCACTAAGCCCAAGGTCTTTTATGTCCCCGTAGTTGCAGGACCCTGACACCTTCTTTGTCTTCTTGTCGTAGACCCCGAACACGATACCTTTATCCGTTATACAGAAAGTAAGGTAGTACGGATTATCACCGGGAACCTTTACAAAGTTAGAGTCGAGCATTTTATGTCCGCCCTGGCTAAGTATCAGTTCCATTTTGCGTATAAACGGCTCAAACAGGGAACGGAAAGCGGCAAAGTCCTCAATCTCAGACACCTCGCATTCAACTAAAAGGCCAAAGAAATCTCTTGTCATCCCTTTGCCCTCCTCATCTGAACAGCAAGGATATCTTCCTTTGCACACTTCTTTACGGCTTCTTCGATCTCGACATCCGTGAAATTCTCGATGGCATCATCAGATGTGACATCCACGCCAAATTCCCTGTGAATGGCGCAGTCAATAAACGCTTTATCCACAGGAGCGTGAACCTTTATCAGGTATGCATATAAAAGTTTCTTATCCAGATTTAGGTTTCTGTTTCTGTACAGCATATTTACCTCACAGCAATATTTGTCACCAATCCACAATAAATATGGGCGGACAGTTTTTAAAATTTACTCTCTCATACTTATAAGTAGGAGGGTATAACATGAAAAAAAATAAAGAAGACGTCATAAACCTTACAAAAGAGCAAAAAGAAAATCTCCTTCTGCAGACAAAGAAAGAGCACGACGAGTCTGCAAAAAAGAGATCCTTTATCGTTTACATCTGTCAGACAGTAGCCTTTTTTGCAATAGCACTCGCAATACCGGAGGCGATACTCAACAAGGAATATCTTTTTATGGCATTCCTTATCGTAGGAACAATATCTCTTTTATTCCCCTTTATCTATATGGCATCAGAGAGCGAACACTGGAAGCAGATAAAAAAATTGGAAGAGGATTTAAATGCAGATGACAAAACAGACACAGACAACGCGGACACAGATAAATGATAATGCTGTAAATGATACGACTCATACGCTTATCGCAGTAGAAACAAAAGAAAAGCTTGCAGCCATATCTCATTTCCCCATTCAAAAGCGCGTTCTTCCAAGATGCATGCTTTCAGCGTGGGATTATGCGTGCTCAGCTCTGGGCATTTCTTATTGCATAATAAGAGGCTATGCAGGAGTAAGTAACGGTTTTCCAATGATCGAGATAGGTTATAAAAAAGAGCAGGAGAGCCTTACCTTTAATGCAATGGCTCTTGTTAACGGAAATGTTGTTCTTGAAACAAAAAACAGGGGAAAATGTAATCTTATCCGATGATACATATCCCATATTTATATCGTAATGTTAATCTGATTCAAAAGAGGAAAAGCTTATGGAAAATGCTGTAGTAAACAAGACACCCGCCGACACAGTAGGACCAAATGAAACAAATATGTTCCGCCTTATCGCAGTACCCGTTTTCGGGCTCATTGTGTTCACGGTGGCCTTTGCCCTTATCTGTAAGTATATTTCCATAAGATACGGACTTGGATTGCCCGTGTAAAAAGAGTGTACAGAATATAAATCAGACAGAGGTAATTATGGAAATCAAGATAAAGAAACTACACAAAGATGCAAAACTCCCCACAAGGGGTTCGGAATATGCAGCAGGATACGACCTTTATGCTATTGCTCCTGATGATACGGACTTTATCGTGATCCACGCACATGAAACAGTAAAAGTGGACACCGGTCTTGCAGTAGAAATACCCGAAGGATATTTTGGGGCAATATATGCAAGATCAGGACTTGCCACAAAGCAGGGGCTTCGCCCCGCAAACTGCTGCGGCATTATTGACAGCGATTATAGGGGTCCTGTTATCGTAGCCCTTCATAATGACACAGATGATATTAAGCGTGTAAAAAACGGCGAAAGGATAGCACAGCTGATCATTCAGCCATTCCTTCCTGTAAATTTTGTTGAAACAGATGCGCTGACAGATACAGAACGCGGTGAAGGCGGTTTTGGAAGTACAGGGAAGGAATAAATAGGGTATGAAATACTTTGTTTTTGATATATTTATGACCATAGCGGGTATAAGTGCAGCTATATTGGTCTTTACGTCATATATGTCATCGTATGCCGCAGACGATATACCGCTTCCTGCAAGACCCATGATAAGCCGTGAGGCAAGGGGCGATTATGAAAACAGTGTCATAAGCAGGGAAACAGCAATGAGCAGGATCAATAACCAGCTTGATTCACTCCTTGCAAATGGACACATAGAAAATTGGGAGTACCAGGAGGCAAGTGGCAGATACGAAGTCACGATGAACGGCGGAACAGTATTTGCATACAGTTTAAACTGACTGTACAACTGACTGTACAGAAACCATATATAAAAATAAAATCGCCCATCTTTATTACAAAGAATGGCATTCCGACAGTTTTTGTAAAAACCTCTGAAGAGATCGGAGCCGTAAACAAAGAGATCCGCCTTCTTATAAAGGAAAACGGATACAATCAGAGCTATGGCATATCTCTTTCATCAAAAAGCGCATAAATAAGACAATATCATATTCACATATTCAGTCCTCCATCCTCCATTTTATATAGCGACATGGTATGACTTGGGACAGCACGGGTTCGATTCCCGCATGTCGCTTTCTGAGGTAACGCACATGGCACACAACGTACTAAAGATATGTGCGAGCTGCGGACGCACATACAACGCCAAAAACAGCAAACAGCCATTCTGCAGCGTCGCCTGCAAGAAAAGATACGCATACAGAAAAACATTTAAATGCTCCGAATGCAGGACAGTAGAATGTAAGGTCAGGAACAATCAGGCAAACACAGTTCCCGCCGGATGTCTTAATTTTAAATGGGAACCGCCAAGGTATAGATAAGGCGCTGTCTTAAAGACACTGCCTATTTGTATGGGAAAAAGTATAACAAAGCAAAGAATATGGCAAAGGCTTACAAATATGAAAGATATTGGCAAAAACATTCGAAAATATAGGACTTTTAGAGGCGTGCTCCAGCAGAAACTGGCAGAAGACCTTGGAAGAAGTAAAAGCGTCATTTCGAACTGGGAAAGAGGCGAAAATTTCCCTGATATTGCGTCTTGCATGCAGCTTTGCAAAATCCTTAATGTAACTCCTAACCAGCTATTTGGCTGGGAAGAAAACGAGGAATATCAAAAACACCAAGAAAAAATGAGCGTATATCAGGCAAAAATGAGCGCACTACAAAAAGAAAGAACAGAGATTGACCATCAGATTAAGAAGCTAAACGATTTGATGGCTCGTTAAGCATATTGATTAAGGAGGGGTGTAATGCTGACATACAAAAATAAGGAGAGTGCAAGGCAAAGCTCTGAAAGTGTCACTGCTCGTATAAGAAAAGAGCAAGCGAGGTATATACCCAATACAAGTGAGGACCTTATACCTAATGAGGATCAATGGAAGAAAATAAGAATTTGGGAAGATGAGCATTCGATTCACATGCATCCCGTACACCGGATAGATCCGCCCACGAAATATATAAAGAATCAGCCGTACTTCCGCTATGAATTGTATGGAAACCATTTAGGAGAGGAGATATTGTCAGCCACCTGCCTAACGTGCGCAAGGAAAGCGTTTAGACGAAGCCTTGGCATTGTGTGGCTGTATGAAAAACTCTGCAAAAAATATGACGCCACGTATTATGCTGTGGTATAAGGAGACAACCATGAGCAATAAAAGACCGATTTTAAACACAGAAAACCTCATTCCTCTGTACAACGAAAAAGGGCAGTGGTCAGATCAGGTAAAAAGAACCATGAAAAAGCACCCCTTATTTGGCCTTAAGATGTTCTGGCTAAAGATTACAGGAAAGCTTAAAACCCCGGAAGAGATAAAAGACTACCAAAGACAGCTCTTTAGATATAGCGATGCAACAGTGAAAGCAATAAACGACACTAATAGTGCTATTTAAAGGAAAACAATGAGCAAGATATGCCCTCTAACAGGAGAAACTGTCTTATATCTCACCTGTCAGGAATGTGAAGAAAAAGATTGCAGAAAGACGCCAAACACAACTCAGAGCTCAAAAGAGCTTGCTGAGACGAAGAAAAAAAAACTGGCAAGAAGACCGGACTTTAACGCCCGAGAAATGAATTTCTGCATCTACAAAGTATTCCACGTCAGTTCCACCTAAAATTCTTATTATACTTATATGGTGTATCCCACCACTCCTGCGTAAAGGTGACACTGAAACTACTAAGACCGTATACGTCTACAACATCGTCCCTGCGTTCTGCATCAAGACCCTTAAACATTTTCTGTATAGCTTTTCCGTTTGTGGCATTGTCAGGGATCACAATCCCACCATCAACGGCACACATAAGGGCCCTTGCATCTGCTTCTTTAAATTCACCGCAGCAATTTAACCTATCCTGAACCAGACTATGCAGTTCATCAGATATCTCAATTAGCAGTTTCATTGGCTTGTCCTCCTACCAAAGCATCAATTTTCTTCTGAATTACATTAAGCGCATAAGATAGTCCCTTTACATAATCACTATTTCTTCCTTCTACTTCACTGAAATGTGCGCCCTCGTCTTGGATCTCTAACTTAACCTCAGTGAGCGCCTCTTCAATAGTCATTCCCATCTGCTGATACTTGCGCATGGCATCTATTGCCAAATCATAGGCTTTTGCTATCTCCATATCATCATTAAGGGCATTTCTTACAAATTGTATTTTTGGCGTTGCTTTGTCAATCGTCATTCCACCCTTGCTCATCTCACGACCTCCATTCTGTCATTTAACTCTTTTTCAAGTCTGCAGATCCAGGGCAGATACAAATCCCTTGCGTTATTCTTTTCTAAAAGTGCGATGGTATTTCTGATATGGCCTTCTGTCATTTTTGACACATGGATCCTTTCGCCATTTTTCATTGTCCAAAAGCCGTTTTCTGCATCACGCTCGATGTTCATATATCTTATGTACTCGTCCATGTCTGCTTCCAAAGCAGCTTCAGTTCCCATGCTCATTCTTAGTCCCCCTTATTATGTACATATATATAATGGGATATTTCACACCCATATCCACTTTCTGTACAGTAAAAACATAAGTTTCTATCAGCCCTGAATTTACCCATTTTCTATATGTAATTACAAAATAAATGGAGAAAAGGAGGAATGTAAATGCCCAATTGGTGCTATACAGAAATTGATTTCAGAGGAGAAGACGCAGGCAAATTCGCAAAATATCTTGAAGATGCACAAATAAAAGGTCTTCAGATAGCAAAAGAAGCGAATATGGAAATTGGCTTTGATGAAACCTGGCTTGGATATTATCTGTTAGGAGCCGGCGTTCCCGTTAAAGACGTTGAAGATGGAACAGGAGATGTATCTGGGTTCAGATACAGGGGCGAGGTCATAGAGTTCCCTGAATCATGCGAAGGGGATGACTCGTTTTCCATCCGTACAGAAACCGCATGGAGGCCTATGCTCGAAATGTTCGACTACCTGATCGACAAGTCAGGATTCAGTGGCGTTTCTCTTCACTATTATGCTGAAGAGCCAAACACGGCGCTCTACAAAGCCTCGGACCCTTCTATGACAGAAGGAGACACGTATTACGTGGACACCTGTATGCCATACGGAAGCGATCTGTTAAAGACAAAGCCTCCGGTTATCCAAAAAATAGTCGAAAACTTTGGTGAGCCAGGCTTTTATAGCGACGAGTCCCTTTCCAAAGCTCTTACCGGCGTTCTTGGAGCCTACCCGATTCCCTTGGCAGACATGATCGAAAAATTCGAGGAGCTCTACAGAGACATCGATGACGACGACGTGTTTATTTCAATCCATGAGATCGAGTTTGACACTCCAGATCCCCTAAAGAAAACCACCTAAAAGAAACGGGAGCCATTACGTAATGGCTCCTTTTTCTTTAAATACATTTAAATATTTAATCTCCCATATTTATAACAGAAAAATAATCACATTTAATATCAGGAGGCATTTTATGGCTAAAGAATTATCCGTACTAGATATAGACGCTCAGATCAAGGAGCTGCAAATGAAAAGAAAGAAAGCTCTTGCTGCAGAAAAAGAAGAGCAGAAAAAGCAGAGCGAAAAGCGCCAGAAAGAACTCGGAGCCATAGTAGAAAAGATTCTTGGCCCTGTTGAAGACAAGGAATATTTTAAGAAATTCTTATCAGGCGTAGCTTCAGGATACAAAAAGGAAGAAAACGGCTCAGATATAGAGCTTAGATGAATATGAACACAAAGAAACCGGCAAAAGACTATCTTGGTAATAAAAAGGAAAAAAGACAATGACACAGATGAGCAGAGAAGATCTGATTAACCAACTTGCGGTAAGCATGGGCGCCACAGGGCATATGACATCTACATATGAGAGTAGATATGATCCCGACACCGGCACCCTCTACTGCAATGGCCATATGATAAGTAAAAACACAATTGACGAAGCAGAACGCTTCTTTCTGCAGATGCAGAATAAATGCGATGTCACATTCCCCGAATCAAGACAGATGGCTCAGATATACCAGGTAGCCCTGGAAGGAATTAAACAGATAAGGAAAATGAAGAGCGACAAATGAATAAAAACTTCTTTTTAAGGATACTATACAGAAAATTTATTACGATTTTAATTCTCCCATCCTTATAGAGAAGTTTAATTTTGCAACCACAAGAAAATTTAAGGAGGCAACATGAAAAAGACACTAAGACGCATTGAAACAATGCTCATGGCACTGATGATCGCAGGAAGCAGTTTTTCTCTCCCTGCTTTTTCCGCTACTGCATTTGCAGCAGAGGAAGACCTCTTAGAGAACGAGGACGAGCTTCTTGATACAGAGGAGACCCTTCCCGAAGATGAAAAAGACGAAGAAGAGCCCGAAGTAGTCGTAGAAGATAAGGAAGACGAGCTCACAGAAGAAGTAACAGATGAAAACGAGGATATCCCCGCTGAAGAGGCTCCCAATGAGGATGCCGAGGAAGAGGAGATCGTTGAGGAAGAGATCGCAGAGGAAAGTGCTGAGCTTCTTCTGGCATCTGGAGAACAGATAAGAACTATCGAATATACAAATGACTTATCAATATCATTAGAGCCGGACGAGCAGGTGTACGTTTTATTAAAAGCAGAATCTAACTTTAGTGGTTCTAATTCTATAGATGAATTGGAAGTTAGTAATAACATTTTTAGTATCGAAAAAGTTGAAGATAAAGTAGAGTACAATGGGTATTTCAGAAATGCTGTAAAAATCACAGCCCCACATGACGGGCAGCACAATAAAAGCACCGAGATAACAGTTAGTGAAATAAATAAATACAGGATGCTTTCTGAATATACTTTTACAGCTGTATTAAATAATCCCAGTAATATATCTGATACAATAGACTATGTAAAAGATATGACCGTTCCTGTACCTATTGGAAAAACAGTTACGGTTACATATGATGCTAATGATAGTGACTTTGATCGTCCTGATGATGATAGAAGTAATACTGGAAACATTAAAACAATCTCGTCTAATTCGGCATTCACTGTAAATAGAATACCATCAAAAACAGCTGATGGCACGCCTACAAAGATACAAATCACCGCTTCAAACGGAATTGCAGTAGGAGAAAGCACAGATATAATCGTAAGTAAATACGGCCCGTTTAGTTGGAATACAAGCTTAAGGTTTAAAGCTGTCACAATAAGAGCAGGAGCCGCTGTTGATTCTGTATCTTTTGATTCAGATAGTCTTTCTCTCACAGTTGGGGATACCTGGAATGCATCAGAGCATATCTCTGTTCTTCCTGTAAATGCGGAGGATAAAAGTTATACACTTACAAGTTCAGCAAATGATGTAGTATCTGTGGAAGGAACAACTCTTACAGCTGTAAAGGCAGGTACTGCCGTAATAACTGCTACTACGACTGATAGCGGAAAGACAGATACTATCGAAGTAACAGTAACGGAGCCCACTGTTCCCGTTGAAGACATCCAGTTTACCGACTACGAGCTTACAGTAGACGCTGGTTATGTGTTTGATGCTGACGAAAAGATCCGTTTTAACCCTTCAAATGCAACAAATAAGAACTTCTCAATAACAGTTGATAACGAAAATGTTGGAAAGATAAGCGGACACAAGGTAACTCTTGGAGTTAATGGTCAGGCAACAAACAACGTGACTATTACCGCAACAACAGAAGATGGCGGAAAGACAACTACATGTTACTGCTTTGTAAAGGCAAAGAACGCATCAATCGTAGCCCCTATTTCTAAGAACACCACATACTGTGGTGCAGCGCAGGCACTTATAAACGCAGGAAGCGTTGGAGTGACCGGTGCAAGCATGAAGTACAGACTTGGTACTACAGGCTCATATAACACAGCAATCCCTACTGCAACAGAAAAGGGCACATATAAGGTTTATCATAAGGTTGAGGGTCTTGATGCAGACCTTTACGAAATCCCCGCAGAAGACTTCGTAGAAGTAACAATCTCTCCTGCAAGCCTTGCTGCCGCATCAGTAACCCTTGGCGATGCTCTTACATATACAGGCACAGAGCAGACACAGACTGTAGAGAGCGTAACACTTGAGGGCTTTGGCTCGCTCACAGAGGGTGTTGATTACACAGTATCTGGAAATAAACAGACATCAGTAGGAAACTACGAGCTTACAATCACAGGTATCGGTAACTTTACAGGCACAAAGAAAGTTCCTTACTCAATCGCATCACTTACAGGACTTCGTGTAACAGCAGTAGAAAATGATAAGTGTGAGATTACAGGAGCAGGAGCCTACGAGGGCGGAGACAGTGTAACAGTAACAGCTTCTCCCGCACCCGGTTACACATTTAGTAAGTGGATCGTAAATGATTCTGAGGAAGTAACTACTAACCCTTACACATTCACCATCATGGCAGCAACAAAGGTAGAGGCAGTTGTAACCGCAAATACCAATACTGCATATACAGTTCGCCACTTTAAGGTTGATGGAAGCGGTGTTCGTGAGGCTTCTCCTTTTAAGACAGAAAGCCTTACTGGAACAACAGATACTCCTGCAACAATCAACTATCAGGACGTTGAAAACTACGAGGCAATTCGCCTTGCAGCAATCCCTACGATCAAGGGAGATGAGTCACTTGTAATCGATATCGAGTACGCACCCGTTGCAGTCCATGTAACCGGCGTATCATTCGTAGCAAATACAGTACCTGAGAGCGTTGTAGCAGGCCAGACTATTTCAATCGGATCATGGACTGTTAGTCCCGAAAACGCAACAAATAAGGACGTAACATTTACAAGTTCAAATGAAGATGCTATCACAGTAGCAAATGACGGCAAGATCACAGGTGTTGCTCCCGGCACATCAACAATCACTGTTAAGACAGTAGACGGTGAGTTTACAGATACCGCAATCGTAACGTGCGTAGCTGCAACAATAGCCGCTGAGTCCGTGGCATTTAACGATGATGTCATCTCAGAAGTTGGTGTTGGAGAAACCGTATCAATCGGAACATGGACAGTAAGTCCTTCAGATGCATCAAATAAGGCAGTAACATTTGAGAGCTCAGATGAGAACGTCCTTACAGTTGATAACGACGGTAAGGTAACAGGTGTAAGCGAAGGTCAGGCAACAGTAACAGTTAAGACCGTTGACCAGAATAAGACCGCAACAACTACAGTAAGCGTTGTTCGCAGAGCAGTTCACGTAGAGAGCGTAACACTTGATAAGAGCGAAGTAATCGTTAATACAAACGGAACAGATACTCTTACAGCAACAGTTAGCCCTTCAAATGCTGATAACAAGAACGTAACATGGGTATCTAACAACGAGAATATCGCAACAATAGCTGACGGTGTTGTAACCGGCGTATCCCACGGCATCACTTCAGTAAAGGCCATATCAGAAGACGGTAATCACGAAGGCTCCGCAGCAGTATATGTAAGATACGCTATTCCCAATATCGTACAGTATGGAAACACACTTACAGGATTTGTGGCAGGAGAGACATATTCAATCACTCCCGCAGGATCAGAGGAAGTAACAATCACAGCAGATGCTGCAAACATAGCAATGCGTGATGGATGGTATGAGAAAGACCTTTCAATCGTCTGTGTTGATAATGAGGAAGCAAAGTGCTCATCACCTGCTCAGACACTTACAACAACTGCTAAGTCGGACATCCCCGATGACGGCCTGTATATGCAGTTTGAGGATAACAAAGATGAGTTCATATACACCGGCGCTGCAATTAAGCCCGCAGTAAAAGTATATAACAATGGTATCCTTCTTAAGGAAGGCACAGACTATACCATCAAGTATTCAAACAACGTAAACGTATCCTATGGCAAGAAGACAAAAGAAGTAATCGCAAACGCTAAGGCAGTAGTGACAGGTAAGAAAAACCTTACAAAGTCCTACACCGCTAAGTTTAAGATCCTTCCTAAGACTCTTGGAGACGGAGAAGTATACGAAGACGATATCGAAGTAGGAAAGATCATCGTCGCAAAGAACTCAAAGGCTACACCCGTTATCACATATCATAATGTAAAGCTTGGCTCTAAGGACTATACAATCAAGAATGCCAACAAGAAGTATACAGAAAATGACATCATGGAGCTTTCAGGTAAGAACAACTACAAGGGTACAATCGAGATCCCTGTAAACGTAGTATCCAATAAGAAGGCTTTAAAGAAGATGAATGTGGTAGCAGATACAAAGACCGCAATTATCTATGACCCTTCAAAGACAGAAGATGATATGTTAGCCGTCCTTGCAGACAAGATTAAGGTTTACGACAGCGCTGATAAGAATAAAAAGCACGCACTTGCAAACGGCGAAGACTATGAGCTTGCATTCCCTGCAAACGTAACAGATGTAGGAACAAAGAAGATAACAGTAATTGGTAAGGGTAACTACTCTGGCACAGTTACAAAGAGCCTTACAGTTAAGCCTCTTGTAACATCAGCTCTTGCAGATGCGACATCAGATGGTATCGTAACCAACGCAAAGTCCATCAGAGACGGTGCAGGATATGTATACACAGGTTCAGCCGTTACAATCGGAAACGATCTTACAGTAGTATATAAGGATAAGAACGGCGCGTTCCACTTCCTTAGAGAAGGCAAGGACTTTAAGCTCACATATTCCAACAATAAGGCCGTTTCAACAGATAAGAAGAAGGCAACCTATACAATTTCCTTCATTGGTAATTACAAGGGCACAAAAGCATTAAAGAATGCTAAGACAAAGACCACAAAGATTACTGATTACACATTTACAATCACAGGCTCTGTAATCTCCAAGGTAGACGGAACACCTGCAGATAATGTAAGAGTATCAGTTCCCGACGTAGCATACAGCGGAAAGCCTAACCTTTATAAGTCAGCTCCTATCGTTGAAGTAGGCGGAAAGGTTATCCCCGCATCAAACTACACCGTAACATACTTTACAGATGCTGAGATGCAAAACCCCGTATCTTCCAAGAACAAGGTATCACTTGCCAAGGACCAGATGTTTGCAACAGTTTATGTAAATATCAAGGGCAAGGGCAATGTTGGAAAGGGCAACTTCGTTGGAAGCATTATAAGCAGCTACCACGTATTTAAGAAGTATGTTCCCACAGACCCCAGCGTAGAGCCCACAGCTCCTATCGACCTTTCAACGGCAACAGTAGCCATCTATAAGAAAGGTTATGTAGCAGGCGCTAAGAGCAACAAGAAGCTTTCAAGCGTAACATACACAGGCAGGGAAAGACACATCACAGACGAAGATGTACAGGGCGTTGTAGTAGTAACCTACAAGATGGGTAAGCAGGTTGTGACCCTTGAAGAGGGTGTAGACTACGAGCTCGTATACTACAATAACAAGAACGTAGGAACCGCCACAATCGAGGTAAGAGGTCTTGCAGATCCTTATGCAGGATCCAAGAAGGCAACCTTCAAGATCGTTAAAAAGAGCGTAGCAACAACACCCTTTGGCCGCCTTGCACAGCTTGTCCATAATGGCAACTAATAACAAATAAACCTTAATAATAGCCCGGGTGGGAGAAATCTCACTCGGGTCTTTTTATGCATAAGCACACCCATTTTACTGTACAGAAAACTAAGAGCCATCAGTTTTCTCCCATATTTATAATAGAAAGTTATAGGAGGGCAGTAAAATGGTGAAGATAATCGAAAAATACAGGCGCACAGGTTCAGAATTGTGTTTCTGCTGCGGATCAGACATAGACACAAAACGAATAAGATGGACCTTTGGAGAGGATGGCGCAAACGGCACAAGCATAGTGTTGTGTAAGAACTGCCGCCAAGAAACAATCAAGGTACTTTCGGAGGGCTGAAATGGAACACAGAGAGTTTCTTTCACTAACAAATTTTGAGGATAAGGGAAATTATGAAGAAGATTAAGGTTCTCGGCACGAATGCCATCATAATAGGCTCAAAGCTTAACAAGCTGCATGAATTGGGTGCGCCGGAACGTGAGAGACAGTTTCGCGTAATCTGTGGATGCACAGGTCTTGCAGATGCAAACAGACAGTGTGAGGCGGCAGGACTAGATAATAGAACGTTTCAGAGAAATTTTTCTACTGAGACCGGAACCTCGAAAGAGCTTGAAGTTGCCGGAAACGGAGGTTTATTTATATCTCTGCCTGACGGAAGATTTGTTTCCGCAAACGAACTTTAAAGGGAGGAAACTATGCTGATACTACCGTCAAGAAAGAGTGGTTCGACATGATCCTGTCGGGCAAGAAAAAGGAAGAATACAGGGAAATAAAGCCCTATTATGAGAGGCGGTTCTCAAATTACTTTATGGGAGAGAACAAGCTCCTTGTAGGCGGCAAAAAAGGAAGTCTTAATGAATGGCTGCTTGCCGGGGTTAAAATGCAGGGGCTTGTCATGTTCAGAAACGGATATTCTTCAAAATCCCCGTCTTTTGTGGCTGATTGTGAGCTGCATATAGGAACCGGCAGGCCTGAATGGGGAGCTGAACCAGGGAAAAGATATTATGTGCTACATGTTAAAAATATACACATGGAAAAGAGTGATAAAAAAAAGTGAGTATATGTC
>JAILOW010000062.1 GCA_024690635.1 Butyrivibrio sp.
ATATAGGTCACTTTTTACTCCTTGGGTATAGTATTTAAAAGCTCCGCTATTGCCTGATTGTCAGGCTCTATAGAGAACTCTGTATGCTTTTTTGTGGTCGGGTGCTTCAGCCCGAATTTGTATGACACAAGGCAAAGGCTCTTTATCCGGTGCCTTTGTGCACATTCAAGGCTCTCCGGGCTTCCGTAGGCGGTATCGCCTATGATGGGGCATCCAAGATGAGACAGCTGCACTCTTATCTGGTGGAAGCGCCCCGTCAAAAGATGGACTCTTAAAAGGCTCATGTTGTCCTTTTTAGCTATCACTTCGTATTCAAGGCTTGCCTTTTTTGCGCCTCCGGAAATAAGACGGATCTTTTCGCCATTTTCCAAAGTCACCGTATCCGACGTAATGTCTTTTGCCTGTTTTTCTGAGATAACCATGGCAAGGGACGTATCCTCTCTTCTAACGAGATAGTCGGTTAAAAGAGCTTTCTCCTCGCCGAAAGTCCCGTAGCAGAGGGCATAGTAGTACTTGTCGGTTTTTCTTGCCTTTATCTGCGCTGCTATGTCCGTGGCGGCCTTTTTGGTCTTGGCAAGGACCACCACTCCCTCTACGGGCGCATCAAGTCTGTGGACAGTAGCAACATAGGGCGGCAAATTTCTTTGCCGCCCCTTGGAATCTTCTCTTTGTTTACGCGCAAGGTAGTTCCTTGCTGCACTCACGAGGTCCATGGATCCTACTCTGGCGCCTTCGGTTGCCATTCCGGCCTCTTTATGGCACACCAAAAGATCCTCATCCTCGTAGATGTATCTGATATCTTTTCTCATTAATGATCAAACCTTAAATCTGTATCCAACACCCCATATGGTCTCAATGTACTGAGGATTGGAGGTATCGTATTCGATCTTTTCACGGATCTTTTTGATATGAACCGTAACGGTTGCGATATCACCGATGGAATCCATGTTCCAGATCTTGCGGAAGAGCTCTTCCTTCGTAAATACGTGGTTGGGGTTCTCTGCAAGGAAAGTAAGAAGGTCGAACTCCTTGGTTGTGAAGCTCTTTTCCTCATCGTCCACGTATACTCTTCTGGCGGTCTTGTCGATCTTGAGGCCACGGATCTCAACGAAATCGTTGTTCTCATGTCCTGATCCAACAAGTCTTGAGTATCTTGCCATGTGTGCCTTTACACGGGCAACAAGCTCTGAAGGGCTGAAAGGCTTGGTAATGTAGTCATCCGCACCAAGGCCCAGGCCTCTGATCTTGTCGATATCGTCCTTTTTGGCTGAAACCATAAGGATCGGCACGTCCTTTTTCTCTCTGATATGTTTGCAGACTTCAAATCCGTCCATGCCGGGAAGCATAATATCAAGTATGATAAGGTCAAAGTCCTCAGCAAGTGCTGTGGCAAGGCCTGCATCACCGGTATTTTCGATCTTTACCTCAAAGTCGCTCAGCTCAAGATAGTCTTTTTCGAGGTCGGCAATGGCCTCTTCATCCTCAACAATAAGTATTTTGCTCATACACCCTCTACCTTTCTCTTTTTTATAGTTATTCTGCTTTGTGCTCAACGGTTACGGTATCCGCACCGTCGGTGAATTCAACATATTTACGAAGAACGAAGTGCATGCATGTGCCCTCTCCTTCGTGGCTGGTGGCCCATATGTAGCCGCCGTGGTCCTCAATGATCTTTTTAACAATGGAAAGACCTATGCCGCTTCCGCCTTTCTTGGAATTGCGGGAAGCATCGGTTCTGTAGAACCTGTCAAAGATGTTGGATATATCTTTTTGGGCTATGCCCTTTCCGTTGTCTTCAAGTTCAACCCTGACAGAATCGATCTCATCAAGAAGTCTGATGTCGATCTGGCCTGTGCCTTCTTCTTTGTCCATGTATTTAACGCTGTTGCTGACAATGTTGTTGATAACTCTCTTTATCTGCTCGGGATCAGCTATTATCTGAGTATCGGGAGTCACCAGGTTGGAGTAGTTGAGCTTTATCGACTTACTCTCAAGGTCGGCTCCGATCTCCTCGATGCAGTCTCCGAAGTATTCTGCAACATTGAGTTTGACGAAGTTGTACGGGATCCTGTTGTTATCTATGCTTGAGTACAAGGTAAGCTCATTGATAAGGTTGTTCATGTCGTTGGCCTTATTATTGATGATCTTAATGTACTTAAGCTGTTTTTCAGGGTCATCTGCGACTCCTTCAAGAAGTCCCTGGGAATAACCCTTTATCGCTGTGATAGGTGTTTTGAGGTCATGGGAGATGTTACTGATAAGCTCTTTATTTTGTGTCTCCCTGAGTATCTTTTCCTCAGCAGACTCTTTTAACCTGAGTCTCATGTCCTCGTAGTTGCGGTACATGGCGCCGATCTCGCCCTTCTCCTTAACATCGGTTGGCAGCATATAATCGAAATTGCCGTCCTTGATGTGCTGCATTGCCACGTTAAGCTCACCGATGGGCCTGAAAAAGCTCCTTCCGATCCATGCTGTCAGCAGGATACTGGTGATGAGAAGTATAAGAATAATGGCTATACTCATGTAAATAATGAGCGAAGCTGTAAGTGCTGTTCTGATACCTGAAATAAAGTAGAGGGATCCTCTGCTGCCGTCTGAAAATGCGAAATCAAACTGCCTTACCAGGTGCTTGGTTGAGGTATAGTAGATGCCTTCGATGCCGTTTCCGTAACTGGGAAGTACGCCGACAACTTCTTTTGCCTTGTCCCTGTTACCGACATAGTAAAGGTCGCTTCCTTTTTTAACAATGATAAAGGAATATCTGGAAGCAAGCCTTAGATCCAGTTCCTCGAGATAGCGCTGCTCCTCGAGAATGAACGGATTTCTGATCATATCAATGGCAATCTCTTTTACCATCTCATCGGTCATCTCGGCAAAGGTGCCTCCGGGATCGGAGACCATGTTATAGTCCACAAAGGACGAAAAGCCTGCCGGTTGCTGTTGCTGCTTTATGAGATAACGCCCCAGTGCCAGATATGAGCCGAGGGCCAGGATAAGCGGAATTACGACAATCGCCAACGATGTAATTAAGAGTTTTGTACGGAATCGCATCGTGTCCCCCCAAGTCTTATTCTAGTATATCACACTTTAACGGTATTTTTATAGTTCTTTTGCTTGCCTGAGGGAATTATCTCTGCTACACTTTAATGCGAATGGAATACGTTTTCCTTATGGAATAATGGAGGTTTTTATAATGGTCAATTGGAACAATCTTGATACTCTTAAATCTTACGAGGCTCTGGGCAAGGTTAAAAAGCTCGATCTTGTAAGTGCCATGAGTGGCGAGGGCGGAGCAGAGCGTGTTAAAAAGTACTCCGTACCTATGGCTGAGGGTCTTGCCTTCAACTACGCAGCAAAGGAAGTTGACGATGACATCCTTTCTGCTCTCGAGGCTCTTGCAAAGGAAGCTCAGCTTGCTGAGAAATTTGAAGCTCTTTACAACGGCGAAGTCATCAACACAGGCGAGAAGCGTCTTGTACTTCACCAGCTCACCAGAGGCCAGCTTGGCGACAAGGTTATAGCTGACGGCATAGACAAAAGAGAATTCTACTTAAGCGAGCAGAAGAGAATCGCCGAGTTTGCAAACAAGGTACACTCAGGCGAGATCGCAAACGCCAAGGGCGAGAAGTTCACAACAGTTGTTCAGATCGGTATCGGCGGATCAGATCTTGGTCCCCGCGCTATGTATCTGGCTCTTGAGAACTGGGCTAAGAGAACAGGCAATTTCAAGATGGAAGCAAAGTTCATCAGCAACGTAGATCCTGACGACGCTTCCGCAGTTCTTAATTCTATAGATGTTGAGCATTCAATCTTTATCCTGGTTTCCAAGTCAGGAACAACTCTTGAGACTCTTACAAACGAGTCCTTCGTTACAGATGCTCTTAAAAAGGCAGGTCTTGAGCAGTCCAGGCACATGATCGCCGTTACTTCACAGACATCACCTCTTGCAAAGAGCGACAACTACCTTGAGGCATTCTTCATGGATGACTACATCGGCGGACGTTACTCTTCAACCTCAGGTGTTGGCGGAGCAGTTCTTTCACTTGCATTCGGTCCTTCCGTATTTGCTGATTTCCTTGATGGTGCAGCAGCTGAGGACAAGCTTGCAGCAGGCAAGAACGTATTTGAGAACCCTGCTATGCTGGATGCACTCATCGGCGTATACGAGAGAAACATCCTTGGATACGGCAGCACTGCTGTTCTTCCTTATTCACAGGGTCTTTCCAGATTCCCCGCTCACCTTCAGCAGCTTGATATGGAGTCAAACGGAAAGAGCGTTAACCGTTTCGGCGAAGCTATAAATTATGTAACAGGCCCCACAATCTTTGGTGAGCCCGGCACAAACGGACAGCACTCCTTCTACCAGCTCCTTCATCAGGGAACTGACATCATTCCTCTTCAGTTCATCGGATTCAGAAAGAGCCAGCTCCTTAACGACGTTGATATTCAGGGCAGCACAAGCCAGCAGAAGCTCTGCGCCAACGTTGCAGCTCAGATCGTAGCATTTGCCTGCGGAAAGAGCGATGAAAACAAGAACAAGAACTTCGAGGGTGGCCGTCCTTCCAGCATCATCATCGGTGATGAGCTCAATCCCAAGACTCTTGGTGCTCTTCTTTCTCACTTCGAGAACAAGGTTATGTTCCAGGGCTTTGTATGGAACATCAACAGCTTTGACCAGGAAGGCGTTCAGCTCGGTAAGGTCCTTGCAAAGAAGGTTCTTGCTCACGAGACAGACGGCGCTCTTGCAGAGTACAGCAAGCTTTTGAATATCTGATAAGGCGTTTGCAAATACTGATATTATACGAGGAAGTCTGCATTTGCAGGCTTCCTTTTTCTTTTGAAAGATTTCCCGAAGGTTTAATACACTTTTTAGAATATATGGTATATAGTTAAATCATAGATACAAGATATTGTAGTTGATAGTTCATTCTGTACAAGGAGGTGCCCATGAACATTGATGCGATGTCTGCCAAAAGAGATATGCGTTTCTTCGTTGAAGCCGCGATGGCTGTGTCCAAGGACACCGATCAGAACGATCCTCCTTCTGCCATCGTAAGTTCCATTTCATTTTCTTCTATGCTGGAAAATGCCATAAAGCTGGAACTGCTGAAAGGAAAAGTTGTATGAAAAAAGTTGATCAGGAAAATTACAATCCCAAAACGATAGACGCAGTGAGGTTTTGCGGAAGATATATCGATCCGAAGGATAGTCGGATCAGGCTCATAAATCTTACTTCCGCAGGTCTTATAATCACCGGAATCGTTGTCTCCTGCGTATATCTTGTATAAGAAAACTTTCACATGCCATTTTAAATCTCCATGAAAAGACGGCGCCTGTGCATATCAAAAATATGCATAGGCGCCGCTCTTTTATTCTTAATTATTTGTCATTCAGCCTTTGAGCATCTCAAGTACAAGGTTTGCGCAGTCTGCTGCTGCCTTTTTCTCAAACTCGGGATAGTCCATGATATCTGAGCCGTCGGCCTTGTCGGAAATAGCTCTGATAATGAGGAAGGGAAGGTTATTAAGGAAACACCCCTGGGCAATAGCCGCTCCTTCCATCTCTGTACACATTCCGTCAAAATCTCTTTTGATGGAATCCTTGATCTCTGAGCTGGAAATGAACTGATCTCCGCTACATACTCTGCCTTCAAAGACATTAACATCCGGTGCAGCTACTGAAATTGCTTTCTTAGCTTTTTCCCTGAGTTCTTTATCTGCAGTAAATGCAGGTGTTCCAAGCTGGGGAACCTCGCCCTTTTTATAGCCAAATACTGTAGCATCAACGTCATGATACACAGCATCTGTGGAAAGCACGATATCACCGATATTGATGCGCGCATCCAAAGATCCTGCAACGCCGGTGTTGATGACATGAGTCACATTAAAGATATCAGAAAGGATCTGAACGCAGATTCCGGCATTTACTTTACAAATACCGCTTCTTACTACAACTACGTCAGTTCCTCCGATGCTTCCTTCATAAAACTCCATGGATGCTTTCTTTACGATGTTTTTAACCTGCATCTTACTTTTTAAGGTCTCAACCTCAACTTCCATGGCTCCAATAATACCAATCTTCATTTGCAAAAACCTCCAAAGGGCTATTCTTTCGTATTTTCGTGGAATACCTCGTAGGAATCTCTCAGGTATCCTTCCACACGCTCATAGTCTTTATTTGCGATGGCAGTATAAAGAGTGTCCACAAGGAAAAGCTGCGCAAAACGTGAGCTTGTGATTCCACTCTTTTTATCAAGCTCGGGAGATGTGGCAAAGAGCACATAGTCGCAACCCGTTGTGAGCTGGTTGTTTCCAAGCTTGGTAACCGCGATGGTTATTGCCTCCTTCTTTTTAGCAATGCTAAAGAGCTGCATTATCTCTTTATTTTTAGCATTGTCACTAAAGAATATGGCTACGTCGCCCTCTCCTATCTGGGAAACGCTCATGAGATTCATGTGGTAATCCTGGTTAAATACCACGTTGTAGTGGATCCTTATGAGTTTACAGTAAAGGTCGTAAGCCGCTACTCCTGCGGTTCCTACGCCAAATACCTGAATCTGTTTTGCCTCAACGATCTTACCTACAGCTTCACTAAAGGTTCCTATATCAAAGAGCCTGTATGTGGTCTGAATTGCCTGAACGCTTGTAGCGCAGATATTATCTGCAATTGACTGAAATGATGTGTACTCGTTGATGTCTTTAAATGATATCTTGGGTCCGCCCTTGTCTGACTGCTTGAGGGATGTGTTAACCTCTGCGTAGCAGGCGTTCTTTAGCTCTTTTAAGCCCTTATATCCAATGGCCTGAGCAAATCTGGTCCATGCAGCCTGCGTAGTGCCTGATCTCTCGGCCAAATTTTTTATGGGATACTGGAAAAGATCATCTTTATGTTCAAGTACGTATTCCGCAACGATTTTCTCGGATGCGGGAAGAGTGTCAATACAGCTTCTGATTTTTTCACTTACAATATCCATTTTTTGCCTCCAAATTTGAAATACCCCTTATAGTATAGCTCAAAAATTCTGAGAGTGAAATAAAATTTCAATTTTTTGTCCGCTCTTTATAAAATATTTGTAAAGTCACCCTCCGGTACATTATTTATGTTATGCTGATAATACACGGACGAAAATTAAATTGTGCCAAAAGCACTTTGCGCGTTGCGCAGGAAAGGAGATTTTACTATGAAATGGGTATGTCAGGTATGCGGCTATGTTCATGAAGGCGATCAGCCCCCGGAGGCTTGTCCGGTATGTAAGGCTCCTGCATCTAAGTTCACCAAGCAGGAAGGCGAAAAAGTATGGGCTTGCGAGCATGTTCTTGGTGTAGCAAGTGAGGCTCCCGAAGAGATCAAGGCAGGTCTTCGTGAGATGTTCAACGGCGAGTGTTCAGAGGTTGGTATGTATCTTGCAATGGCAAGAGTTGCAATAAGAGAGGGATATCCCGAAATCGGTGCTTTCTATGAGAAGGCTGCCTGGGAAGAAGCTGAACACGCTGCTCACTTCGCTGAGCTCCTTGGAGAAGTTCTCACAGATTCCACCAAAAAGAATCTTGAGCTTCGTGCAGACGCTGAATACGGCGCAACCCAGGGAAGAGCAGATCTTGCCAAGAAGGCAAAAGAGCTTAATCTCGACGCCATTCACGATGCAGTTCATGAGATAGGTAGAGACGAAGCAAGGCACGGCAAAGCATTTGCAGGTCTCCTTAAGAGATATTTCGGATAATCGGATACTTTAGGAATATTAGAAAAGACATAAAAGAAAGCCCCCGGCTGCTTGCGAAGCAGTTGAGGGCTTTTCTGATCGGATCAAAAAATTATGAATCAAAGAACTCACGGCCATCCTCGGTAACAAGTCTCTCTGACTTGGGATACTCGAAGATAGCATCATTATTGGCATTGGCTTCAAGATAATCTGCAAATTTTGCAGCGTGCCATTTAGCCATCTCAAGGTTGTGCAAGCGGTAGTTTCCGCAGTTTACTGCCTGAGCACCGGGAACTTCATCATAGTCCTTTACTGTTCTGAAAGCTCTGAGCAGGAGGCCATGGATCTCTCTGGGAGCTCTGTTTCCTTTCATAATAAGGTAAAAGCCTGTAAGGCATCCCATAGGTCCCCAATATACTACCTCGTCCTTCCAATCAGGGTCGTTACGAAGGAAAGTAGCGATGATGTGCTCAAGAGAGTGCATAGCAGCCACATCAACTGCAGGCTCCACATTGGGCCTGGTCACTCTGATATCGTAGGTTGTAACCTTCTGATCCCCAAGAATATCTATTCTGCTGGTAAATATTCCGGGAACGATTTTGGTATGATCAACTGAAAAGCTGGGTATTAAATCCATTTTCGTTTTCTCCTTTTCTATTTTCTCCGATTTTTTATCGGGCTTTTCTTTTTTCTTATTTGCTATTGTAACAGTTCCGGGGGCGTTTGAAAATTACATTCTGTTATCAGTCTTTCATAACAAGTCCGATAAGACCGCGGCAAGCTCCAAAGAAAACACCTGCGATGGGCCATACGATCCAGGTCAGGTCCCATCTCTTGGTTGTAAAGCTCCATGCAAAGTAGATAACAAGTACAAGGGGCCAGTAAAGGCCTGCAAGCTTCTTGGTCTTTTTTGTAACAGCCTTTTCTCCGACTGTGAAGCCGCCTTCCTGAAGAAGCTTGTTGTAGGAATCCATGATTCCGCCGCCACGAACTATGAGATTTACGCCTATAGCTACAAGGGTAAGCAGTACGCCAACCATCACGGGAACAAGGTATTCACAGCCTGTTTTATCAGTTAAAATTGCGATCACGATAAGAGGAATGCTGCAAAGAATGCAGAGTGTTACGCCAAGAGCTATAAAAAATGTGTACTTCTTTTCATATTTGCTCTTTTTGTCTTTTACCATTCCGTCTACGCCATAAGCGGTATCAATGGCTACGTCCTCGAGAAATTCATAAGGTTCAAGCTCTCTATTAGTCATAATAAAGATAAATACTGCAAGTGCCACAAGGCCAAGGAGTGCTACAAGACCTATGATCACAGCCAGTGTCTCAGAAATAATGGAGATCTGAGAAAGACCTATGAGAACCAGCAGTATTACAGGTGAAAAGATACACATTGAAACTCCAAGTGAAACCAGGGGAGTTGTCTTTTCAACGGCCTGAAGGAAGGTTGAAGCTTCTTCCATGCTGACAGGTCTGCGTTCTTCTTTTTTTACGCTTATAACATCTGCTGTCTCAACTACCTGAACAGGCTGGATTTCCTCTATCTCATCCTTTAAAAGGTAATCTGTGCTTACTCCAAAGATCTCAGCCATCTTTAATAAACGATTAAGATCGGGAGTTGACTGTGCGCTTTCCCATTTTGATACGGACTGTCTGGAAACATCAAGCTGATCTGCAAGTTCTTCCTGTGACCATCCAAGTTTTTTTCTCTCGTTAATAATTTTGTCTGCAAGTATCATTTTTATTTTTCCTCCGAATTTGTTTTTTGCGTTTTGTGTTTCTGTGATTTCAGACTACAAAAAACAATGGTTGCAGGCTATAAATCCTACTTTGAAATGTGTCAACCGGCGGTTGCAACCGCGTAGCTGTGCGGTTTTCACTATACTATTTTAATCCATTTAATACAAAAAGCGAATAAAAAAGATTTTTGGCCGAATCACTTTCAAAGTACACTTTACGAAAAAAAACCGGTGACTTTTACGTCTCCGGTTCTTTTTATTTTTGGTTTTGTTAATATCAGTCTTTACTTACCGTTATGGTCGCGGTTCCTTTTTTGGTCTTATCCTGAGAGGATGTGACTGTTATTACCGCGGTGCCTCTGGCTTTTCCTTTGATATTTCCGTATTTGTCCACAGTAACTACCTTGGTGTTGCTGCTCTTCCAGGTAACTGCGGGAATATCGCATTTTTCAGGAGCATATGTAGGAACAAGCTTTACCTTTTCTCCAACCTGGATGGACTGATCGCTTAAGGTGATGGTGGTAGGCTGGAAGCCAACCAGCTCGCCTTCCTTGTAGGATCCGTTAAAGAGTCCGAAGGTGCTTGCTGCTACGATCTTGAATTTCACAAGCTTGTATCCGCAGTAGTCGCCCATTCCTTCGATCCTGACGGATGCGGTGCCCTTCTTGGTGTTGTTGTAATAGCCGGTGATCTTGTAGTGCTTGCCCTCTTCAAGGGTCTCGGTCACTTTCTTCTTTCCTACAGTCTTGGTGATCTGAACTGTAAGGCCTTCAAGCTCAATGGGCTTTCCTGTGTATTTCTGGTTAGGAATCTTTCCGGCTTTTTTCTGAGAAGCAAGTTTTACCGAAGTGGAAGCGATATTCTGAGGCGCCTTTTCAACCTTGTAGAATACTGCTGCCTTTCCGGTGTAGTTCTTGCCGGTAGCGGTAATATCAGCCTTGATTATGGCTCCCTCATAGAGAACTTCGCTCTTTATGGGCTTTCCTGTTGCCATATTTATGTATTTTACGGTGTAATCAGTCTTGTCTGTAAGAGCCTTGCCGTTTCCATCGATGATAACTGGCTTTGAATAGTAGTAGCTTCCCTTCTTTCTGTAATTTGCCTTAACATTTTTGCAGGAAATAGGAAGGCTGCTGATATCGCGCTTTTTTATCACAAAGGTCTTGGCTTCGCTTGAGCCCTTGAAATTGCCCTTTCCGACTACTGTAACTGTGGGATCTTTTGTAGCACTTATGGCTTTATTGTTGGCATATTTCAGTGTATAGTCAACGCCTTGTCTTAATACCCACTTTTTGCCGGATCCGGAAGCATCTGTAAATGTGACGGTAACGGGAGGTGTAACGCCGCCCTTGGTAAATACAACATTTTCAGGCCACTTCACGCTGATACTGCCGTTTGTAATTCCGTCAGCTACGGGAAGTGCATTTATCTTGTATTTCTTGGTGAGCTTTCCTGTATAACCCTTGGAGGCATCGCCTGTTACTGTAACGGTTACGGTTCCTGCCTTAATACGGTTTGTGCTGTAGGAAACCTTGTAGCAGTCTGATGCGATGGGCTCTTCCTCGCCCTTCTTATCAGGAAATACAGTAACTTCAGGGAACTGGGCTATCCCGTTATAAGTATATGCGGTCTCGGAGAGAACCATGCTCACAAGCTTCTTTCCTGTGATTTTTACGGTCACTCTCTTTTGTCCTGCAAAAGAACCTGTATCGGTAGGTAGTATTACGATAGTTCCTTTTCCTACTTTGTCGCAGTTTTCGAATTTAAGCCTGTATTCAGACTTTTCAACAAGCTCTTTTTTATAAAAGAGCTCAATACCTGAGGCTACTGTATCAGTATCCTTCATCTCCTCAAGAGTGTAGGATTTCTGAGGGAATTTCACGGTGCACTTGCTGATATTGGGTGTAGCTGCGCTCTTTACTGTAAAGTCTTTTACTACTTCTCCGGTATAGTTGCCTTTACCCTTAACTGTCAGCTTGGCTGTGCCCTCTTCTGTGATCTCCTCATATTCAAGAGTGTAGTCCTTTTTAACCTTTAGGGCTTTTCCTGCATATCTTACAACTACAGAAGGCTTTACTGCCTTGCCTTTATTTACGACTCCTGTCTGTACGTCAACGTCCAGAGGCTTATCAATGTCCTCCATGTCCTCCTGCTTAAGCTCCACAGGAGTAATGGTGAACTGCTTGGTGCACTTTCCTGAGAAATTGCCCTTTCCCTGGATCACAACGCTTGCAGTACCTGCTTTTACGTTGTTTTTGTAGGTTACGCTGTAATCGGTTCCTGCTCTTAATAAGGATGTGCCATAATATACCTTAAATGAAGGCTTGATCTTGCCTCCGGTATACTGGAACGAGTCTTTAAAGTCAAGGATCCACAGGCCCTTTGGCGTTTCAAAGGTTTCTGCTCTTTCTGTTTCCTCATTTTCTATTTCGGGAGCAAATACGGTTACTTCGCAGCTTGCGGTTATTTTCTCACTCTCTCCGGCCTTTGTGGTAGCAGGGATTGATGCTGTGATAACAGCTTCTCCGGCCTTTAAAGCCTTGATGGTTCCGTCGGTAACAGATACAGTTTCAGCATCTGAGCTGCTCCAGGTAACGGTGATTCCCGGTATTTCAGGAAACATGGATGCTGCAAGCTTTCTTTCATCTCCTTTTTCAAGGGTGAGCTTGCTGTAATTAAGTGAAAGTGTGGCAGGCTGTATTTCCTCCCAGTGAGCATACAGGGTCTGATCCTTGGCATCTGCGAGCTTGGATTTGATGGTAACTACGGTGCCGCCTTCTTTTTCCGTGAACCATCCAAGGAAGAAGCAGCCTTCCTTTTTGGCAACAGGGAGCGTGCCGTATGGCTTTCCGTCGTAGTGCATGATCATCTGCGTCGTATCTGTGGTACCGCCGTTGGGATCAAAGGTTACCTTGTAATCTATGTATTTCCAGATAGCGTAAAGAGTATGCTTTTCTTTTGTGAGCTTGAATTTGTATCCGGGAGCATAGCCTGTACCCTTGCCGTTTGCCTTGGTGTTCCACTCTACAAAGTCACAGCCCTTCTTAACAAATTTACATTCAGGAAGTGTTACCGGTGTGTCAGGCTTGTCTTCGATCTCTTCTCTTAAGCTTGTTCCGTTATTGGCAACAAGAACCAATTTGCATTTTTCATTGGGGAAGTCTCCGTACCAGAGGTTTACGTCAACTCTGTCGTTTGCAAAGTATTTCTTTCCCTCTGAACCAAAGCCCTTGAAATTGCTGGTGATCTGCCAGCAGTTAAGTCTTCCGCTAAAGCTTGTGGAATAAACGCCATTCTTGGCATCAACCCAGTTTGCAAGCCATATATAGTTCTTTTCGCCAATGCTTGAAAAGTTCATGTCTTTTGTAAACATGCTCTTATCAGCATATATTCCAGCCTGATAACCGGAATCGGTGATGGTTGAGCAAAAAGCATTTACGATCTTGGTGTGAGCATCCTTGGAAAGCTTGGCTTTTTCCATTCTTCCCTGTCCGCGGGGATCGGAATACTCATAGTCGATCATAAGAGGCAGTTTTATCTTGCTCTTAAGGGGTTTAACCAGTTTGATCATTTCCTCAGCTTCTCTTACAGCTTCGGATCTTGTTATTGCCTGTGAAAAATAGTAAGCGCCTACCCAAAGTCCGGCTTCATAGGCATTTTCTACATTGTGTTTAAAGCAAGGGTCGTCATTAAGTGATCCTGATTCTCCGTATCCTCTGAATCCTGCACGGATTATGACATAATCAACGCCCTTTTCCTTCATGGATTCGAAGCTCGATACAGAAACTTCTCCCTGATATTTGGAGATATCAAGACCGCAACGCACTCGAACTCTGGCGTCTTCATCAGAGGTTTTGTAGTAGCTTGGATAAGCGTACTTTTTTCCCATGAAAGGAACTGTATAAGGATCGGGTCTTCCGCTGCTTGCGGTAACAAGAAGTTCTTCAAGATCCTCCTCATTAAGATCAAAGGCTTCACCCTCGGGATCATTAAAATATTTCCAGAACTCAGGGTCGTTGGGGTCATAGATCCACAGCTTGCCGTTTTCATCAATGTACTCATACATTCCGTCGGCATTCTTGGTCATGTGGTGATCGATGAGCCACTGTTTCTCGCCCTCGAAAAGCTCCTCGTCAAGAGCGCTCTTATCAAGGCTTGTCAAAAGAGCTGCCTCATCTGAAGAAGCGCTGCTGGCTGCATCTGATGCCTCCGAGTCTCCTGATGATGCGCTGTCTGATGAATCAGAGCCTGTTGCGCTTTCTTCCTGTGAAGCACCAGTGTTTGCGCTACTTTCTGTTCCTGCGCCCTCGCCGGACTCATCGCTCTTTTCAGATGAGCCTTCGCCTGCTTCGTCGGTTTTTCCTTCGCCTTCTTCTTCCTCGGATGAGCCTTCTGTCGAAGCTTCAACAGAAGCCTCTACGGAGGATTCCTCCGATGCCCCTAAAAGCGAAGTATCCAGGGGCTCAGCGGCAAATGCCGTAAAGCTCCCGGATAACATCATTGTACTTAACAAAAATGCAATTATCCTCTTTTTCATATTCTCTCTTCCTCTTCCCCGTTTATGCATGTGAAACTTCCTCACAGATCAGCTTGACGATGGTATCTGTCGCACTGTGAAGATTACTCTTACTCATGTTTTCGTAGTATTTATCTCTGTCGTTGTAGAGATCCTCGATGGTCTCCACAAGAATGTCCTCATCAAGATCGTCATTGTCGATAACAACTGAAAATCCCTGCTGCTCAAAGGATCTGGCATTCAGCATCTGATCTCCCCTGCTGGATTTGGTTGAAAGGGGAATCAGGATATTTGGCTTTTTAAGTGCCAGAAGCTCACAGATGGAGTTTGCTCCCGCTCTTGAAACTACAATATCCGCCATGGCAAAGATATCCTTAAGCTCGCTCTTAACGTACTCAAACTGCTTGTAGCCGGGCACAGAGAGCTTTAAGTTATCCATCTTTTCTTTTCCGCAGATGTGTACCACATTGAAATTGGGAAGGAGCCTTGGCAGTGCGTATCTGACAGTCTCATTGACGGACTGTGCACCAAGACTTCCGCCTATTACCATAAGAACGGGCTTGTCATCCGTAAATCCGCAGAGCATTTTTCCTTCCTCGGCGGAACCTCTTCCAAGCTCTTCTCTGATGGGAGTTCCTGTAAGAACAGCTTTTTCCGCAGGCAAAACCCTCATGGTCTCAGGGAAGTTGCAGCAGATCTTTCTGGCGCCGTTCATACTGAGCTTGTTGGCAAGACCGGGTGTCATATCGGACTCATGCACGATGTAGGGTATTTTCAAAAACGCTGCGGCTCTGACTACGGGAACAGCTACGTAGCCGCCCTTTGAAAAGATAATATCAGGCTTGATCTTTTTCAGATGGGACAGGGCTTCGGAAAATCCCTTCATAACCCTGAACGGATCTGTAAAGTTCTTGGGATCAAAGTATCTGCGAAGCTTGCCCGTAGCAATGCCATAGTAGGGAATGTTGTAATCTTCGATAAGTTTTTTCTCGATTCCAGTATATGAACCAATATAGTAAATATCAAAGCCTGCCTCTTTAAGAGCCGGTATAAGTGCAATATTTGGAGTTACGTGTCCGGCACTTCCGCCGCCCGTCAGCACGATCTTTTTATTCTCGCTCACGTCTGTATCCTTCTTTATTTCGTATTTTTATATAGTATAGCATCATTCAATTTCGTAGGTAAGCTTATCCTCTTCCTCATAGGGAACGATGAGCTCATTTACCACATCTTCGGAAAAATCCCGAACATCCTCAAGCATAGCCTCATAATTGTCTGCTGTCATCTCGTACTCGCCTGCGATCATGTGATCCAGCATACGCCTGTTTATTTCCGGAGAGAAATGGATGGAATCCATGTAGTAGTCAAGGTTCGTCGTGACCTCCCGCTCATTCTGGAAGCAGAATATACGCACGTTGTCATATTGTAAAAGAGCTTTCGTCATGGCCTTTTCGCAGTAGATATAAGCATCTCTTTCGCCGTACCTTACGATCCCGTCCCACCAGAGCATGGAATAAGCAGGATAAAAGAACATGAACTGCGTATCGGGATGGGCCTCAACCTGCGCAGTAAGTAGCGCAATGTTCTTTTCAAGCTCTTCCTGAAATGCCGTCTCCTCTTTCATGGGCTCCACGTTTATGGGCCTGTAGTAAAGGCCAAGCGCCATGTGAGGACCAAACTCTTTCCATTTTGCCCAGTTGTAGGACAAGTTCTCATTGTAGTCCCCCATAAAGGAATTGGCAACCTCATAGGGAATCTTTTCAAATATAACGTCTTTATTAAAAAGATATTTTACGTCATTGAAGGGATCATGATCATACAGGTACATGGGGCAGCCTGTGGATTCATAGGTGGTCTGGGCATCCGCCGACAAGGAAGATGGATCGATATTGTAAAATACCATCTTTATGTCATGGTCCTTGAAGGCTTCATCCATGAGGTAACACAGATCCGCCGTAGCTCCGTAGGATCTGATGGCCTTTATGGACTTAACGCCGTAGGCCTCATCGTACCAGGAGTTGTCGTTGTTTTCCATTACGGAAGATCCCACCAGAAGGGCATCATAATCAAAGTGCCGAAGCGTCCCGATGCACTGGTATTCTTTGTCATTGAGAACCGCCTTCATCCCAAGCCAGGGCTTATGGTAGTGATAAAAGGGATCGAAAGTATACACCGTAGCGCCAATGAGTATCAGAAGCGTTAGTACAATGATCCCAAGTTTTATTATGAAGTTTTTTCCCTGTGTATTTTTCTGCATATTTTTCGCCAATCAATACTGGAAGTAAATAAAAGTGCTAACCTCAGAAAGTGAGATAAATGCCCATACGAACACTATTCCAAGGCCTATGGCAAGCTTTGTTGACAGCTTATTTTCTTTTATGATCTCTGCAGTGTTTTTCCTTGTCATGATAAACGCTGATACTACCAACATTATCACAAGGGTTGCCAGGTAAACCACTGTATCCGAGCCGCTTCCAAGCCTGGTAAGTATCTGCCTTGCCACGTAGTTCTCAGAAAGCGCAAGCTTTCCGGCAGTTCTGTGAAGAAATCCGGGATAGGTCCAGTAAAAGAGCCTTCTGAACATTCCAAAGGCATGGGCCATATCCTGAGATCTGAAGAACACCAGTGAAACCACGAACATAAGGAATGTAAGGGCATTTCCAAGCCATCTTGGTATTGTCAGAAGAGGGCTCTCCCTAAAGAGATATTTCTTTTTTCGCTCCGAACCCGCAACACCAATGATACCTATATCGTCAAATACTACCAGAAGTCCCTGCATAAGGCCCCAGCAGATGTAGGTCCAGCCTGCTCCGTGCCAAAGTCCGCTAAGTACAAAGACTATGAGAACATTCACTACAGTTCTCATCCTGCCTTTTCGGCTTCCCCCAAGGGGTATGTAAACGTATTTGATAAAGAAGCGCGACAAAGTCATATGCCAGCGCTGCCAGAGCTCTTTTGCGCTTGATGCCTTGTAAGGGGAGTTGAAGTTCATGGGAAGCTCGTACCCCAGCATAAGGCTCACGCCCCCAGCCATGTCGCAGTATCCCGAAAAATCAAGATATATCTGGAATGTATATGCCAGCATTACCGCTATCACGGTGATGGTGTCCAAAAAGTAGGTCTGTTCAAAGCCGTAATTCACCGCTCTTGCAAGGTTGTCCGCAAGGATCACCTTTTTTCCAAGGCCTATGATAAAGGAAATAAGCCCCCCGGAAAACCTGTCGGCATCGAAAACTCTTTTATCATTGTCCCTGAACTGGCTTATCATCTCTTTGTGGAAAGCGATGGGACCCTGAATGAGCTTTGGAAAGTACAATGTGTACATGGCGTATTCTAAAAATGAGTAGCCGTCTGCTTCGCCGTTAGCCTTATCCACAATATAGGAGATCTGTCCGAAGGTAAAAAAACTGATGCCGATTGGCATTATGATTTCTTTTGCAGAAAGCGACATGCCTGTCAGGGCATTTAGATTGTCCGTGAAAAAGCCCAGATATTTGAAGCAAAACAGGAGTCCGAGGTTAAAGATAACGCCTGCTATCTTTATAGGTTTCTTGAGGGAAGCCTTCTTTTCCATGATGAGGCTGAAGGCGTAGTTGACGAAAAGACTAAGGAGCAGCACCCACAAATAGTTGGCTCCGAAGGAGTAATAGAAATACAGCGACATGATGCAAAGAAATGTATCTGCCACTTTGTATTTTTTGATGCTGTTTAAAAGATACCATCCCGCCAGGAGCAGGGGCAGGAATATCAATATAAATGTAAAGGAATTAAAACCCATTTTGTATCTCCGTAAATATTCATGAAGAGTATATCATTAAGCGTCTTTTTTGCCAATTTTCCGCTAAAAATGGTAATATATAGTTATCTTTTGACATTCCCGGAGGAATTATCATGGCAAAAAAGAATCCATTATTACAGCTTTCAGCATTTACTGCACTTTTCGGAGGTGTTTTTGCCTTCAGTAATTATATATACAAGATTTCTTCTGTACCGCATCAGCACACGGATGAGGACAAGGACTTCGATCCACTGATCACCAAAGGCCGCATGTTTGTGCGTAATCACCCGGACAGAAAAGACATGTACATCGATTCTCTCGATGAGCTTCGTCTCCACGCTTCATATATTCCCGCAAAGGAAGCCTCTCACAAATACGTGGTCCTGATCCACGGTATCTGGGATAATCACGAGGCAAACGGCATTTACGCCAAGCACTATCTTGAAAAAGGCGTTAACTGCCTGCTTCCGGACCTTAGAGGTTTTGGCGGCAGTGAAGGAAAATACATCGGCTACGGCTATGATGACAGGCTTGATATCCTTGAATGGATCTACTGGATCATCAAAAGAGATCCCGAAGCCATCATCGCTATCCACGGCATGAGCATGGGCGCTGCCACAACGCTTATGACAACAGGCGAGCATCTCCCTGCCAATGTAAAAGGAGCCGTCGCAGACAGCTCCTACAGTACGCTCCGTGAGCAATTCGCCGCAACCTACAAGCGCTTTAAAGGCTCATTTGTTCCGATTCCTCTTGCGCTTGTTCTGTCACGCATTATCATCCGTATCAGATCCGGATATGACATCAATGTTGTTAATCCTATTGTTGCTGTTACCAAGTCTGAGACACCTACACTGTTCATCCACGGGGATAACGATTCCTTCATCGATCCCAGAATGTGTTCACGCCTCTACGAAGCCGCCAATTGTCAAAAGCAGTATTGCATGATCCTTGGCGCCGGCCACATTGAGGGTGTCACTGTTGATCCTGTAAACTACTGGAACAAGGTTGACAGCTTTTTGACCAAAGTGGGATTCTGATTATTACTTAAGAATCAGTCCCACAGGGCAGTGGTCTGAGCCAAAGGCATCTGCATAGATCTTTGCATCTTCAAGCTTTGGCAAAAGAGCTTCGGATACTACAAAGTAGTCTATACGCCAGCCAGCGTTCTTTGCTCTGGCCTGGAATCTGTATGACCACCAGGAGTAAGCTCCTTCCAGATCAGGATAAAAATGTCTGAAGGTATCCACTAAACCGCTTGATGTTACAACGTCGAATTTTTCTCTTTCTTCATCTGTAAATCCCGCATGTCCTCTGTTGGACTTGGGATTTTTCAAGTCGATCTCTTTGTGTGCGACGTTAAGGTCGCCGCAGTAGATGACCGGCTTTTTTTCTTCCAGTTTTTTGATATATGCAAGGAAATCATCCTCCCAGTGCTGGCGGTATTCAAGCCTTGAAAGGTCTTCCTTGGCATTGGGAACATAAACAGTTACCAGGTAGTAGTCCCCGTATTCTGCGGTGATGACTCTTCCCTCGTGGTCATGCTCCTCAATTCCTAATCCGTAGGTAACAGAAATGGGCTTTTCTTTTGTAAATATGGCTGTTCCCGAATAGCCCTTTTTCTCTGCGTAGTTCCAATATTCTTCATATCCCGGAAGGTCCATTTCTATCTGTCCTTCCTGAAGCTTTGTCTCCTGAAGGCAGATCACATCCGGATCTTCTTTTTCCATAAATTCCTGAAAACATCCCTTGGATACGCAGGCCCTCAGGCCGTTAACGTTCCATGAAACCAGTTTTTTTCCCATATCAGAGTCCTTTTATCCTTTGAAGGCTTTCATCTGTCTCCTTCAGCATCTCTCTAAGTGAGAGGTTTTCTTCATAGCTGAATTCGCAGACTGCGTACTGAAGGTGATTGATATATCTGTTTGCTTCGCTTAGAAGCTTGGAATTTTGAGTAGACATCTCAAGTCGAAGGGCCTCTGCCTTGCCTTCTTCGTCATCTATCAGGATCACAGCAAACTCATCGCCTCTGATCCTTCCATAGATGCTGTCTCCAAAGACTTCTTCAAGAGCTTCGGCAACTCTCTTAACAGCTCTGTCACCTTCCTCATGGCCGAACATGTCGTTGATCCTCTTTAAGGACTCCATATGGATGTAGGCAACAAGTGCATATCTGCCTGGTGTAAACTCGTCCTTCAAAAGGTCATAGGCCTTTGCAAAGAAGCCTCGCCTGTTAAGGCCACCTGTAAGATAGTCCTGATCTCCGATATGATCAAGAACTGAATCGTCTCTTGCCAGCTCTTCCTGAACTTCATAGAGCTCATTTCTTGTCTTTGCAAGCTCTTTTTCCAGATATGCAAGTCTTGAAACACCGGTAACGGTGCTGATAACGCTGTCAAAATAGTGCTCTATCAAAAAGCTCTCTGTAAACTCGGAAACAAGAAGTCCAAGTTGATACTCTCCAACAAAGATGGTTCCTGCAATAAAGATGCCGCTCTTATCCTGGCTGAAAGTGGAAAAGATCTTGTCTGTAGCGGTCTGCATGTTTTCATCTTCGAAATTGACTTCAGAGCCGTTGATAATTGCACTCTTAATGCTGATCTTTTCAGGTTTTTCCCAGGGATATTTGATGGTATTTCTGTTCTTTTTGTTGTAGAGCAGAATGCCGCAGCTCTTTATTCCGTGACTTAAAGCCTTCTTGGCAAAGATCCTGTAGGCTTCTTCTGTATCATATTTTCTCTGGAGAAGTGTGTAATTGACTTCCGCAAGTATGCCAAATGCCTCGGTTTCTGACTTTTCAACAAAGGTAAAGCGCTGAGGCGGCTGAACAGGCGGAAGAACCTGATTTTTAACATAGAATACCGCGTCAAAGATAGATTCATAACCAAGCTGTTCGAACTGGTTCTGATCCGTGTCGGGTATGTTTACTGACATAAAACCCTCCTGTTCTGACAAAGTCAGAACAGGAACGTTTTCAAATTTTTTAAGGAAAGCTTCTTTGCGGAGAATCGTTGTCTTTGAGCCAATTCTCTCTGCATCGATCACAAGAGCGTCAAAATCTGAAGTATTGGCGTAGTCATAAAGCGCTGTGTACTGATAATTGTACGGATGCTCCTCATCCAGTGAGTTATCGCTTATGAGATATTTTCCGGGTAAAAGTACCAGTGTGATATCCAGATCCTTAGCGGCCTGGCATGCGCCGATACATATTTTTTTTACTTCCTTGTCCTCTAATTCAGAGATCAGCAATCCTATATTCATTGGCCCCTCATTTCTCAGGAACGTCTTCAGATACGTCGTCGATGTTGTCTATTTCCTTATCTCCGTCGGAGATCTTTTCCCTTACTTTTGCTATCTGTGCTACAGTGACACCCTTGTCAAGATTGATCATCTTAACTCCGGAAGTAACTCGTCCGTGAACGCTTATGTCGCTCATACGAAGCTGGATAACAATACCGGCGTTGGTGATCATCAGGATCTCATTATCATCATTTACTGCCTTTACACCTATAACGGAACCTGTCTTTTCGGTGATCTTGTAACACTTAACACCTTTACCGCCTCTGAACTGGTTGTGGAATTCCTCAAGTGTTGTACGTTTTCCGTAACCGTTCTCTGAAACGATAAGAAGGGAATCTCCCTGGGAATCAAGCTGCATTCCCACTATCTCATCGGTATCGTCCAGCATCATGCCTCTGACACCTATTGATGATCTGCCTGTTGAACGAACGTCCTCTTCATCGAAGTGGATACACATTCCGTTCTTTGTAACCAGGAATATCTCTGAATTCTTCTTTACAGTCTTTACTTCGATAAGTTCGTCGTCATCCCTAAGGTTAATGGCTATAAGTCCGGTCTTTCTAACGTTTGAGAAGTCGGTGATGGGAGTTTTCTTTACGGTACCTTTTCTTGTTACCATAAACAGGCTCTTTTCCTCATCCTCAAATCCCGTAACGGGGATCATAGCCGATATCTTTTCTCCGGGTGCAAGCTGCAGGAGGTTGACGATAGCCATTCCTCTTGAAGTCCTTGAAGCCTCGGGAATCTGATAAGCCTTTAGTCTGTAAACTCTTCCCGTGTTGGTAAAGAACATGACATAGTTGTGAGTCGTTGTCATAAGGATATCTTCAACGAAGTCATTTTCGATGGTGGTGATACCCTTAATGCCCTTTCCTCCGCGGTTCTGAGACTTGAAGTTGTCGATGGACATTCTCTTTATGTAACCAAGATTTGTCATGGCTATTACAGTGTTTACATTGGGGATAAGATCCTCTGTATCAATGTCAGAATCGTCATGACCGATCTGTGATCTTCTGTCATCGCCGAATTTATCGGCAATTTCAGTGATCTCTGTCTTGATAACTCCAAGAAGGAGCTTTCTGTCAGCAAGGATTGCCTTCAATTCTTCGATTCTCTTTAAGAGTTCAGCATGTTCCTGCTCGAGCTTGTCTCTCTCCAATCCGGTGAGAGTACGAAGTCTCATGTCCACAATAGCCTGTGCCTGAACGTCTGAAAGTCCGAAGCGCTGCATCAACTGCTCTTTTGCGATGGCTACTGTCTCACTGCCTCTTATGATCTTGATGACCTCATCGATGTTATCAAGGGCGATGAGCAGACCTTCCAAAATGTGGTTTCTCTCTTCGGCCTTATTGAGGTCGTATTTTGTTCTTCTGGTAACTACTTCTTCCTGGTGCTTGATGTAATGCTTGAGCATCTCTGTAATGCTGAGCACCTTGGGTTCGTTGTTTACAAGAGCCAGCATGATGATTCCGAAGGAATCCTGCATCTGTGTATGCTTGTAAAGCTTGTTCAGCATGATGTTAGGATTAACATCACTTCTAAGCTCGATAACCACGCGCATTCCTTCTCTGTCTGACTCATCACGAAGTGCTGTGATTCCGTCGAGCTTTTTAAGTTTAACAAGCTCGGCGATCTTGGAAATCATATTTGCCTTGTTTACAAGGTAAGGAAGTTCCGTTACTACGATACGGTTCTTGCCACCCTGCATGGGCTCTATGTTTGTAACGGCACGAACGACAACCTTGCCTCGTCCCGTTCTGTAAGCTTCTTCTGCTCCTCTGGTACCAAGGATGATACCGCCTGTAGGGAAGTCGGGAGCCTTGAGGATAGGCAGGATCTCTTCAATCTCTGTCTCTCTGTCCTCAAGAATGCGGTTATCGATCATCTTTACCACCGCACCAATAACTTCTCTTAAGTTGTGAGGAGGAATGTTGGTAGCCATACCTACCGCGATACCTGTTGTTCCGTTTACCAGAAGGTTGGGATATCTGCTGGGAAGTACTACCGGCTCTTTTTCTGTCTCATCAAAGTTTGGAGCAAAATCAACAGTATCTTTTCCGATATCTGCTGTCATCTCCATGGAAATCTTGGTAAGACGTGCCTCTGTGTATCGCATAGCAGCAGCGCCATCGCCGTCCACAGATCCGAAGTTACCGTGTCCGTCAACAAGACAGTATCTCATGGACCAGGGCTGTGCCATGTTTACCAATGCTCCGTAGATAGAGCTGTCACCGTGAGGGTGATATTTACCCATGGTATCACCGACGATACGGGCGCATTTACGATGCGGCTTGTCGGGACCGTTGTTGAGCTCTATCATGGAGTACAATATTCTTCTCTGAACAGGCTTAAGACCGTCTCTGACATCAGGAAGCGCACGGGATGCGATAACGCTCATGGCATAGTCGATATAATCGGCTTCCATGGTTTTCTGAAGATCTACTTCCTTTATTTTGTCGGTAGTTGTCTTGTCAAAAACGTCATCCGCCAATTCATTGTTGTTGATGTTGTTATTGTCTGACATTTATATACCTCATCCTTTAAATATCCAGGTTCTTAACGAACTTGGCGTTCTTTTCGATGAACTCTCGTCTGGGCTCTACCTTGTCTCCCATAAGGGTTGTGAAGGTAACGTCCACATCTGACTCTGACTCCTCATCCATATTTACTCTAAGGAGCACTCGTCTCTCAGGATCCATGGTTGTCTCCCAAAGCTGCTCGGGATCCATCTCTCCAAGTCCCTTGTATCGCTGGATCTTGTTGTTCTGATCTCTTCCAACGTCAAGGAGGATCTTATTAAGCTCCTCATCACTGTATGCATACCAGACTTTTTTGTTCTTCTCAAGCTTGTAAAGAGGCGGCTGAGCCAGATATACATGACCATCTTTTATGAGCTGAGGCATAAATCTGTAAAGGAAGGTGAGCATAAGAGTAGCAATATGCGCACCGTCAACGTCCGCATCAGTCATGATGATGATCTTGTCATAACGGAGTTTACTTATATCGAAATCATCATGGATACCGGTTCCGAAGGCAGTGATCATAGCCTTGATCTCGGCGTTTCCGTATATTCTGTCAACACGTGCTTTTTCTACGTTAAGGATCTTTCCTCTAAGAGGAAGGATAGCCTGAGTTGCACGGCTTCTTGCAGTCTTTGCGGATCCGCCCGCGGAATCTCCCTCAACTATGAAGATCTCACAGTTCTTGGGATTTTTGTCAGAGCAGTCAGCAAGCTTGCCGGGAAGTCCAAGTCCGTCAAGAGCAGACTTACGTCTTGTAAGATCTCTTGCCTTTCTTGCTGCATCCCTTGCCCTCTGGGCAAGGATCGCTTTATCAAGGATCTGCTTGGCAATCTGAGGATTCTGCTCAAGGAAGTAGGTAAGCTGCTCGCCGACGATTCCTGCAACAGCTCCTCTTGCCTCTGAGTTACCAAGCTTTTGCTTGGTCTGTCCTTCAAACTGAGGATCCTCTATCTTTACGCTGATGATAGCTGTAAGACCTTCTCTGATATCTTCACCGGAAAGGTTTTCTTCGCTGTCTTTGAGCATCTTGTTTGCTCTTGCGTAGTCATTAAATGTCTTGGTAAGAGCCGCCTTGAAGCCTTCAAGATGAGTTCCGCCCTCAGGAGTATTGATGTTATTAACGAAAGTATAGATACTCTCTGTATATGAGTCATTGTGCTGAAGGGAAACTTCAACCTGAACGTTGTTTCTGTTTCCTTCAAAGTACATGATCTGCTCATAGAGAGAAGTCTTGCTCTTGTTGAGGTACTGAACAAATTCCTTGATTCCGCCTTCATAGTGGAAGGTCTGAACAACAGGCTCTTCGTCCTCTTCAACACGCATGTCTGTAAGAGTGATCCTAAGTCCCTTGGTAAGGAAGGCCATCTCACGAAGTCTCTGCTTAAGAATGTTGTAATCATAAACAGTGGTCTCTTTAAAGATCAGAGCATCGGGCTTGAAATAAACCCTTGTTCCGCTGGCTCCCTCATGGGCTGTTCCCACTTCTTTAAGAGGATAGCAAACCTTTCCTCTCTCATATCTTTGCTGATAAACTTTTCCATCCCTTGTAACCTGTACTTCAAGCCACTCGGAAAGGGCGTTAACAACAGAAGCTCCAACGCCGTGAAGTCCGCCGGATACCTTGTATCCTCCACCGCCGAATTTTCCACCTGCGTGGAGAATGGTAAATACCACCTCAACGCCGGTAAGACCAGACTTGTGGTTTACATCAACGGGAATTCCTCTTCCGTTATCTTTTACGATAATGGTATTGTCCTCATTGATAGTAACTTCAATGTGGTCGCAAAAGCCCGCCAGAGCTTCATCAACCGAGTTGTCCACTATCTCGTAAACAAGGTGATGCAAACCTCTGCTGGCAGTGGTTCCGATATACATTCCGGGTCTTTTTCTAACAGCCTCAAGACCCTCCAAAATCTGTATTTGGTCCGCTCCGTACTGTACTTCTTCGTTACTCATTCTTTACTCCTTAATTTTCACTGCTTACTTTTCCTTCTGTTACCTTGAACAGTTTATCTATTTCAAATCTGTTATTAACAAATTCATCAAGTCCCGTGCAGGTGATGATGGTCTGAATATCTCCTATGGTATTTAAAAGATAATTCTGTCTGTTGCTGTCAAGCTCTGACAAAACGTCATCCAATAAAAGAACGGGATTTTCTTTCTTTGCTTTTTTTACTATCTCTATCTCAGAAAGTTTCAGCGAAAGAGAAGCTGTCCTTTGCTGTCCCTGGGATCCGTACTTTCTAATGTCTATTCCTTCGGTCTGAGAATCCGCTTCATTACTCTTTTTGATGATAAAAGAAAAATCATCTTTATGAGGACCGATGGTGGTCTGCTTCAGGTACATGTCTTTTTTTCTTGCCTGGGAAAGCTTCTTTTCAAACTGTGCAGCCTCTACATTTGGCTCATAAAAAACACTGAGCAGCTCTTTACCGCCTGTGAGCTTCTCATGTATTGGACTAATAATCTCATTCAGTTCTGCGATGAATCTTTCTCTGGCTTTGATGATGACAGACCCGTATTCGCACAGCTGCTTATCCTGAACATCTAAAAGTACGCTGTTTTCAGGGTGCTCAAACAGATCCTTTAGAACTTTGTTTCGTTCGACAACAAGCTTGTTGTACTTGGAAAGACTGTTGAGATATATCTGATCAAGCTGACACAGCTCCATATCCATGAATCTGCGCCTCTCTGAAGGACCGTTTTTAATGATACTAAGATCTTCCGGTGAAAAGAAAACCACATTGAGTTTACCAATGAGATCGGAAGCCTTTTTTATCCTCTGTCCGTCAATAGCTATTCCCTTTGTTTTGTTTTTTCTAAGGTGCATATCGACGCGGTATTCTGCGCCGTCTTTTTCAAGAATGGTCCTGATGTGGGCCTCTTCCTGTCCGAACCTTATGATTTCTTTGTCCTTGCTGCCTTTGTGAGACTTTGTAGTTGCAGATACAAAGATTGCCTCCAGGATATTACTCTTTCCCTGGGCATTATCCCCATATAAAATATTGGTTCCTCTGTCAAAATCTATTTTGAGATTTTCGTAATTTCTGAAGTCGGTAAGCTCCAATGACTTTATTATCATTTTTCTACCCTTACCTGAGTGCCTTCAAATTCAAAGACATCTCCGTCATAAAGCTTACGGCCCCTTCTTTCTTCTATTTCGCCGTTGACTTTAACCTGACCTGAAGTGATAACAGCCTTTGCCTCCACTCCGGATCCTTCCATCCCGGCTTTTTTAAGAGCCTGACCAAGCTTTATGAATTCGTCATTTTCTCTGAGTTTTAATATTTCCATCTATAGTCCTTAATATCAATCTACTGTAGTAAAGTTAACCGGAAGAACAAGGTAAATGTATGTTGAATCTTTGTCTCTTATAAAGCAGGGAGCCTTGGGGTTAACAAGGTAGATATCAACCTTTTCATCCTCAATAACTCTGAGAGCATCAATAAGGAACTTGGGATTGAAGCCGATCATAAGGTCTTTTCCCTGTTTCTCAATATCAATCTCTTCATCCATGCTTCCAACTGCGGAATTTATCTTAAGCTCCATCTTTTCATCCTGAACTGAGATGATAACAGGCTTTTTGTCTCCCTCTTTTACAAGAAGAGTCGCACGGTCGATACAGTCAAGGAACTCTTTTCTGTTGATGCTCATCTTGGTCTCATAGTCGCTTGAAAGCATCTGATCAATGCTGAAGTACTCGCCCTCTATAAGTCTTGAAACAACTATAGTCTTGTCAAACTCAAAAAGAACATGTTTGTCGGTAAAGTAGATATTTACCATTTTTTCTGTGCTGTCACCAAGGATCTTGCTGATTTCGCCAAGAGTCTTGCCGGGAACAATAACCTTTTTGTAAGGATAGCTGCCGGAAAGCTTTACTTTTCTGATAGAAATTCTGTGTCCGTCAAGGGAAACAAGCTTTAGATTTTCTCCGTCAACCTCAAAGAGCTCGCCGCTCATCATCTTGTTTGCATCGTTTTCAGCTATTGAGAAAATTGTCTGCTGAATAACATTTCTGAGTGTGAACTGGGAAACGCTCACTCCGTCTATCTTTTCAATGGTAGGAAGGAATGAGAAATCATCTCCCTTTCTTCCGTTAAGATTAAACTGTGCTTTTTCACTCTTAATAGTAACTTTGCTGGAAGCATCGGATTCTATGGTAACTTCGCTGTCAGGCATCTTTCTGACGATATCCAAAAAGAGCTTGGCATCAATAGCTATAAAACCTCTTTCAATGATATTTCCTTCTATAACCGTCTGGATCCCAAGTTCCATATCGTTGGCAATGAACTTAATGACTCCTTCTGTAGCATCAACAAAGATGCATTCAAGAATTGACATTGTTGTTTTAGAAGGAACAGCCTTTGATACGATTTGTAATCCACTCATCAGATTGGATTTAGAGCATGAGAATTTCATTTTAAAAAAGTACTCCCTTCGCCTGCAAAAATATAAAATAAATATTAATAAATAATAAAGACATTAATAATA
>JAILOW010000066.1 GCA_024690635.1 Butyrivibrio sp.
CAGATCCCGAGAAGCTTCGTGAGTGTAAGTTCCACGTTGTTGCGGTGCCTACACCTGTTAACGACGATCATACACCGGATCTTTCACCTGTAGAGGGCGCAAGCCATACACTTGGTAAATACCTTACAAAGGGCAGCGTTGTTGTATATGAGTCAACTGTATATCCCGGAGTTACCGAGGATATCTGCGTACCTATCCTTGAGCAGGAGTCCGGACTTAAGTGCGGCGTTGATTTCAAAGTAGGCTATTCACCCGAGCGTATCAACCCCGGCGACAAGGTTCACAGACTTGATACTATAACAAAGATCGTATCCGGTATGGATGAGGAGACACTTGATACTGTTGCCAAGGTATACAGCCTGGTAGCTCTTGCAGGTGTTTACAAGGCTCAGTCCATCAAGGTTGCCGAGGCTGCCAAGGTTATCGAGAACAGCCAGAGAGATATCAACATTGCTTTCATGAACGAGCTTTCAACGATCTTCCACAAGATGGGTATCGATACAAAGAGCGTACTTGAGGCAGCAGGAACCAAGTGGAATTTCCTTAAGTTCTTCCCCGGACTTGTGGGCGGACACTGCATCGGCGTAGATCCTTACTACCTTACCTACAAGGCTGAGGAGCTTGGATATCATTCACAGATCATCCTCTCCGGCAGACGTATCAATGATGACATGGGCAAGTATGTTGCCGAGTCCTGTGTAAAGAACCTTATCGCAGGTGATATGAACGTTAGAAATGCCAAGGTTGCGATTCTTGGCTTTACCTTCAAGGAGAACTGCCCCGATACACGTAACACCAAGGTTATTGATATCTACAACGAACTTGGCGAGTACGGAATCAAACCCGTCGTAGTAGATCCTCAGGCAGATTCTGATGAGGCAATGAGACTTTACGGAATCGCCTTTGATAACATGGATGCTGTAAAAGACATGGATGCTGTTATCGTGGCTGTTGCTCATGAGGACTTCAAGAGCCTTAAGGCAGATGATATCGCAGGACTTTTCAATGCTGCAAACAAGACAAAAGTATTTATGGATCTTAAAGGAATCTATGACATGGATGACTTCAAGACTCCTGAATTCAACTACTGGAGACTGTAATTTTTCAGGTAGTATCCTATATCGCGATTTAATAAAGAGCAGAAGGCCACGTGCCTTCTGCCTTTTTTTGAAAAAAAATTTGAGCAAAATTAATATATTTTCTTGTGCATTTTTAATCACTCTGCTATACTTTTTAAAAAGTTAACACTTTAAACCGTAAAAGGTTAAATCGTAAAAGGAGGAAAAGTATGAAAAAGAGAGTAGTTAGTATTCTGACTGCTGCGGTTATGATGTCTGCAATGGTAGCCGGATGCGGAAGCACAGGCGCTGCAACCATCGAGACAGTTGAAGAGACCGCAGAGGAAACTCAGGAAACTCAGGAAACTGAGGCTGCTGAAGAGACAGCAGAAGAGCCCGCAGCTGAGGCTGAAGAGGCAGAGGGCGATTACCACATCGGTATCGTAACAGGATCCGTATCACAGTCTGAAGATGACAGACGTGGTGCAGAAGCATTCCAGGCAATGTATGGTGAGGACAGAGTTATCCTTGCTACATATCCCGATAACTTCACAGAAGAGCTGGAGACAACAATCCAGACTATCGTTAACCTTTCAGATGATGCTGATATGAAGGCAATCATCGTAAACCAGGCTATTCCCGGAACAACAGAAGCTTTCCGTCAGATCAAGGAGAGAAGACCTGACATTCTCTGTATCGCAGGTGAGTCACACGAGGATCTTCCTGAGATCGGAAGCGCTGCTGATCTTGTCTGCAACAACGACTTCGTTGCACGTGGATACCTGATCATCCGCACAGCTCACGAGCTTGGCTGTGACACATTCGTACACATTTCATTCCCTCGTCACCTTTCATATGAGACAATGAGCCGTCGTGTAGCTATCATGAAGGCTGCATGTGAGGAGTTCGGTATGGAGTTCGTTATGGAGTCCGCTCCCGATCCCACTACAGACGTAGGTGTTCCCGGTGCGCAGGCTTACATCGCTGAGCACGTTCCGGAGTGGGTTGAAAAGTACGGCCAGAACTCAGCTTACTTCTGTACAAATGATGCTCACACAGAGCCCCTTCTTCGTGGACTTCTTGAGAACGGCGGATACTTCATCGAGGCTGACCTTCCTTCACCTCTTATGGGATATCCCGGAGCTCTCGGACTTGACCTTACAGAAGAGGCCGGTGACTTCCAGAAGATCCTTGCAAAGGTTGAGAGCGCAGTTGTAGAAAAAGGCGGCGCAGGCAGATTCGGAACATGGGCTTACTCATACGGCTACACTGTTTCAGCAGGTCTTGCACAGCACGCTATGAACGTTATCGATGGCAAGAGCGATCTTACAGATATTGATGACATCTCAGCAGCATACGAGGTATTCTCACCCGGTGCTGAGTGGAACGGTTCAAACTACACCAACGCTGATACAGGCGTTAAGGCAGACAACACCTTCCTTATCTACCAGGATACATACATCATGGGAGATCCCGGCAAGTACATGGGATCAACTCAGATCGAAGTTCCTGAGAAGTACTTCACAACAAAGTAATTCATAATTATCCTGTGGGGAGATAACAAATCTCCCCACATTTTTAGAGAAAGGCTTTATAAAGATGGAAAAAGCACCTCTTCTTGAGATGAAAAACATAAAAAAGGACTTCTTCGGAAATCAGGTTCTTTCAGATATCAACCTGACCCTTCATGAAGGAGAAGTTGTAGGACTGGTTGGAGAAAACGGTGCAGGCAAGTCCACACTGATGAAGATTTTGTTTGGGGCAGATGTAATTAGGGAGACAGGCGGTTACGGCGGAGATATTCTTATAAATTCTAAAAAGGTTGATTTCCAGTCACCTTTCGATGCGATCGAAGCGGGAATAGGAATGGTTCACCAGGAATTCTCGCTGATTCCCGGATTTTCGGCAACAGAAAACATCCTTCTTAACAGAGAGAGTAAGAGAAGGAGCGTATTATCAAAAGTGGTCAGCGACAGAATGGATATTCTGGACCGCAGTAAAATGGACAAAGACGCCGCAGATGCTATTCAGAAAATGGGCGTTAACATAGACCAGAACATGAAGATCAGCAACATGCCCGTAGGACACAGGCAGTTCACTGAGATTGCAAGAGAGCTGTCAAAAGAGCAGTTAAAGCTCCTTATTCTCGATGAGCCCACAGCTGTTCTTACAGAGAAAGAGGCAGAGGCTCTCCTTGAATCCATAAGGGGAATGTCGGCTCGCGGTATTGCTGTTATCTTTATTACCCACAGACTTAATGAGATCCTTGCAGTTTGCGACAAAGTAGTTACTATGAGAGACGGATATGTGGTAAACGAAAGCCCTGCCAAGGACACAACAGTAAAAGAGATCACACAGTGGATGGTTGGCCGCAGCATTTCTGCAGGACAGACAGATGCTTCTACAGAGAGCAGACAGATCAGCGACAAGACCATTCTTTCCGTTAAAAAGCTCTGGGTTGATATGCCCGGTGAAACAGTAAGAAACGTTGAGCTTGATGTAAAAGAAGGCGAGATCCTTGGAATCGGCGGACTTGCAGGACAGGGTAAGCTGGGTATTCCCAACGGTATCATGGGCCTTTATCAGGCAGGCGGTGAGGTTGAATTTAAAGGAGAAAACATTCCTCTCAACAACCCCAGAAAGTGCCTTGATTCAAACTTTGCGTTTGTATCTGAGGACAGAAGGGGAGTGGGGCTTCTTCTTGATGAGTCCCTTGAGTGGAACATATCTTTCCCTGCCATGCAGGTACAGAACAAATATCTGAAGAACTACTTTGGCGGCCTTATTAAATGGCGTGATGAAGCGGCCATCAAGGAAGTTACAGACAAGTACATCGACGAACTTAAGATAAAGTGCAGAGATTCCAAGCAGAAGGCCAAGGAGCTTTCCGGTGGTAACCAGCAGAAGGTGTGCCTTGCAAAAGCTTTTGCCCTTGAACCCAAGCTCCTTTTCGTAAGTGAGCCCACAAGAGGTATCGACGTTGGAGCCAAAGCACTGGTTCTGGATGCACTTAAAAAGTTCAACCGTGAAAATAAAGTCACCATCGTAATGGTTTCTTCCGAGCTTGAGGAACTGAGGCAGACCTGTGACAGGATTGCAATAGTATCCGGAGGAAAGGTTGCGGGAATCCTTCCTGCAACGGAAGACAGCGAGAAATTCGGTGAACTTATGTTAAAGAACTGCTGACCTACAGCCGGCAAAAAGGAGTAAGAACTTATGGACGAACAGACTCAGAGAGTTTCACTAAAGGAGCGCGTTCAGGAATTTATAGAGAACTTTGGACTTCCCAGACTTATCATAACGGGATTCCTTATCCTTCTTCTGATCGTGGCGCCTTTCGTCGGAGCAGACCTTCCGACACAGATTTCAAATATCATTAACCGTTTCAGCTGGAATGGTATCCTGGTGCTGGCAATGGTACCTATGGTGCATTCCGGATGCGGACTGAACTTCGGTCTTCCTCTTGGTATCATTTCAGGACTTCTCGGTGCAACAATGTCCATCGAGCTTGGCTTTACCGGTCCCATCTCATTTGTGATGGCAGCTCTTTTGGCAACACCCTTTGCACTGGTATTCGGAACCGTCTACGGATGGCTTCTTAACAAGATCAAAGGCGGAGAGATGATGATCGCAACTTACGTTGGTTTCTCCTCCGTTTCACTTATGTGTATGATGTGGCTACTTCTTCCTTACCACAGCCCCAACATGGTATGGGGTATGGCAGGAAAGGGACTTCGTACAACCATTTCCCTTGAGGGCTACTACACACAGGCACTTGCAAACATCCTTCAGATCAACATCGGCAATTTGTCAATTCCTACAGGATCAATCCTGTTCTTTGCACTTCTTGCTTTTGCTATGTGGGCATTCCTTCATACCAAGACAGGAACTGCCATGACTGCTGTCGGATCAAACCCTGACTTTGCAAGATCTGCAGGTATCAACGTTGACAGGATCAGACTTATTTCAGTTGTTATGTCAACATGGCTTGCAGCCATCGGTATCCTTGTTTACGAGCAGGGCTTCGGATTTATCCAGCTCTACATGGCACCCTTCTATATGGCTTTGCCTGCGGTTTCAGCCATCCTCATCGGTGGTGCTACCGTTAACAAGGCAACGATCACAAACGTTATCGTGGGAACCATTCTCTTCCAGGGAATCGTTACCATGACACCTACTGTAATGAACAACATGATCCACCTTGATATGAGTGAGGTTATCAGGATCATCGTTTCAAACGGCATGATTCTCTATGCACTTACCAGAAAGACGGAGGGAACAAAATGAACAAGATAGATGTAAGAGATCTCCTCAGAAGATTCTCGGTTCCCCTTATGTTTGTGCTGATCTGTGCGGTTTGCGCACCTATATCGGGACTTTCGCCGAGCTACCTCATAAATGAGATTGTAACGAGAATGGGCAGAAATGCCTTCCTTATCCTGAGCCTTCTCATCCCCATAATGGCAGGTATGGGTCTTAACTTCAGTATGACCCTTGGAGCCATGGCAGGCGAGATCGGACTTATACTTGTATGTGACTGGCAGATCATAGGCATTCCCGGAATGATCCTTGCCATGATCATTTCAGTGCCTATTTCAGCTCTTCTTGGTCTTTTCTGCGGAAAAGTCCTCAACATGGCAAAGGGGCGTGAGATGATCACAAGTTACATCATCAGTTTTTTCATCAACGGTATTTACCAGCTTGTAGTTCTGTACATGATGGGACCTGTTATCCCCATCAAGCACACATCCATCAAGCTTCCCCGAGGCTACGGTATCAGAAACACGGTATCTCTTTTGTCAATGCGCCAAAAGCTTGACAACCTTATTCCTCTTAGCTTCGCAGGAATCAAGATCCCTGTTGCTACATTTATCGTGGTATTCATCCTCTGCATCGTTATCGTAAGATTCAGAAAGACCAAGCTTGGTCAGGACATGCGTGCGGTCGGACAGGATATGGAAGTTGCCAAGGATGCAGGTATTGACGTTGAGCGTACCAGAATCATTTCAATGATCCTTTCAACTGTATTTGCAGGTATCGGAATGATCATTTACCTTCAGAACATGGGTAACATCGCTACCTACAGCTCACATTCACAGATCGGTATGTTCTGTATCGCAGCTCTTTTGGTAGGTGGAGCTTCTGTAGATAAGGCTTCTATCGGAAACGTATTCCTTGGAATAATCCTTTTCCACACCATGTTCATTGTGGCTCCCAAGGCAGGAACAGTTATCACCGGCGACTCCATGATCGGCGAGTACTTCCGAGTATTCGTATCCTATGCGGTTATAACCGTTGCCCTTATCATGTATGAGACAAACAAGAGAAGGGTTAAGAGCAAGGAAGGACAGAAGCTTGCTCTTGAACAGGAGGTGTCCGATGAAAATTAAGAAAAGAGATAAACTCACCTGGATCGTCAGGGGTGTGACACTTCTCATTGTGCTGGCTGTTGCGGCTCTTATGTTCATCATAGGAAGAGGCCACACAGTATACTTTGACAACAAGCTTCCGGAGAACGGAGGCGAGGGCATAGAAGTTCCCTACAAGGTAGAAGTTATCGTCAAGGGAGACAAGGTGGCAAAGCTTAAAGAAGGCGAGCGTGGCATGGCAGAGACCATGGGACAGACCTTTGATATGCAGCTTGTAGTCACCAAGGAAAAGGGAGGAAACTCCAGCAGGGTAAATGTTTCACTTCCTATCCCCTATAACATGGACGGCGTTATCCTTAACCTTCCGGCAATGCTGGCAGGCAAAGGAGCCGACGTATACATGACAGAATTCATACCCACACCTTCCTCCGAGGAAACCGAGGACGAAGAGGTTGTAACCGATGAGACCGAAGGACTTATGGATTTCGGAGAAGACGGTTAACTGCATAAAACCACCCAAGCACCCAAAGCACCTAGCCCACCTAAGCCGGGTGCTTTTTCTATGCAAACTTCTCCCTTCCCCTGCCCTCCGCCGCCGGTTTTTGCTCCGCCTGCCATATAGTCTTTCTTCTTTTTCCAGCGACAAAAAATTTGAATTATTCGTCGGGTCCCTCGCTGAAATCCATGGCATAAAAATATGCCTCTTTCGTCTCTACGGATCAAACTCCCCCGGCTCTCCTACGGTGAAACGCCGTCCTCCAAATTCTTACTGTTCTTTGAGAATTAGCGTCGGGCGCCATTTTCTAATGCTCCAAAAGCCGTTTCCACCGCGCCCGCAGAGACAAGATGTCTGAGCGGGCAGCTCTATCGCCCGCGAGTTTTGTCGAACGGGCGCATTAAAAGGAAACGGCTGGAGCATCTGAGAAAATGCGCGTTTGACGGTAGCGAAAAAACAGTAAAATTTGGAGGGCGGCGGTCACCTGAGGGAGCCGGAGTCAGACATGAGATCCGTGAGAAGATCCGAAAGAGGCATATTTTTAAGCTCATGGATTTTGCAGCTCGCTCTCAGAGCTCATAATTCAAGCTTTTTTGTCGCTGTTAAAAAGGATAAGGATATTTTATGGCAGGCGGAGCAAAAACCGGCGGCGGAGGGTGAAGGGGGGAGTTTGCATAGAAACGAAATTTAGCTAAACTAGACATTTTGTTTGAAGTAAACTATATTTATACAGTAAACATATAAACATAAGAAAGAATATTTTTAGAAAAGAGATCAGAATCATGGGATTTAAGGATTTAAAATTTGATGAAAATGCAGTATTTCTGGTAACAGGCGGAGCGGGATTTATTGGTTCCAACATCTGTGAGGCGCTTCTTAATATGGGCTACACCGTAAGGTGCATGGACAATCTTTCAACAGGTCATATTGAGAATATTCAGCCCTTTATGGAGAATCCGAAGTTTACTTTCCTTCAGGAGGATATCAGGGATCTGGATGCATGTCTGAAGGCTACAGAGGGTGTTGACTATGTTCTTAATGAGGCAGCATGGGGCAGCGTTCCCAGGAGTATCGAGATGCCTCTTTTGTATGAGGAGATCAATATCCGCGGAACCCTCAACATGATGGAAGCATCAAGACAGAACGGTGTAAAGAAGTTTGTTTATGCTTCAAGTTCTTCTGTTTACGGCGATTCCACAACTCTTCCCAAAAAGGAAGGACAGGAGGGCAACGTTCTTTCTCCTTACGCACTTACCAAAAAGACTGACGAGGAGTACGGCAAGCTCTATAAAAAGCTTTACGGACTTGATACCTATGGACTCAGATACTTCAACGTATTCGGAAGAAGACAGGATCCCAACGGAGCATATGCAGCCGTTATTCCCAAGTTCCTCCGTCAGCTCATGAACGGTGAGACACCTACCATCAACGGTGACGGCAAACAGTCCCGCGACTTTACATATGTTGACAACGTTATCGAGGGCAACCTTCGTGCCTGTCTTGCATCTTCAGATGCAGCCGGAGAGGCTTACAATATCGGAGCAGGCGGAAGAGAGTTCCTTATCGATGTATATCATCATCTTACAGATGCTTTGGGAATGGACGTTGAGCCTATATTCGGACCTCCCAGAGCAGGAGATATCAGGGATTCAAACGCAGATATTTCCAAGGCAAGAAAGAACCTTGGCTACGATCCTTCCTATGACTTCAAGGCAGGTATTGAGCTGGCTATTGAGTGGTATAAGGAAAATCTATGAAAATCACCATAAGAATGGATGACATCACTCCGGATATGGACTGGGGGAATTTCCTGAGATTCAGGGATCTTTTGGATAGTCACGGCATCAAGCCTCTAATAGGGGTTGTGCCTGACAACAAGGACCAAAAGCTTGCGATAAACGAACCCAGCCCCACTTTCTGGGATGTCATAAGGGAACTTCATAAGGACGGCTGGACAATTGCAATGCACGGCCTTAACCACCTGTATACGACGGATAAGGGAGGTCTTTTTCCTCTTAACATGAAATCCGAGTTTGCGGGCTATGGCTATGACGAACAGCTGTCCATGATAGAAGCCGGAAGGAGGATCCTTGACAGCCACGGCCTCCACACGGATATCTTTATGGCGCCTTCCCATTCTTATGACAAAAACACCTTAAAAGCCCTTAGAGACAACGGCTTTAAAAAGATAACCGACGGCTTTGGAACATCGCCCTACAGGAGAAACGACATAACCTTTTACCCCATATCCTTCCGCAGGGCAGATTCCTTAAAGTCTGAAAAAGACGGCATCACTACCTTCGTCTATCATGCCAACACCATGACTGACAAGGAGTTTAAAGATCTTGATAAGCTCCTTGAAACCGGCAGGGTCGTTTCCTATTCCGCTTTCGAAGACTATAATGAAATAAAGGAACGACGCTTATTTGCAAACATTCGCGAGTACATACTCGCCACAACAAAACGCATCCTTGTAAAACTGTAACCAGGGGGGAAATATGGAAGAGTACGGACAGATTCGTGTGCTCCATGTTCTGGGGGGACTTGGAGTGGGAGGTGCGGAATGCCGCATCGTCGATCTATACAGAAACATGGACAGGGAAAGGATTCAGTTTGACTTTCTCGTTCATTACTCACCGGAAAAAACAGGAAAAAAGAGTCCGACTTCAGACGAACTAATGGCGGTTCGCGAGCCGGACCATTTTGATAACAGCGTAAAAAAGCTGGGTGCAAGGATCTTTTGCATTCCCAAATTCGTTGGAACAAACATTGTGGAGTACAAAGCCGCAATAAAGAAATTCTTTGAAGAGCATCCCCACGAGTGGAAGGTGGTACAGGGCCATATGACCAGTACCGCATCCATCTACCTGCCCATTGCCAAAAAGGCAGGGGTTCCCATCTGCATTGCCCATGCAAGAAGCGCAGGCGTGGATCAGGGAGTGAAAGGACTTGCAACAAAGATTTTCAGGTCTCCTCTCCACAAGGGCGGCGTTACGGATTTCAATTTCGCCTGCTCCAGAGAGGCGGGAATCTCCGTTTTCGGAAAAGAACTGATGGATGCCGGAAGAGTAAAGATCATCCCCAATGCCATCGATCTTCGCCGCTTTGCCTACAATCCGGAAGTAAGAGACAAGATCAGAGCGGAGCTTGGTGTTTCCAATGCCCTTGTGATAGGACATGTGGGGAGCTTTAGATATGCCAAAAATCATGAGTTTTTGCTAAATGTTTTTGCGCAGCTTTGCAGGATCATAGATAACGACGATCTAAACCAGTACACCATGCTTCACGGCATGAGGATAAGGCTCCTTATGCTGGGCAAGGGCCCTCTTTTGGAGGAAATGCAAAAGCTTGCGGAAAAGCTCCACATTTCCGAGAGATGTATTTTTGCGGGAAACAAGAGTAATGCCAGCGATTACTATCAGGCAATGGACTATTTCTGCTTCCCTTCCAGATATGAAGGACTTCCCGGCAGTGTCATAGAGGCGCAGGCAGCAGGCCTTCAGTGCCTTGTATCCGACAGCGTAACTCCGGAAGTTAACGTTACCGAGCTGGTATCCATGCGCAGCATCAGCTCAGAGCCAAGAGACTGGGCCAGAAAGATCCTGGATGATCTTTTGCTAAAGGAAGACCACCAGGTGGATCCTCTCCAGGAGGAGATAAAGCTCAACAAGACCTTTACTGCCATTGCGGGTGAGAGGCGCGAGAGCATTTTTGAAACGGAAGATACTCCGGACTTTGATCTTTTGGACAAAGACACAGGCTTTGAAGCTCTTAATATTCCTGAAGAGGTTACAAAACATAGACCTCATGCAGAAGTTTACTCAATAGGAAACAGACAGGAAAGCAGCGAATACATTCAGGGCAAGCTCAAGGCAGCAGGCTTTGATGTTAAATCCCAGGCCAGGATGATAGCTCTTTTCTATGAAAGAGGACGTTTTTAATGACAGATTCAAAAAAGAAAAACCTCATGCTGATGGTGCCCATGCTCCATCAGGGCGGCTTTGAGAGAGTTTGTATAAAGACCGCAAGGCTCATGCAGGATTACTACAATGTTCACATTCTTATCTTTTCGTCAAAGGATATAAACTTTGATATTACGGGACTTGATGTTATCGACATAGATGTCCCTGCTAAAAAAGGCATTGTGAACAAGGTGATCAATGTACTTAAGAGAGTTAGGGAAACAAAGAAAGTTAAAAAAGATCTGAACATAGATATTTCCTACAGCTTTG
>JAILOW010000086.1 GCA_024690635.1 Butyrivibrio sp.
TATCTTTTGGGAAAAGAAAAGTAGATATTATATATGTTATATATAATATCTACCATATACATGTTATGTAATTAGCGTGCAATCACGGTGACCATTTAAGGTTCGGGCAATCAATAGCGCACCCGTACAGAGCATTATTCCTGACTTCGCAGGAGGCGTTTCTGCAATCCTTGCATTTAAAAGTGTAGTGGTATGAGTAGCGGATCTTGCAAGCTTTGCAACAAAAAGGATTTGCGCTGTTTCTTGCGGTAAAAGATCTGCCACAGCCAACACAGTTGATAACAACATTCTGAGCCATGATATATCCTCCTTTTACTATTATTGCAAAAAAAGAAGCAGAATCAATAAAAATGTAATAAAATGATGATAAAAAATAAGATCGTGGAGCAATTTAATGCATGAAATGAGTTATATCACCAGAATGGTGTCGCTTGCGGTGGAGGTTGCAAATGAGAATAATGCAAAAGCCGTGAAGGAAATAGAGATAGATATAGGAAAGGCCAGCGGAGTTGAATCTTACTATATGTACAAGTATTATCCTGAAGCTGTGAAAGATACTATTTTGGAAGGTTCAAATCTGGTTTGCAAAGACGTACCGGTAAAGGCTCTTTGCGAGGAATGTAATAAAGAATATCTCCCAAGCAGGGACAACAGGTATCTTTGTCCGTTCTGTGGCGGGAGAAGGGCGCATATAATCGAAGGAAGGGATGTCCTTCTTGGAAATGTTGTTATCGAAGAGCGATAACTTAGGAGGTTTATGAAGGTTCTTTATCTTGAATGTAAGATGGGAATAGCCGGCGATATGCTGGCATCTGCGTTGATCGGCCTTTTTGATGATAAAGAGGACGCGGTCAGGCGTCTTAATGAAATGAATGTTCCCGGGGTTGAGTTTGTACTTGAAAAAACCGTTCAATGCGGGATTCAGGGAGAACACCTCAGGGTTTTTGTTCGCGGAGAAGAGGAAAAGAGTCTTGACGTGAAGGAGGATGAGGGACATCATCACCATGAATCTTCCGGGGCGCATGATCATCACTCAGTAATAGAGATAGATAAAATAATCGAATCCCTGAATGTATCGGACAGTATCAAAAGAGATATCAAGGAAGTATATGGGCTTTTGGCGGAGGCAGAGAGTAAAGTTCACGGCACTTCCGTAAAAGAAATTCATTTTCATGAAGTGGGAGCAGTGGATGCTGTTGCGGATATTTCTGCGACGTGCCTTCTGATGCAAGAGCTGCAACCGGACAAAGTCTTAGTTTCACCTGTAAATGTGGGAAGTGGAATGGTAAAAACCTCGCATGGGGTGCTTCCTGTTCCGGCGCCGGCCACGGCGGAGCTATTACAAGGGTTTGTGAGTTATGGAAGCAGCGTTCAGGCGGAGCTTTGTACACCTACCGGAGCTGCTTTGATCAGGTTTTTTGCTTCCGGATCAGGCGAGCAGCCTCCTATGACAGTTGAGAAACTAGGATATGGCATGGGAACAAAAGAGTTCGAACGGGCAAATTGTGTCAGAGCAATCCTGGGGGAGACAGCTGAAGGTGCAGATGTGGTTATGGAATTGTCCTGCAATGTGGATGACATGACTCCCGAAGATATTTCTTTTGCAATGAATAGCCTCTTTAATGTAGGTGCTCTCGATGTTTTTACAATACCAATTGGTATGAAAAAGGGGAGACCCGGCGTCCTGATAACATGTATTTGTGCTGTTGATAAACGTGAAGACATGGTTAAACAGTTGTTTATGCATACGACTACGCTTGGGATCCGTGAAACCATACACAACCGACATGTTCTTGGGCGCGAGATCGTTAAGACCGATACTCCATACGGAGAAGTTCGCGTTAAAAAATCTTATGGATATGGCGTGACCAGGTACAAGCCTGAATTTGAAGATCTGGCCGAAATGGCTGACAAAACCGGCAAATCTATCATCGAATTGAGAAGGGAAATTGAATCAGACTTACGTAAAAAGTCTGACTGATAAAGAATGGGTACGATAATCAATACGACAGTATTAAGCAAGGAGCTCTTGGATATATATGACAGTAGGTCGGAAAACCGCCTCAAGCGATTATACGAACCTGATCCCGGACTCTTTATTGCTGAAAGTACAAAAGTAGTGGAAAGAGCGCTGGATGCAGGATACGAGCCTGTTTCGGCGCTTGTTTCAAAAGAGGCGCTTGTCAGAGCGGATGCGGCTCGGGCTTTGGAGAGGCTTGCAGAAGTCCCGATCTATGTGGCGGAAGAGGAGATTTTGACGCAGATTACAGGATATAAGCTGACTGGCGGAATGCTCTGCGCCATGAGAAGAAGATCTTTACCGTCTTTAAAAGATGTCTGTGAGGGGGCAAAGAGGATTGCGCTTTTGGAAGATGTGGAGAATCCCACCAATATCGGTGCAATATTCAGATCTGCCGCGGCATTGTATGTTGATGCGGTTGTTTTGGCGGGTGGAAGCTGTGATCCATTATACAGAAGAGCGATAAGAGTCAGTATGGGAACGGTTTTTCAGATTCCCTGGACGATCATATCGCCTTCAGACAGTGATTATTGCAATGATCCTGTGACTACTTTTCAAAAGATGGGATATAAGACGGCGGCAATGGCATTGTCCGACGATTCCATTAGTTTGTGGGATCCGATTCTGAATGAGCAGGAAAAACTTGTGATAATAATGGGCTCTGAAGGATATGGATTAAAAGAAAGTACGATAAAGAATAGTGATTATGTGGTAAAAATCCCCATGTCTGAGGGAGTGGATTCTTTAAATGTAGCAGCTGCCAGCGCGGTTGCGTTCTGGCAGCTTGCATGTAAGCATTAATTTTTGCCTTATTTTACGGACAGAGATTCAATGAGCTTTTGTGAATTGCTGATTGTATCGTCAATGGACTGTTCATTATTGATGCATTTTACCAACTCAGCACCAAAAACATCTTCTATCTGAGCCCATTTGGTTGTTCGAGGTCTTACACGAGAGTTGTTTGTTCCGCTGTAGATTGCTTCGAAATACGGATACTTTTGAACAACGCTACTGTCTCTGAAGATGCTGATCCTGGTAGGGACGCCGCCGTACTCAAGGGCCTCTCTCTGAACGTCCGCACTTGTAAGATACTGGATAAGAGCCAAAGAAAGATCTTTTTTGTTGGAGTTTGTGGTTATGCCCAAAAGCCAATTTCCAATCTCTCCGGTGGAAAGTGGCGTTGATGAGTGGAATTTCTTTCCGGGAATCTGTTCTATTTCAGCGGTTTGCCCGGTTTTGTTAATGAACCATGAAGGCCATCCGAGAGCAACCGTTGCGTCTCCTGACTTAATAGCCTCTGTGAGACCGTCTTTGTCGTAGTTGGCTCCGGTTGCGTAAAGCTCGCAGTAAAACTGCAGTGCGTCTCTGCTTTCTTTTGAATCAAGGATCACATGATTGTTTTCGTCAAAAAGATCCCCGCCAAAGGACCATAAAATCGGCAAGAAGTCCGAAACTATCGGATTTCCGCTTTGGCCGCGGATAGCATATCCGTTTTTGCCGTTTTCTTTAGCTTTTTCACAAATATCAAGAACAGAATACCAATTGGAAAAATCCGGAGAATCGCCGGTATTGTCTTTGTTATAAAAAATAAGCTGAACATTTCCGGAAAAAGGTAATGCGTAGGTGGCACCCAGGGGATAAGGATCTTTGCCGAGAAGTCTGGACTTTTCCACGAAGTCTTCGTCGTCAATATATCCAAGCTGGGTCAGATTGCACAGAATGTTTTTTTCTATATATTCGGGCATCAATGGATCATCGATCATGATAATGTCGTATGTGGCCACATCATTTGAAGTGTCCTGCAGGACTTTTGTGTGAATGTCGTCTGCGCTCATGGAAACAACTTTAATTTCGCAGTTGTTTTCGGTTTCAAATTGCGTTTTTACAGCATTGATGACGTCAGTATGCGAGCCGTCCCTTGCGGCAATGGTTATAGTGTTTGCGCTTTTTTTGGCATCGGTCTGTATTTGCCCACAGCCTGACGTAACAACGATGCACGTTATTATTATGAAGCTGATGATCAAAGATTTACGCTTTTGCATTATCTGCCCTCCGAATATATAGTAATTTTAGCATAAAGAAGAAGGATAAATGTTAAAAAAATGATGATAAATTGATAAAGGTGTATAAAAAGGGAATGATAATTTAGCATGAAAAGGAGTTGTAAAATGATAAAGTTAGATTTAATAACCGGTTTCCTTGGCGCAGGAAAGACAACATTTATAAAACTATATGCAAGCCGCCTTTTGGAAGAAGGGATTAAGGTGTGTGTTATAGAAAATGATTACGGAGCTATCAATATCGACAGAGTGCTGCTAAAAGATATAGAAGAAAAAGGTGGCAATGTGGAGATGATCATAGGCGGGGATGGTCGCGAAGCTCACAAGAGGCGCTTAAAGACTAAACTTATTGCGATGGCAATGGACGGATATGAGCGGGTGATAATAGAGCCATCCGGAGTCTTTGATATGGATGAGTTCTACGATCTGTTATATGAAGAGCCGCTGGACAGGCTTTATGAGATAGGGAATGTGATCGCCATCGTTGAAAAGAGCTGTACAGAAGGGCTTTCTCCGGCATCCAGGTATGTACTCATGTCAGAAACGGCCTGCGCGGGGATTGTCGTGGTTAGCAGGGTTTTAGAAGGTGAAAGCGGACTGGAAAATGAAATAGCCGAAGATTTAAATAAACTATATCTCGAATATGATTGTTCAAGAAAAATTACAAAAGAAAACGTGGTGGCCTCTCCTTGGCAAAACCTCACAAGCACGCAGATTAGAAGAATAGTTAAATGTGGATTCAATAAAGCAAGCTATCCTAAAAAGCATGCAGAATACAGCGAGTTTGGCACTATTTTCTATTTTGATTTCTCTATGGATACCAGGGTCTTGAGTGAAAAGATCCGGGATATTTTTAAGGATTCCGACTGTGGTGAGATAATAAGAATTAAAGGAATTGTAAAAGACGATTCAGGGAAGATGACTGAAGTTAACGCTACATCTTTGGATGTGCGTACTGCGCCGATCGAATCAGAAGTATCTGTACTTATAATAATTGGAGAGAAGCTTAATAAAGCAGCAATTTCGCGGTATTTTGGGGAACCGTCGATATAGTTTATTGATAATTTATTTGTGGTTAACCGAAAAGCTATTGTATAATTACATTGGACCAATCCATTTTGTTTCCCATGTTTCCAAGGAGAGTAAAATGTCTGAAAAAGGGAATGAAGGAATGATCGGTTATTCATCAGATATAGACTTTTCAGCGGATGATATTTTGTCAATGCTAAGAGAACTTCCTGATGCCTGTTGCATCTTCAAGGTATTGACCGATCCGTTTGGGACAGTGAAGGACATGCTTTTCTTGTTTGCCAATGAAAAGTATGGTTCTCTTGTTGGAGTGCCGGCAACGGAGCTGGTGGGAAAGACTTATTATGATACTGCAAAGAATTATGATGAGGATTGGCTTAAGTTTAGTTATCAGGCTGCAATTTTGCGGCAGTCTTCTATAAACAGGACCTATAACAGCCATTTTGACAAGTGGTTTGAGTTTTGGGCGGTTCCTGTTTTCCAAAAGGGCTTTTGTGCCTATATTATCCATGATGTAACTGCACATAAAATAAGTGAGGACAACATTGCGATCAAGACAAACAGTAACAGTGTTGTTATTGAGTGTGCCAAGATCTTTGCTTCCTACGATTTCGGAAAAGCCATTAAGCGTGTGCTTAAAAAGCTTGGACAGACGATTGAGGCAGACAGGGTATATGCAGTGAAAATGGAAGGTGACCAAGTTGGTCAAATATATGAATGGGTCAGCGGCGCATGCGCTGCGCAGCTTCCTGACAAGAGCATTTTTGAGGAATATGACATGCCTGCCAAATGGGGCAGACAACTTGTAAAACGTAGTGTTTTCATGGTTGATGACACTTCTGTCATAGCCGAAAAGAACGAGGCTTTGTATAACAGATTTTTGGCAGGAAATATTTCAAGATACATGGTTGCCGCTTTAAAAGATAAAAAGGAAACCATTGGCTTTTTGGTTGCAGATAATTACTCTCTGGACATGACCATCAACGCAATGGAAGTATTTGAGACGGTTGCGGCCTTTATTTCTTCTGAAGTAAGGAATAATGACTTAAATACTGAGCTTTTGTTTATGGGCAGCCATGATTCTCTTACAAATATAGGAAACAGATATTGCCTGGATCAGACCCTTAAACTATTGTCTGAAATGTCCACCAGTGTTGGAGTTTGCTACACAGATATCAACGGCTTGAAAAAGATCAATGATGAGCAGGGGCATGAGGCTGGCGATAAGTTGATCAAAGATACAGCAGAGCTGTTGTGTTCCATATTCAAGAAGCGTTTTTGCTACAGAATTGGTGGAGATGAATTTGTTGCCATAGTTCCGGAGATAACAAGAGAAAAGTTTGAGGAGATGGTCGGAAAATTAAAAGAAAAGGCAAGAAGCTGTTCTGTGGCTGTGGGATATGAATGGATAAGCAATGCTACCAACATCAATATGGCAATAAAAGAAGCTGACGAAAAGATGTATAAAGATAAGGCAGATTTTTATAAGAGTCATGAGAGAAGGAAATGCTGATAAAAAAGCGCCGCTACAAGCAAAATGTAGCGGCGCATTATTATTTTTAAGCAAGTGCAGCTGTGATGATAGACATTGAATAAACTTCGATGGCGTTGCATCCGCGTGAAAGATCATTGATGGGAGCATTAAGTCCAAGAAGGATAGGACCGTATGCTTCGAAGTTACCCATACGCTGTGCGATCTTGTAACCAAGGTTTCCGGCGTTGATATCAGGGAAGATAAAGGTGTTTGCGTGTCCTGCAACAGGTGAGCCGGGGGTCTTCTGCTTAGCTACGCGGGGTGAAACAGCAGCGTCGAACTGAAGCTCTCCGTCGATAGGAATATCAGGATACTTCTCCTGCGCTTTCTTAGTTGCGTTCTGCATCTTGGTTACGGAATCATCTTTTGCAGAGCCCTTTGTTGAAAATGAAAGGAATGCAACCTTAGGATCTACGCCAAATCTCTGTGCACATGCAACAGTCTCGCCACAGATCTCAACAAGCTCGTCCTCGTTGGGGTTGATGTTGATACCGCAGTCAGCCATGGCAATAACCTCGTTTTCGCCGGTAGCTGAAGGGCGAACAAGGATAAAGCATGATGAAACAATAGAATTTTCAGGCTTTGTCTTGATGATCTGAAGAGCAGGGCGAACAGTATCAGCTGTTGAATATGTTGCACCGCCTAAAAGGCAATCGCCAAGGCCCATCTTTACGAGCATTGTTCCGAAATAGTTGGTCTGCTTGAGGATCGGGATGGCCTTTTCGGGAGTCATACCCTTGCTCTTTCTAAGTTCGCAGAACAGCTCAACCATTTCACCAAATTTATCGAAGTTTTCGGGATCGATTATCTGAGCACCTCTGATGTTGTAACCTGCATCCTCTGCTGCGTGATTGATCTCTTCCTCATTTCCCAAAAGAATAGGCTTAATAAAGTTTCCTGCAAGAAGGCGGGAAGCTGCCTCAAGAATTCTGGGGTCAGAGCCTTCTGTAAAAACGATGGTCTTGGGATCCTTCTTTAACTTCTGAATCATGTCACCAAATCCGTACATTTATTTTTCCTCCTTATGTGTATCAGGTATTTGCTACAGTGTAAGCGCATACATTTTGCGCAAAAAGTATTATAGTACAATCATTTTAAAAAATTACTTGATTCAACGCAAGTTTTGCATTAATTCCGCACATATTTTTCATAAAAGATTGATTATTTTTTAACTAAATCCTGCAAATGCCCATATCATTGACATTGCGGGTAGAATTTGCAAATATAGGCATAGAAAAACTTTTTTCAGGAGAAAAGAACTATGAATATGAATCCAATGATGCTGATGCAGCTTCAGCAGAGAATGCAGACATTTACAAAAGACCACCCGAAGGTTGCACCCTTTTTCACAGCGGTAAAAGACAATGCGCTTGAAGAGGGCACTGTTTTTGCCGTAAAGGTCACAACCCCGGATGGTAAGACTTTAGAATCCAATATTAAACTTACAAAGAATGATATAGAAACAGTAAACCTTCTGATGAACCCTGTGAATCAGTGATCAGTAGGTCTTTTGATAGTAATCATCTTTTTTCACGAAATTGTTTTTAAGCAGATATTCCTTGTGATGTGTATCAACTCCCCGGAAGATAAGGGACTTAACTCCCTCTTCGGGGAGTTTTGAGAATAGGAAGCCTGCTATCGAAAAGTCTCTGTACTCCGGAATGGAGTAGTCAAGGGCGATGTCAAAAGTTCCGTTTTCATCGAATTTTCCCACAAGAACGCCTGCGGGTTTGCCGTTGTGGCACACAACATAACCGGCATTGGAATCTTCGAAGTCAAGTTTGGCATCCGGGAAGAATTTCTTTATATCCTCGCTATAGTTTGCGACAACGTACTTTAAGAGAGCATCCTTGGGCGAAACCTTAACAAGGTCGTACACAGGCGAGTTTTTGCCGGTGTTGCTCATTTTAACAAGGTGGTAAATATTGATTCCCACAAGACAAAGGTTCATGATGGCTGTGGGATAGGACTTGATGATAAAAGCATAGATCGTAAAGATTATGCTTCCTATGGAATTGACGATCCTGAGTTTAACTACAGACACCATCAAAAATGACACCAGCACTATGGCCGATCCCAGATATCCGACTGCTTCGATAATGATCTTAATTGTATCCTGATTCATTTTTTACCTCTTTTCTGATTTTCAAGGGTTATATAGTATCAGATAAAACAATGATTAGCAAATCGCCTTAAAAAAGTGCGGATTTAAAGCATCTTTGGGAAAAGAGATACGTAAAAATCCATTGTATCACCCTTCTTTAACAAACCTATCTTTTCGTTCTTAAGAGCCTTGCTGATTTTGTCGTAGTATCCGTTTGTCATTTCAAAGGCGAAGTTTTCGGAATCCGCAACTCCTGCCTCGTCGATCCAGACGCCCAGATAGGGAAGGGATTCGGAGTCATAATCGATCTCAAGAGCACAGCCGGCTTCCGGGTAAGTGACCTTGCAGTACCCTTCGATGAGCGGATCGGGGCAATAATACTTTACAAAGTGATATTCCTCATTTGACAAGTCGGGAATACGGGAAAAGTCATATTCCTCAGACGGAAATGGGTAGTATTTGTGCTGCTCACCAAGTATTGTGGCTTCTATGAGAACATTCTGGAATCTGTTTATTTCTTTTGGGTAAAAGAGCTGTGAATTCTTCTCATATCTGAATACCCCGTGAAAAGTCCACAGGCAGGGAAGCGTGTCATCTGTTGTCTTCTCGATGTGATAGCTGATCTTTAGATGATCGTTTTCAAGCTCATAAACCTTGTGGTAGGAATATCCGAAAACAGCGCTGTCAAAGTGCATTTCAAGCCGATTTTCTTTGCCTGTGCATGAAACCTTGTTTTTCCAGACCTCGCCGTGATCCGGGAAGCACAGGCGGCGTTTCTCAAATTCTATCTCTTCACCGTCAACGTTTGGGAAACATTCGTCAATGCCTGAGATCTCATGGTCTATAAAGCGGTCGCCTTCTGATACTTCGAACAGTTTTTCTCGGTCGGGAACAACGCAGTATTCAAAGCCGGCTTCTTTATAATAAAAAGAGATTATCTTGCCTCCCAGGGCAGGGACCACTTCGATCCGAATTTTATCATTTTCCAAAGTCCTGATATCCAGCATATGTATAACTCCTTTTTGTTATGCCCTTATTATACAATACATGTTACTATTATTAATGTAGTAATAATAGGAGAAATATTTATGCGACGAGTTCATTATTCCGGAAAATACCCCAAGAAATTTGAGGAAAAATATAAGGAACAAAATCCGGAAAAATATAAAGATACAATAGCGCACGTTATCTCTAAAGGCTCCACCCCTGCCGGGATGCACATCTCAATTATGGTAAAAGAGATTTTGGATTTTCTGGATATCAAGCCGGGGCAAAAGGGCCTTGACTGCACATTGGGATATGGCGGACACACAGGAAAGATGCTTGAACAGCTAAAGGGCGAAGGCTGCATTTATGGCCTTGATATTGACCCTATTGAATCGGAAAAGACGGTAAAAAGACTTAGAGATGCCGGATTTTCCGAGGATAATTTCAAATTCCGCCTCATAAATTTTGCGGAAATAGACAAGGTTGCGCAGGAGGCCGGCAAATTTGACTTTGTACTGGCTGATCTTGGGGTTTCTTCCATGCAGATAGACAATCCTGAAAGAGGCTTTTCTTACAAAATAGACGGACCTTTGGATCTTAGGCTTGATCCCTACCACGGAGAATCCGCTGCACAGAGGCTTCACAGTATCACAAAAGAAGAATTTATCGGCATGATGATCGAAAACTCTGACGAACCCTATGCAAAAGAGATTGCGGATACTGTGTTTGCTTCGATCAAAAAGGGAGATCCCATGGATACCACAACTGCGCTTAGAAACGCTGTAGAGAAGGCTCTTTGGAAGCTTCCGAAAGACGAAAAGGAGCAGGCGGTCAAAAAGAGCTGTGCCAGAGTTTTTCAGGCACTGAGGATAGATGTAAACAGCGAGTTTGAGGTGCTTTACGCATTTCTGGAAAAGCTGCCCGGAATATTAAATCCCGGAGGACGAGTTGCAATTCTTACTTTTCATTCAGGTGAAGATCGCCTGGTAAAAAAATCCTTTAAAGAAGGACTGAAAAACGGCGTGTTTTCTGAGGTTTCATCGGATGTAACAAGACCTTCTCCGGAGGAGTGCAGGCTTAACCCCAGAAGCAAATCCACCAAGATGAGGTGGGCTGTTAAGGCGTGATATGTCAGAAGAAATAAGATTTTCCGAATATGAAAAATGCATGCTTTGCCCAAGAGAGTGCAAAGTAAACAGATATGAAAAATCGGGCTATTGCAGAGAAAAGAGTACTCTTCACGTTGCAAGGGCAGCGCTCCATATGTGGGAAGAACCATGTATTTCCGGCAAGAACGGCTCGGGAACAGTATTTTTTTCCGGCTGCAATATGGGATGCGTATTTTGCCAAAACAGGGCCATCAGCAGAGGCGAGACGGGAAAACATATTACAAAAGAGCGTCTTACCGAGATCTTTTTTGAACTGCAGGAGCAGGGCGCAAACAACATAAACCTTGTTACGGGAGATATTTTTTTACCGACGATAAGATCTGCCATAGAATCGGCGAAAGATCAGGGAATCAGAATTCCGTTCCTCTTAAATACCTCTTCTTATGTAAATGTTGAGGCGATAAAGGCGCTGGAAGGGCTTGTGGATATTTATCTTCCTGACATGAAGTATATACGTGATGAGGATGCCCTAAGATACAGTAATGCTCCCGGCTATGCAGTGGCCGCCAAGGCTGCTGTCGATGAGATGGTAAGGCAGCATCCTGAGTGTGTTTTTGGTAATACCGGATCGGAAGATGGCATGCTTACAGAGGGTGTTGTGGTGCGACATCTTCTTATGCCGGGGATGCTGATACAGGCCAAGCTCATAGTAAAACACCTCTATGAGAGGTACGGCGATAGCATATACATAAGTCTTTTAAGCCAGTTTACACCCGGGGAAGGTCTTGCGGCCTACCCGGAGATAAACCGCAAAGTCACGGGGCATGAGTACAAAAGTCTGGTGGATTATGCGGCTCAGATCGGAGTAAAAAACGGTTTTATGCAGGTGGGGGATACCGCAAAAGACAGCTTTATTCCCGAATTTGACTGCAGAGGTGTTTGATAAAACAAGGAGAAGAAAAATGCCAATCCTAGCAACTTTCATGGTTCCTCATCCGCCGCTTATCGTTCCTGCAGTGGGACGGGGCGGAGAAGCACAGATTACGGATACAAGCGCATCTTATGAGCGAGTTGCGGATATGATCGCCAAGCTGGCTCCTGAGACCATCATAATAACCAGTCCACACGCTACTATGTACGCGGACTATTTTCATATTTCGCCCGGCAATGCCGCAACAGGTTCTTTGTCCAGATTCGGAGCTTCTCAGGTGAAGTTCCTTGAGGAATATGATGAGGAGCTGGTAAAAGAGATCTCGGATCAGGCCATGAAACAGGGCTTTCCTGCCGGCACACTCGGAGAGGTAGACAGAGAGCTGGATCACGGCACCATGGTACCTCTCTGGTTCATCAGAAATAAGTACAAGGGTGGCAAGATCGTCAGAATAGGCTTATCAGGGCTTCCCCTTGCGGATCATTACAGGTTTGGTCAGATGATCCAAAGGGCTGTGGAAAAGACAGGAAGAAGAGCCGTGGTTGTTGCAAGCGGAGATCTTTCCCACAAGCTTCAAGAGTACGGACCATACGGCTACGCTCCCGAGGGACCTGTATATGATCACAAGATCATGGATGTGTGTTCAAGGGGAGCTTTCGGAGAACTGTTCGATTTTGAAGAATCTTTTTGCGAAAAAGCTGCAGAATGCGGACACAGGTCCTTTGTAATAATGGCAGGAACTCTGGATGGTTTGAAAGTTGTCGCCACAAGGCTTTCTCATCAGGACGTAACCGGCGTGGGCTACGGAGTCTGCACCTTTGTTCCGGGAGAAGCAGATGAAAAGAGGCATTTTTTGGATGAATATCTGAATAAACTAATGGAAGAGATATCTGAGCAGCGTCATAACTGCGACCCTTACGTTAAGCTGGCTTACAGCTCTTTGGAAAGCTATATTCTCAAAAAGCGGATCATTTCAGTGCCTGCGGGGCTTCCCGAGGAGATGACCGCAAGGCAGGCGGGGGCCTTCGTGTCGATCCATAAGCAGGGGCGACTCAGGGGATGCATCGGCACCATCGGCCCTACAGCTGAGAATCTGGCAAAAGAGATCATAAACAACGCCATCAGCGCATCCACACGAGATCCCAGATTTGAGCCCATCACACCGGATGAGCTTAAATACCTTGAAGTAAATGTTGATGTTCTTGAGGAGCCTGAAGATATCAGCTCTATGGATGAGCTGGATGTGAAAAAATATGGAGTTATCGTTACAAGCGGCATGAAGAGAGGACTTCTTTTACCCGATCTTGACGGCGTGGATACAGTCGAAGAACAGGTGGCCATTGCCATGCAAAAAGGCGGGATAACGGAAGATGATGAGATACAGCTTCAGAGATTCACGGTCACAAGACATGTTTGAGCGGAGAAGATATGGCAAAATGTAATGTTTGCTACAGGCACTGCGAAATAGGAGAAGGCGAAAAGGGCTTTTGTGGGGTACGAGGCTGCATTGACGGAAGCATAAAACCCTTAAATTACGGAAAGATCACCAGTATAGCCCTTGATCCCATAGAGAAAAAGCCGCTTTCCAGGTTTATGCCCGGGAGCATGGTCCTGTCTGTGGGAAGTTACGGCTGTAACTTAAGATGCCCCTTTTGCCAGAACTATGAAATTTCCTGGTCTGAGGAAGCCTATGAGTATGGAGAGGCGGCAAGAGAGCTGTCTCCGGCGGGGCTTGCAGAGCTTGCAGACAGGTACAGACCTGAAGGCAATATAGGCGTTGCTTTTACTTACAACGAACCCCTTGTGGGCTATGAGTATGTGCGGGATACCGCAAAACTTGTGCATGAACGCGACATGAAAAACGTTCTTGTATCCAATGGCATGGCTACACCAGAGGTATTAAACGAGATACTTCCATATATAGATGCCATGAATATTGATCTGAAGGGCTTTACGGACGGATACTACGAAAAGCTTCTAAAGGGCAACAGGCAAATGGTCACGGATTTTATCAAAGAAGCCACCAAGCATTGCCACATGGAGCTTACAACTCTGATAATCCCCGGGGAGAATGACTCCGATGATGAGATGAGAGAGCTTTCTGCCTGGATATCAGGACTTAAGGATGATGAGGGGAATAATATCGGAAAAGACATTCCTCTTCATATATCAAGGTTTTTCCCCAGATTTCATATGACGGACCGGGATGCCACCGATGTCGGTCTAATATATCATCTTGCCGATGTGGCAAGAGAGAATCTAAGCTATGTGTTTACGGGCAACTGTTAGAAAAACAGGAGGGATACCGCATGGAAACTGCTTATTTAACTGCTGACAACATTCTTCGCTATATCGTCGAGTTCTCGACACTTCTTCTTGAGCTGTTTGGCATATGTATCCTTGTTTTTACGGCGGTAAAGAGCTTTATCTTCTGGCTCAAAAAGGATGATTCCATCAGACTTGAGCTGGCTCAGGGCATTGCTCTTGCGCTTGAGTTCAAACTTGGCGGAGAGGTTCTTAGGACTGTTGTAGTCAGAGAATGGGCCGAGCTTGGTATTCTGGGCGCTATCATTGTACTCAGAGCCACATTGACTTTCCTTATCCACTGGGAGATCAAGAACGAGGAAAAGGCTCTGGAGCCGAAGATTACTGAAGACAAAGAAAAGAAAGATTGACGGATAGAGATTTCTTTTAACGTATCCCTCCAAAATGTAGGAATATGGCGGGTTAAGTCCCAAAGGTAAATATATATTCCGCCGCATGCTGATCATATAATCGTCTTATAAACAAACACCCAATAAAATCTGTTGGGGAAGCGCTCTTGCATAGTGCAAGTCGCATCGGGATAAACCCGGAAAGGAAGGATTATATGACAACATCACTATCATTTTTAATTGCTATCGCAGCTATCATTGTATTTGCAGCGATCGTTATTGCGGCGGGATACGTAAAGGCTCCTCCGGACAAGGCTTACATTATCTCAGGTCTTCGTAAAGTGCCCCGCATTCTGATAGGACGTGCGGGTATAAAAGTTCCTTTTCTTGAAAGAGTCGACAAATTGTATCTTGGACAGATGACTGTAGATATCAAGACAGAGCAGTCGGTTCCCACAAATGACTTCATCAATGTGAACGTTGACGCAGTTGCCAAGGTAAGGATCGGAACGACCCCCGAAGCCATTCAGCTGGCAGCCAAGAACTTCTTGAACAAAACACCCGATCAGATCACCATGGATCTGCAGGATTCTTTACAGGGTAACATGCGTGAGATCATCGGCACACTTGCCCTTAAGACCATCAACACTGACCGCGACAGCTTCTCGGATCAGGTTATGGAAAAAGCTTCAAAGGACATGAACAAACTCGGTATCGAGATCTTGTCCTGCAATATCCAGAATGTTACCGATGAAAACGGCCTTATAAATGATCTTGGTATGGATAATACAGCAAAGATCAAGAAGGATGCAGCAATCGCAAAAGCGCAGGCCGACAGGGATGTGGCAATCGCAAAGGCTGAGGCAGACAAAGCTGCCAACGATGCAAGGGTTCTTGCACAAACCGAAATTGCCGAAAAGAACAACGCTCTTGCAATCAAACAGGCTGAACTTAAGAGGGAAGCTGATACCGCAAGTGCTGTTGCAGACGCAGCTTACGAGATCCAGACCCAGGAACAGCAAAAATCCATTCAGACCGCTACGGTTAATGCTCAGATTGCAAAGGCTGAGCGCGAAGCCGAACTTAAGCAGAAAGAGGTTGTTGTAAAACAGCAGGAACTTGCTGCTGAGATCGAGAAAAAGGCTGATGCTGAAAAGTATCAGGCCGAGAAAAAAGCAGAAGCAGAGCTGGTTCAGAGACAGAAAAAAGCTGAGGCAGCAAAGTACGAGCAGGAAAGAGAAGCCGATGCCAGAAAGGCAAAGGCAGAAGCCGAAAAATTCGCAGCAGAGCAGGAAGCTGCAGGTATCAAAGCTAAATTCGATGCCGAGGCTGCAGGTATTGCCGCAAAAGGTAAGGCAGAAGCCGAAGCCATTAAGGCTAAAGGTATTGCAGAAGCTGAAGCCATGGAAAAGAAAGCGGAAGCTTATAAGAAGTACAACGGCGCTGCTATGGCTGAGATGATGATAAAGATCATGCCTCAGATGGCTGCAGAAATTGCAAAGCCTCTTTCTCAGATCGACAAGATCAACATCTATGGCACAGGGGATGGCTCAAACGGCGCAAGCCAGATTTCAGGAAACATGCCTATTGTTATGAAACAGGTATTTGATACCATGTCGGAAGCTACAGGCGTTGATTTTACAGAGATCATGAGAGCCGGAACATATGACGCCAAGGTAAACAAGAACATCAATCTTACCGGTGAAAGCGTAAATATAAGCGTAGATAACGCATAATTTTGAAAAGGGGCCTCATCCCATCCGATTGAATCGGGATTTGACTTATTATAGAATATAGTAAAAGAATCAGATTCAGAGGAATGATTTATGAATGTTTTTGATATCATAGGCCCGGTGATGATAGGCCCCTCAAGTTCACACACCGCAGGTGCTGTGCGACTTGGCCGGGTAGTAAATAAGCTGATAGACGGAAGAGACCTTGAAAGAGTGGAGATAACTCTTTCAGGGTCTTTTGCACGCACATACAAAGGGCACGGAACTGACAGGGCGCTGATGGCCGGAATCATGGGCTACAAGAGCTACTCTCCGGAGATCAGGCAGGCTCTTGAGATGGCGGATGAAAAAGGGATCAGGTACAGCTTTTTAAAAGAGGACATCAAGGGTGCACATCCGAATACCGCAAGGATAGGCTATTTTTTAAAGGATGGAAGCCATGGCGTCATGCAGGGAGCCAGTATAGGCGGCGGAAACATACTTGTGAATCAGATAGACGGCATGACTGTTGAGTTTACCGGAGATAACAACACAATCCTTGTAATGCACGAGGATAAACCCGGAGTTATAGCAAATGTCACCAACATGATGCACTGGGAGTATGCGGACCTTAATATCTCCAATTTCCATCTTTCAAGGCAGGAAAAGGGTGGCAGAGCCATTATGACCATTGAGATCGATAACAACCCGCCGGATGAGATAGTTGATGATATCAGAGGAATTGAGAATGTATCAAATGCTATTCTCATAAGACGAATCTAAGGAGCTAATGACGTGTTAAAATACGAGACCATCAGCGAACTTGTGACGGAAGCTGAAAAAAGAAACATAAAGATAAGCGAGCTTGTGATTGAGGATCAGGAAAAATCCACAGAAAAGCCAAGGCTTGAGCTGTATGAAAAGATGGAGATCAGCTTTCAGGTAATGCAGGATTCCGTAAAAGAAGGGGAAAAGAAGGACCAGCGATCCATGTCAGGCCTTACCGGCGGAGAAGGCTATCTTATGAAGGAATACGCCGGAGCAAAAGAAGGAGGACTGAGCGGAAGCTTTATGACCCGCGCTATGGCAAGAGCATTGGCGGTTGCAGGCTGCAATGCTTCAATGGGAAAGATTGTGGCAGCACCCACAGCCGGTAGCTGCGGCATTCTTCCGGGTTGCCTTGTGTCTTTATATGAGGACCGCGGGTTCAAAGAAGAGGATATCATCATGTCCATGTTCACGGCCGGTGCCATAGGAATGGTGGTTGCAAACAGAGCCAGCATTGCGGGAGCGCAGGGCGGATGTCAGGCAGAGTGCGGAAGTGCGGCTGCTATGGCTGCTGCAGCGTTGGTGGAGCTTATGGGAGGAACCCCTTCTCAGTGCGCTGATGCTGTAGCCATCGCTATTTCAAGCCAGATGGGGCTTGTTTGCGATCCTGTGGCGGGACTTGTTGAGATACCTTGTATCAAAAGAAATGTTTCCGGGCTGGTGATAGCTTTTTCCAGCGCAGATATGGCGCTTGCAGGGGTTGCGCCCAAGATCCCCGCGGATGAATGCCTTGATGCCATGAGAGAGGTGGGAGATGCTCTTCCGGCTTCGTTGAAAGAGACTGCGGGAGGTGGACTTGCTACAACACCTACAGGTAAAAAATTGAGGGAACAGGTTTTTGGTTTGGAAACATAAATTCAGTAACCACCTGCATTTGCCGCATTTTTATTTCAAAAAATTAGTGTATTGTGTTCAAAATGAAAAGGCTTACATAACTTATTTTTGTGCCCTATAGAGATATTTGTTTCAATTATGTTACAGTAGTTTAAATCTTGGTCGTACTGTGTTATAACATATACAGAAATATTTTATATTTTTTTTAGTTTTTAAAGAGGGAAAAAGAGGGAAGAAGAATGGCCGAGATAGATGCAACAAGTACAGTTATGCTTTCTCAGACAGAGATTGACAAGCTGATTCAGAAAATGCAAGAAGAAAAAGAAAAAGAATCATAATGCAGAGTCATCAGCTTTGATGACTCTTTTTTTATGCAAAAAAGTACCTCCACCGGGAGCCTGCCGCAGTGAAGGTACTTTATCTTTTTGAAGGATTATTCATTTGATTTCATCCTCCTTTCTTTTCTACTAAATATATCGTCAAAAAAAGCTGAGACTTTAGTGTATAATAAGGCTATTGTTTATATTGAGAGGATATTTTATGAGTATTTTAAATGTTGAACATCTTACCCACGGTTTTGGAGACAGGGCTATCTTTGATGACGTGTCTTTCAGACTCTTAAAGGGTGAGCATATCGGGCTTGTTGGCGCCAACGGCGAGGGCAAATCCACATTCATGAATATAATAACAGGCAAGCTGATGCCTGACGCGGGAACCATAGACTGGGCCAAAAACGTAAAGGTTGGATATCTTGATCAGCATGCAGTCCTTAAAGAAGGGATGACTATCAGAGACGTGCTGGCGGCGGCCTATGAGGATCTGTTTGATATGGAGCGCAGGATGAACGAGATCTGCGATGCCATGGGAGAAGCGGATGAAAAGCAGCTTGAAGAGTATATGGAAGAGCTTGGCACCATACAGGATCTTTTGACTAACCGCGATTTTTATCTTATTGATTCCAAGATTGACGAGGTTTCAAGGGCGCTTGGCTTTCTTGAGCTGGGGCTGGACCGTGATGTTACAGAGCTTTCCGGAGGACAGAGGACCAAGATCCTTCTTGCCAAGCTTTTGTTGGAAAAACCTGACATTCTTCTTTTGGACGAGCCCACAAATTATCTGGATGCGGAGCACATTGTGTGGCTTACAAGATATCTTCAGGAGTATGAGAATGCCTTTATTTTGATATCTCACGACATTCCTTTTCTTAATAACGTAGTCAACATTATTTACCATATGGATGGGCAGACACACAGTCTTGACCGCTATGTGGGCGATTATGACAAGTTTACGGAAGTCTATGAGGCGAAAAAGGCCCAGAGGGAAGCTGCATACAACAGGCAGCAACAGGAGATTGCCGATCTTAAGGACTTTGTGGCCAGAAATAAAGCCAGAATCGCCACCAGAAACATGGCAATGGCGCGTCAAAAGAAGCTTGACAGCATGGATATCATAGAAAAGATCCAGGAAAAGCCAAAGCCTGAGTTTAACTTTAAAACAGCCAAAACTCCGGGCAAGTTCCTCTTTGAGATAAACGACCTTGTAATAGGCTACGATGAGCCTCTTTCCAAGCCTCTTACCATGTTTATTGAGAGGAATTCTTTTATCGTTCTCACAGGAGCAAACGGAATCGGAAAGACGACTCTTTTAAAGAGTATTTTGGGTATAATACCGCCTATTTCCGGCAAAGTGCAGCGGGGTGAGAATGTGGAGATAGGATATTTCCAGCAGGAGATGTCTCCTGATATCGAGACCACATGTATGGAGGAGATCTGGAACGAATTTCCCGGATTTTCCCAGTACGAGGTGCGCTCAGCTCTGGCAAAATGCGGACTTACCACAAAACATATCGAGAGTAAGTGCAAGGTCCTTTCCGGTGGAGAACAGGCCAAGGTAAGGCTTTGTAAGCTTATAAACAGAGAGTCCAATATTCTTGTTTTGGATGAGCCTACCAATCACCTGGATGTGGACGCAAAAGAGGAGCTTCACAGGGCTCTTAAGGAATACAAGGGAACGGTTATCATGGTTTGTCATGAGCCGGATTTTTATCAGGATCTGGCGACAGAAGTCGTGGATTGTACAAAGTGGACAACGAAGGTCTGAAATAAATGAAGACAAAAACACTGAATAAAGAGCATATGTTCAGCAACAGGAAACTGTTTCTTTTGCTGATACCCATAATTGCCGAACAATTCCTAAATTCGCTTATGGGAATGGCGGATTCCATGATGGTGAGTAACGTAGGAGCCGCAGCACTGTCGGGAGTTTCACTGGTGGACTCCATAAACATCCTTGTGGTGCAGGCATTTAACGCCATGGCTACCGGCGGAGTCATCATCTGCTCTACCTATGTCGGACAGAATGATATTAAAAGAGCTACAGAGGCAGCAAAGCAGGCGATTCTTGTTTCCACTGCCATATCCGTAACCATGATGGTGCTGGGGCTGATCTTCAGGACGGGGCTTCTTTCCCTGATCTTTGGAAAAGTCGATGCGGATGTAATGCATGCTGCGGGGATTTATTTTCTTTTGACCATTCTTTCGTATCCTGCAGTTGCCATTGCGGCGGCAGCAAGTGCGGTGTTCAGAGCGCAGGCCAATACTCGGCTTCCTATGAATGTGGCTATTGTTTCAAATATCCTGAATGTGGCAGGAAATGCGCTTCTTATCTGGGGATTTGGACTTGGAGTTACGGGAGCGGCCCTTGCGACACTTCTTTCAAGAGTTTTTTCTGCGGTAGTTCTGATGGTAATGCTCAGAAACCCCAAAAATCAGATTTCTATACGAAGATATCATGAAATCCGACCTGAAAGGGTCATGATACACAGAATCCTTGCAATGGGTATTCCAAACGGCGTGGAAAACTCCATGTTCCAGTTTGGTAAACTTGCCATTCAGTCATCGGTATCAACTCTTGGAACCATAGCAATCTCTGCTCAGGCTATGACAAATATATTTGAGAATGTTAACGGCGTTGCGGGAGTCGGCGTGGGAATAGGCCTTATGACTATAGTTGGACAGTGCCTTGGCGCTGGGCGCAAGGATGAAGCAGTCTATTACACCAAAAAGCTGGTGGTATGGGGATACGTGGTGATATTGCTGAGCTGTCTTTTTACATACGTAATTGCGGTTCCGGTCACAACTCTTGCGGGAATGATGCCTGAAAGCGCGACTCTTTGCGTTTATATGCTTGGCTGGATCACAGTGATCAAGCCAGTTTTGTGGGCACCTGCCTTTGTAACCGCCTATGCTATGCGTGCTGCGGGAGACGTGAGATTTTCCATGACTGTATCAGGGCTTTGCATGTGGCTTTGCAGAGTTACCCTGGCAGTGTTCCTTATCAGAGTCGTTGGAATAGGCGCAATGGGTGTCTGGATCGGAATGTTCTGCGATTGGGGCATCAGAGGTATCATTTTCACCATCAGGTTTAAGACGGGAAAATGGATCCACAAGGTTACCTAAAAAGATGTGATTATGGGACGGGCGTGAAGATGGCAGTAGTAAGCTACGATATTTCCGGAAAAACGTGTACTTTATATACCGCTGATTCAGAAAACATACCCCTGATAGTTTTGAGTAATTACGCTGATGACGGGGGACCTGTTTGGGCTGAAGTAAAAAAGCTATGCGACGTGGATTTTAATCTTTTGTCCGTAGGTGGCCTTAACTGGGGAAAGGATATGACTCCCTGGGAGTGCCCGCCTCTTTACAAGCAGGAGGAACCGTATTCCGGAGGCGCAGATGAGTACACGAAGCTTTTGATATCAGAGATTCTGCCAAGGGCAAAAGAGCTGATAAAAGGCGTGCCGGAGCATACCGGAATAGCAGGCTATTCTCTTGGCGGGTTATATGCATTATATAACTTATATACATGCGCGGCTTTTGACTGTGCGGCCAGTGTTTCAGGCTCCCTGTGGTTTCCGGAGTTTAAGCAATACGCCATGGAACATGACTTTGCCCAAAAGCCTTGCAAACTGTATTTATCTCTTGGGGATGCAGAAGACAGATCAAGAAATCAGATGCTTAGGACAGTCCGCGAGAATACGCAGGCTCTGGCAGATCATTATAAAAACATGGATATAGATGTTACCTGGGAATTAAACGAGGGCAATCATTTCAAGGATGCGACTCTTCGTACCGCCAAAGGAATAGCGGCACTTCTCAGTGCCGCTCGTTAACGTTATCATATGCTTCGCAGAATCTTGCCGCAAAGGAACGTTCTTCCCCAGCCATAGTCAGATGGGTGATGTCGCCTCCTCTGAGCGTTCTAAAGGTAACTATGCCTTTTTCACGCTCCTCTGTTGCGATCTCTGTTACGGATGTCGGAGCAAATGCCATAAACTGCAGAGGTACGAAGGGCGAGATGTTCCATAAATGTGACAGGAACACTGCGGTTATTCCAAAATGGCAAAAGATAGCAATGGTCTTGTTGTTACCCTGCTCAGTACTATAGATCATGCCGTTTCTTTTATAGCCCTGTCTTTCCAGGAATTTGTCAAATTCCGTGGTAACATGGTCATAGACAGAAACCATGTCACTGCAGGTCACAAGCTCTGACTCTCTCCAGGCTTTTTTATCAAAAAGCTCGGGATGGTTCATGTAGTAGGAAGGGAGCATGTCCCAGGTGATCCTTTTTTTGTATTTTCCCGTTTGAGGATCGATCTCAAGGTCAGTTTTATAGGCTTCCCTTGCGGATTCTGACAGATTGGGATCAAATACCGCGGGGAATTCCTGGAGCCATTCGAAGGTCTCGGCTGTTTTTCCAAGCTTTTCAAGGCAGTAGGCAGCTGTTTCTCTGGCTCTTCCAAGAGGTGACTGATATACTTCATCAATTCCGAAATCATTTATTGTGGCAGCCAAAAGAGCTGCTTCTTTTTTTCCCTTTTCCGTAAGGGAATCAGTGGTGTAATCGGGGTCTCCGTGTCTTATAAATATCAGTTTCATAGCATTCTCCGTATTTTTATGATCATGTGTAGTATAATATATATTCGAAAATTGTTGAAGATACGGAGTGAAAAACAATGAGACCCACGCGCACAGAAAAAGAAAATGCCATTAGAGAGAAAATGATCGCAGAGCTCTATGCCAATGAGGTAAACAAGTTCGTTGGATTTGAGATACTGGAGCTTAGCCCGACATACAGTAAATCCCGCGTAAAGTGCGATTCAAGACTTATGAATTCATACGGAAGCATACACGGAGGCGTACTTCTTGCTTTTGTTGATGCCATGGCGGGAGCCACGGGCAGCATGAACGGACACTATGTTACAACGGTGTCTGCGAACCTCAATTTCCTGCTTCCTGCGGTAAATACCGAGTATATCTACTGCGAATGCATGAAGTTAAAGACAGGTAAGCACATTCTGGTGTTTGATATCAGAGTTACCGATGACAACGGAAATCTTTTGGATAGCGGAGAATTCTCGTTCTTTGCCAGCAAGGTACCTGTCCTTGGAGATAACCTGAGATATTGATTTACAAAAAAGTGTTGACAAGTATTTTTTATCGGTTTACAATTCAAAACCATAAAGACAAAGGCGTCTTGGAGTTAACCCTCCAAGGCGCTTTTTCTTTTGCCCGGATATTACATGGAGAGGAGAAATGTGTATGAGTGAAGAAATTTTAACAGCTATCGACAGTAGCGTATTCGGAGTGTGGTTCCTTATCGGAGCAGCCCTGGTGTTCTGGATGCAGGCAGGCTTTGCGATGTGTGAGGCAGGTTTTACCAGAGCCAAGAACACAGGAAACATTATCATGAAGAACCTTATGGACTTCTGTATCGGAACCGTAGTGTTCATCCTTATCGGTTTCGGACTGCTTCTCGGAGAGGATCTCTTCGGAATCATCGGAAAACCCGGTTTTGACATTCTCACAAACTATGCACACTTTGACTGGTCAAATTTCGTATTTAACCTGGTATTTTGTGCAACAACAGCAACAATTGTTTCAGGATCAATGGCTGAGAGAACAAAATTTTTATCATATTGTGTGTACTCGGCAGTTATCTCAGCAGTGATCTATCCTATCGAGGCACACTGGACATGGGGCGGCGGCTGGCTTGCACAGATTGGATTTCATGATTTTGCAGGATCTACCTGTATCCACATGGTTGGAGGTATCTCAGCCTTTATCGGTGCAGCATTCCTTGGTCCCAGAATCGGCAAGTTTGAAAGAGATAAAGACGGAAAAGTTGTAAAAGTAAACGCATTTCCCGGTCACAACCTTGTAGCAGCAGCTCTTGGTGTATTCATTCTCTGGCTTGGATGGTACGGATTCAACGGAGCAGCCTGCACATCTATCGATCAGCTCGGTTCCGTATTCGTAACAACAACCATTGCACCTGCACTTGCAACGGTTACATGCATGATCTTTACTTGGCTTAAATATGGCAAGCCCGATGTTTCAATGTGTCTTAACGCATCACTTGCAGGTCTTGTAGCTATTACAGCTCCCTGCGATGTAACAGATGCTTTCGGTGCCATCGTGATCGGTATTGTTGCCGGACTTCTTGTTTGCTTCGGCGTATGGTTCCTTGATTACAAGCTTCACGTTGATGATCCTGTAGGTGCGGTTGCAGTTCACTGCCTCAATGGTATTTGGGGAACCATTGCGGTAGGTCTTTTCGCTACAAGTTCCGCACCCGGCTATTCTATCGCTGATTCAGCAGGAAACACCATGACAGGTCTTTTCTACGGCGGCGGATTCAAACTTCTTGGTATACAGTTTATCGGATTCCTTGGCACAGCTGCATGGACAACAGTAACAATTACCATTACCTTCCTTGCTATCAAGGCTCTCATCGGTCTTCGTGTTTCAGAAGAGGAAGAGATCCTTGGACTTGACTCAACAGAACATGGCCTTGCATCTGCTTATTCAGGATTTGCTATCATGGATATTTCAAATACACTTAACATGTCCATCAACGAAAATACTGATATCGGAGTAAGCGACTATGAGGCAGCTACTGAATTCCAGAAAAAAGTGGCAGTTCCTGTGGTTACAGGTCCTGTAAAGACAGACTCCGGAATCCACAAGGTTGTTGTTATCACAAAGCTTTCACGTTATGACAAGCTTCGTAAAGCAATGAATAATCTTGGTGTTACAGGCATGACAGTTACTCAGGTAATGGGATGCGGTGTTCAGAAGGGCTCAGGCGATATGTATCGTGGAGTTGAGATGGATGCAACACTCCTTCCCAAGATCAAACTGGAAGTTGTTGTCAGCACAATACCTGTTGAAAAGGTTATTGAAGCTGCAAAGAAAACTCTTTACACAGGTCACATCGGAGACGGCAAGATCTTCGTTTACAGTCTTGATAATGTTGTTAAGATCAGGACAGGCGAAGAAGGAATGGCTGCTCTTGCAGATGTAGAATAATTAATCCTCTTTTTGACATAGGGGGCCGGAGATAATCCGGCTCCCTTTTTTGTCGCTTGAAATTTGATCGGATAAAAGGGAAAATAGTAAGAAGAAGGCAGATTTTAAATGGAGGTAATATATGAAGGCATTACTGATCGGGGGAACAGGTACAATAAGCATGGCCATCACCAGAAAACTGGTGAATGACGGATGGGATGTTTATCTTTTAAACAGGGGAAATCGCAGCAGTGATGTGCCTTCGGGCGTCAATATAATAACTGCTGATATCAATGATGAGGCTGCAGTCATTAAAGGAATCGAGGGGCTGTATTTTGACTGCGTTTGTGAATTTATCGGATTTACAAAAGAACATGTGGAGCGTGACTACAGACTTTTTAAGGGAAAATGCGGACAGTATATTTATATAAGCTCTGCCTCCGCTTATAACAAGCCTCTTAGGAACTATGTGATAAATGAAGGAACCACACTGGCCAATCCCTACTGGCAGTATTCAAGAGACAAGATTGCCTGTGAGGATTTTCTGATGGAGAAATACCGTACTGAAGGCTTCCCTGTAACCATAGTCCGTCCTTCCCACACCTACGACGAGAGGCGTGTTCCTCTGGGAGTACATGGAGCCAAGGGATTTTGGCAGGTGATAAAAAGAATGCTTGAGGATAAGCCTGTTATCATTCAGGGAGACGGCACCAGTCTTTGGACGCTGACCTTTAACACGGATTTTGCGATCGGATATACGGGACTTATGGACAATAAGCATGCCATCGGCGAGGCTTTTCAGATCACGTCCGATGAGAGCCTTACCTGGAATCAGATCTATGAGACTATTGCGGATGCTCTTGGAGTGACACTTCATCCCTACCATGTTTCTTCGGACTTTTTGGCAGAAGTGGGAAAGCAGTATGACTTTACCGGAGGTCTACTTGGAGATAAGGCCAATACAGTGGTTTTTGACAATTCCAAGCTAAAGAGCCTTGTTCCGCAGATGACTACTTACGTACCTTTCCACAAGGGAGTACGCATTGCTTTGGATTACATTTTGTCTCATCCCGAGTGCCAGGTTGAGGACCCAGAGTTTGATGCATGGTGCGACAGGGTTATAGAGAAACTTGAGGAAGCCAAAAGATCTTTTGACTAAATATTATTTGCATGGAGATGCGTCATCTTACATAGTAATGGCGCCCAAGCCATCTTGAGAGCCCGTCCAGACCGGGGTATACGATACGCTCAGATACATTCTGATGATCGAGCATATCCCGGATCTGCCAGCGGAGCTCTTTTTTTATCACGTAGCGGACGGTCTTTTCGGTATGCGCATCAAGAAAGCCCTGAATATCATGCATTTCGCTAGGGATTACCGAAAAGAAAGAGTACTGATTGACGATCCTTACATCCACGGAAGGTGGCTCTATCATGACCATTGCTGATGAACCCATGTCTTTATCATACATATCAAGGCTTTCGCAGGCCTCGGAGAGCATATCTACGGAAAAGACAGTGGTGTTATATTTATCGGCGATCTCTTGGTATTTTTCGGGGAGCAGGTCGTGAAGCTCATGTATGTCGGTGCGCCATACCACGCTGTCTCTTTTCTCCATATCCTCCATGTTGTTTTCGGAAACGGAAAAGTGCAGGGCGATAAGAGGAGAGAAGGACCAGTCCAGGAGCCTTGTGGGAAGACCGTGGTGCTGACCAAAGATCATCTGCCTCCAGACAGAGTTTTCGATAGAAGGCTCTTCCAAAACCGCATACTTGGTAAAGTTCCTGAGCATACAGGGCTCAAGCTCTTTTTTCTTGTTCTTGCAGTTCCTGGCAAGACTTGTGGTCAACTCAAATGAAGCATCCGGCTGGCCGCGGTACACAAACAGATTACGATTTCTTTTCAGGTCAGATCTGAACTCCTGCTCATTCAAAAGATCGTAAAGATGGTCCATATCTTCGATAATCACTGTTTTGATCATAAGCCGCACCTTGTCCTTTCGGGATATGCTTTGTATTGCGTTTTTATAGTTACAGTATAGCAGGTTGTGTGTAAGGATGATAATAATTGAATGAAATAATGTACAACATATGGTCAAATGAAGATATAATTTATATATGGGTATTTTAGAATATTTGCTATATGAATACTGATTACCAATAGTAGTTTATAGTTTCATCAATAGGAGAAACAGATATGAAAAAGCTGATTAGTAAGTTGATAGGTTTTGTTCTTGTGCTTTCGGTGATGTTGAATTCAGTATTTTCGGTGGCGTTAGCTGCTCCTATGGAAGCTGAAGATGAGAATGGAGAAACAATCGATGTCGACCAGGATGACAGTGTAGTTATTGACGAGGATTCTGATAATGACTTGGGTGGTGAAAGTGCGACGGTCGATGATAGTTCTTCGGAGCTGTCTTCGGAAGAACAAAAAAGCGCAACAGATTTGAGTTCGGAATACGATTCTGAAGAAGTTGAAGAGGTTGGCGAGGAACAGCTAGTAAGAGAATCGTTATCTCCCGGGGAAGAATTCGTACTTTCGGGCTTTTATACATATAGGGTCAATGAAGATGGCCAAACGGTAACATTTGTTAAATTGAAGCAAACGCAAAGTCAGACTATACCTTCAAAGGTAACGTATGAAGGAATTGAATATACGGTAGTCGCAATAGCAGACAATGCTTTTAGACGTTATGACGATTCATCATATTGTTTGATTGAGCTTCCTGAGACTGTGACTAAAATTGGTGCACATGCGTTGGATGGATGTACATTTGCTAAAATTCCTGGAACGTTACAGGAGGTTGGAGAGTACGCTTTTAAAGGGTGCTCTTTTAACAGCACGCCCAATTTGTCTGATAGTATAACAGCTATCCCAGATGGGTTATTTTTTGGAACTAACATAACTAGTATTGATTTACCTGATGATGTAGTAAGTATCGGCGATTATGCCTTTGGGTATTGCAGTAGGCTGAAAACTATTGAGTTTAATCGCAATTTGGAGAGTGTAGGCAAAGAAGCATTTTATTCATGTGATAGCATAGAAGAACTCGAGCTACCAGAAGGACTTATCAGTATAGGAGAAAAGGCTTTTTCGTCTTGTTCAAATCTTGCATCTGTTGAGCTTTCGGGCGCTATTAAAACGATTGGGAAAGAAGCATTTATTAACACAAAACTTAAAACAATAGACATACCTGATTCAGTCACCTACATAGGAACAGATGCTTTCTATGCTCTAGAGTCTTGTTACATTCCAATCTCACTTGGCTTAAGTACGGCTGCATTTCTTTTTTCGGATGGAACGGACCCATGTAATATTTATTTAAAAAAGGGTACGGGTAGTTGGGGTATCAATAACTCTTATTCGCCATGGAAAACTGCAAGCCAATATGCGGAACTGAGCATCATTATTATGGATGGGATTAACAGTATTCCTGATGATGCATTTAAGCAATGCTTATGTATAAAAGAACTGACTTTGTCAGATGATGTTAAAGCTATAGGAAATAACGCTTTTTCTTATTGCGGAATTAGTTCTATAACGTGGGGAGACGGGATAAAAACAATAGGAAATAATGCTTTTTCTTATTGCTCATCACTTGAGAGTATTTCGATACCTGAGACGATAACTCATATAGGTAGTAATTGCTTTTCTAATTGTAGTTTATTTAAGGTAGTGTTGCCTGATAATGCTCCAAATATTGGAGATGACGCGTTTTCGGACAATCGGAATCTGGCTATCGTAGGAAATCTGGATTCATATTCGCAAGAATATGCAATTGCGCATAGTATTCCTTTTATAGGTATTCGTGTAACTCCGGCAAAATCAGAATTAAAGGTGGGCGAGAAGGTAGATGTTTCTATTGAAATGTCTATTCCCTCGGGATTTAACTATTCGAGTGGATTAGCTCAGCGCTACGAAACGTATAATGGAGCAGCTCAAGTCACAGGACTGAACAAGAAAGATGATGGAATATATGAAAGCAGCATAGTGGGTATTAAGGATGGAACCGTTCGCTATGTCATCAGTATATTTAATAAATCAAATAATATGACTATGTGTGACAGCTATACCGTATTTAATATAATTCCAGATAATGACGCTACTTTTGATATTACGTTTTGTACAACCTCGAATTTTACGAAGAGTTATAAAGTTGGGGAAGAATTTGGAATGCTTCCGGAAATTCCGTCAAAAGTAGAAAATTTAAAAGTTTATGATCCGGATGGATGGTACACTAAACCAAACGGGGGCGGCACTTTAGTTGCCCCTTCTACAATTTGTGAGGAATCCTTGTTTGAGCTAGGATTATTCTTATGGGCAAATTGGAAAATACATATTTGCACTATTTCATATGATCTAAACGGGCATGGTGAGCCTATAGAAAATCAAAACGTGGAAAGTGGTTCGTTGGTAGATTCTCCAATCCCTTTTGATGATGATTATACATTTTTAGGATGGTATAAGGACGAAGAATGTAAATTGAAATGGGAGCAGACTGATAAAGCCTACGTTGATACTGTTCTATATGCAAAGTGGGGAGGAAAAGAGTATACGGTTACGTTCGATCCAAACGGCGGTCGTGTTGATGCTATAAGTAAGAAAGTGGTTTTTGGTAGCCTGTACGGAGATTTGCCGGTTCCTGAAAGAGAAGGATATTTTTTTGCCGGATGGATGGATTCTTTGGATTCGGGAGCAATAATCACTAGTGAGAGCGTGGTTAATTCTGCGGGAGATCATACATTATACGCAAATTGGACAAATGTAAAAAGTACAAGTATTACTCTGGATTATAACTCGATACAATTGGCAGTGGGACATGAGAAAACAATCCATGCAGGGGTTTGTCCGGAAAATGCAGATAAAGGGGTGGCTTGGACAACATCGAATTCGAACATTGTACAGGTGTATCAGGGTACAATTATGGCCATGAGTCCAGGTAAGGCAATTATTACCGCAACCACATCTGATATGCTTAATACTGCTTCCTGTGATGTTACGGTAGTGCAAACAGATGTTTCCAATGATGAGGTAATAAATGAAACCTTCGATGTGCCGGATGGTTTATGGACAGTAGGATTGGAAGACTCATATATATTTACCGGTAGTAAAATCACTCCGGAACCACGGGTATACTTTGAAGGCACATTACTTAGAAAGGGCTCAGAATATACTATCTCATATAGGAACAATAAAAATGTTGGCGTCGCAACAGTAACTATTACTGGAAAGGGCAATATCAACGGAAAATGTACAAAGAATTTTAGGATTATTCCTCTTGAACTACAGTTAGAAGATGTTGATATAGTTGCTGGTACGCCTAATAGCGGAAAAGCAATAAAACCGACGGTTGTTGTAAAACACAATAATATTCAGCTAAAGGAAAATAAAGATTATAAGCTTTCATATGAGCCAATATACGGTGTCGGTGAAACGGATGTGACCATCACGGGAATTGGCAATTATGAAGGTACTGTTAACCATCTATTTACTGTTAGAGCAAAGGGCACTCCGTCATTGAAGAAAGCATCTATTGTAGGACTAAAAAAGACTTATTCGATGACAGAGATGGCATCGTTTATGGCGGACTATTCATCTCTGAAGGTGAAACTAGGCAAAAACGAATTGGACTCTTTAGATTATAAGCTGAGATTCGAGGGATGTGATAGGGTTGGAAAAGGTGTTATTGTAATTCAGCCAACTGACACGGGAATATATGTGGGAGAGAAGAGAGTTGCTGTTACGATTACAGGAACCAAACTTGGAAGTGTCATTTTGTCACAAGGCGTTACCTTCAATGGGAAAACGCAGATTCCTGAAGTAAAGGTTTACACAGGGAAAAAAGGAAGAGGCACTCTGCTAGAAGAGCATTGTTATGATGTTAGTTATAGTGTAAACCCGATAAATGCGGGGACAGTAACTGTGACTGTTACCGGTATTTCAAAAGAGGGTTATTCCGGGAAAATATCTGTAAAGTATAAGATAGCACCGCTTTCTATAGATGACGAGGGAATAACAGTTATTGTTCCTGATGAAATATACTATACTCAAGGCGGTGTAACGCCAATGCCTTTAATCAATTTCACTAACGGAGAGAACACGTGGACGTTAAGAGAAGGCAAGGATTACACAATAAAATATACCAACAATAAGGCGGTGGGCGGAACAAAGGTTCCTAAATTCACGATTACGGGCAAAGGCAATTTCTCAGGAAAGAGAGCTGCGCAGGAATTTGATATTGCCAAAAGACCAATAAAAACTCTTGCGATATCTTGTGCGGATATCACGGCAAATCCTAAAAAGAAGGGAGCGTATTATCATTCTAAACCAGTAATTTTTGATGTAAATGGGAAGCTCCTTAAAGAGAATACAGACTTCACGGTAAACTATACCAATTTGACAACTGGAAAAGCGATAGGAAAGAGTGAAGTTGTTCCTGTGGGAACAGAAATCTGCGCGAGTATTTTTGCAAAGGAGAAGAATTATACAGGCAGGACTGAAATTGTCTATAAAATCGTTGCGGGAGCAAGGACGCTTAGTTCTGTTAAAGTTGGAAAGATACCTAATCAATTTTTTACAGGAAAGCTTATAGAGTTAAATGAGCTCCCTCTTTCATATGTTACAGGAAGCGGGAAAAACAAAGTAGTTACACCGCTAAAGATTGGTGATGATTATGTTATCACTGCTTATTACAACAATGTAAAAAAGGGAACTGCTTCATTAAGAATCGAAGCGCGTGGAGAGTATACCGGATCAAAGTTAGTGTCTTTTAAAATAGTAGCCGCGAATGCGCTTTCAATATGGCATGGAAATTATCGCGAAGGAATGCTTGTTGGATTTGCACCTGAATCAGTTACTCTAGAAGATGCGAATGTTATTATTGGAACAAAGCTAACCATGTCTCCTGCTTATGCACCTACAGATTGCGATGCTCCTGAGGTAACTTGGACAAGCAGTAATACTAAGGTTGCAACCGTAGATAAGAATGGAGTTGTTTATGGAAAATCTAAGGGGGTTGCGAGAATAACCGTTACTTCAAAGGCAGATAGAAAATTAAAAGGTTCTGCTACTGTTACGGTGGATTATCCTTATGTTGATGCGATATCTATCAGCGAGAAAAGTGTGTATGTAGAACGTGGGAAGCCAATAAAGATAAGCGGAGATTGGTTGCTTTCTGCTGAAATAAAGCAAGGCAAGAAGATTGTTCATGATTATATGAATAATAGTGATCGATATGTTCTTACTCGTCGAGATGATCTTGACAGGACGACATATTCAGGTACTACAGGATCTTTTCAGTTCACGTTTGACGCACCAGGCACGTATGAAATAGTTATGAATCATTGTAGCTCAAAAAGAGAAGTGGAAGTGTTGAGAAATCAGGGCAAGGCAATTGGGCATGTTGTGACCATAACACCCAAAAAGGATAGCGCAAAGATTTATAAATGTAGAGTGACTGTGAAGTAGGAGGGCGAGCTATTGATCCAATAACACTTTTCGAAGTGTATAAATGGAGAAATAAACTATTTGAGCTAGAAAAATGGAACGAATTAGACAAATGCTTTACTATATCTTGCACGAATTCGTCAAGCAAGCACAAGATATAGTATATTATAGTGTATCTTGATTCGATTAATTCCTAAAAACTAGCTCAAATAGCTATAAATGAAATTGTGTTTTATAAAAGACCAATGAGCAATATTCATGTTTTGTTCATCAAGCAGTCAAGCAAATATGTTTGTCAAGGGTCATCATTGGTGATGAAATGAAAGACAACGGCATATGTCCTAGTCCATTACTTGACGATAATAGACAAGGATGCTATATTGTAACTAGAAAATAGTTGCAAAGGAACAATTATGCCAAAAAAGTCTAAATTGCTGGAAAAACTATTATCAAAGCCAGCGCCAACAAGCTTCACCATTAGAGAACTTGATTCATTGATGAAACAGTGTGGTTGCGAAAAGTTCGAGGGTGGAAGAGGATCCGGAATAGGTTATTATCATACTGAAACTAAGCGTATCCTTCAATTTGATGGACCGCATCCGGGAAATGAACTATACAGGTACCACATAAAGATGGTAATCGCGTTTCTAAAGGAAGTAGGTGAGATATAATGATAAGTTCATTGATGGAATATAACGGATATCATGCAAAAGTGGAATTTGACCAGGAGGATCAGATATTCATTGGTCACGTTCTTGGAATTAATGACTCTCTGAATTTTCATGGAGAATCTGTAAAAGAGCTTACCAAGTCAATGCATGATTGTATCGACAATTATCTTGATTATTGCAAACGGATTGGTAAAGAACCGGAACGTGAATTCAAAGGGTCTTTTAATGTCCGTATTAAGCCTGAACAGCATAAAAAAATTGCGTTATATGCTGCCAATGAGGGAATTACTATAAATCAGTTTGTATCCAGAGCAATTGATGATGAACTTGAGATCCTTGAAGGGTAAATCATGTTGACATATAATTATCAGTCAACTATACTTACAACTAATAATTTTCAGAAAAGAGAACAGCTATGATTAAGAGTAACCTCGTCAAAAAGTATATGGTCTCCTATGTATCCGTGAAATATTATCAGGGGTCTGTTTTTGATATGCATGATGAGGAATAGTTATTACTGAGCATAACTGTAATTCAATTATGGTACGCAAGCCTCATCATTCGTAGAGATTGATGGGGCTGTTTTTATGTAAGGAGGGCTGTATGGAGATACGATTTGCAAAAGAAAATGAATTAGACAGAGTAAATGAACTTCGAAAACAGGTCAACGACCTGCATGTTGAAGGTAAGCCGGATGTATTTAAGCCGGGATTTGGGGAGGAGCTTCGAGATTATATCCATGACATCTGGAACGACCCAAACAAAGAAATAGTCGTGGCGGATAATGGCGAAACTTTATGCGGCTTTGCCATTCTCAATCATATAATCAGACCGGAGAATCCCTTTATGAAGGAAAGAGATTTTATAGATGTTGATGAATTCTGCGTGGATAAGGATTTTCGCAGGCAGGGCATCGCTTCAGAGCTGATATCATTTATAAAAGCCTATGCCAGAAAGCAGGGCTTTAGCCGAATAGAGCTGAATATGTGGGAGTTTAACCAGGATGCATTGGCTTTCTACGAAGCGGCGGGCTTTAAGACATTTCGCAGATATATGGAAATGATGATATAAGAATTGGAAAAAGGAGATAAAAAAATGATTTTTAAGGAAAAAGAGTTTACTTTAGGGGAAAAGAAAATACTGCTTCGTAGCGCAGGAAAAGATGAAGCACAGCTTTTGGTAGATTATTTGAAGACTGTCAGCGGTGAAACAAGATTTCTTCTTTGCGATCCGGATGAAATACAGTTTACTGCTGAGTCTGAAGAAAAATTTATAAATGAAAAGAATTCTTCCGAAGATTCTATGATGATACTGGCTTTTGCTGATGGAGAATACGCCGGAAACTGCTCTTTTCAGCCTGTAGGAAGCAGACACAGAGCAAAGCATCGCGCGGATATCGGCATTGCTCTCTATCTTAAGTATACCGGATTTGGTCTTGGCAGGCTTATGCTGGAACAACTTCTTGCTCAGATAAAAGAGGCCGGCTACGAACAAGCTGAACTTACAGTTGTAGGCGGAAATGACAGAGCCTATCATCTCTATGAGAGCCTTGGTTTTAAAGAATGCGGCAGAATTCCAAACGCAAACAAGTACCAGGATGGAACTTATGCGGATGATATTAATATGGTAAAGACTATTCGTTAAATCTGCGTTTTGCGAATAGTTATATGCATGGCACGTGGGACACCAAGCTTAAAAAGCTATCTCATATCCCACGTGCATCTGATTTACGGTGTCTCCAAGTTCTTCTTTTAATATTCCAAAGGCTCTTTCTTTTGTGCAGTGACCGGTGCAGACGTATTCTATGCCGGTTTCGCGGACTCTTTTGGCAAACGCCCGAATTTCAGTCTCAGATTTGTTGAACAGATGGAATCCTCCGATGAGGCCATATACTTTTTTATCAGGGAAAGTTGCCTTTACTTCGCTGATGATGTTGTCAGCGCCGCCGTGGGAGCATGAGTTTAATATCACCAGCCCCTTATCTGTATCCAGAACAAGGCTCTGCTCATGGGCAAAATCATCAGGTATCCAGCCCTTTGGGGTTTTTCTGAACATTAGCTCGCGTCTTCCGATACTGTCAAGTCCCGGTGTCTTATGGGGTATCAGCCATACTCCGTCCATAATCTTATAGTCCCCTGATACCATCGTGATCCTATCTGAGTATTTTGCCATCATTTTTCGGGGGATACCAATGTATTTTTTGAAAATGAATTTCTTTGTATAGCAATCTGCAGCAGTACTCTCTCTTAAATAAAGCTTTGCTTTATCGTTATTATCCAGAAGCGCAGGAAGGCCGTTTGCATGATCGTAATGAGCATGGCTAAGCACCGCATGATCAATATCCTTCACGTCGATACCAAGTTTTCTCATATTTTCAAGGAAAAGATCTGAAGCACCTGCGTCCAAAAGAATCTTTTTATCAGCATACTGAACCAGAATGGAAAGACCCCATTCCCCCATAACACCATTATTTGATTTGTTATCAACTACTACCGTTACTTTTGTTTCCATTTTGAACTCTGCTCCTCTTTGTTGTTCTTTAAACTATTTGTTTTTCTTTTCATGTTGTAATACAAGTGCATCATGAATGGCTCTGGCGATGGCTTCGTCAGGAGCTCTTTTCAGAGCTTCCGCTGTAGGGTTTTTCTTAACTTTAATTTCCTGTTTTGGAGAAGATGCAGGAAGTTTTTTGTCGTTTTTCATAGGTTTTTGATGTATTTTTGGGTTTAGTCTGTAGATCCAAGTAATACCACGGCTACATCGTTTACATTTGTTCCCGTGGGACCGGTCATGATGAGCCCGTCTATAGCCTTTAGTGCGTGGTAGGAATCGTTGTTTTCAAGCACTTCAGGGATCGATATTCCCTTATCGGCCAGCTTTCCGGCAGTATCTGTGTCAACGTATCCGCCTGCAGCATCTGTAGGGCCGTCAGTTCCGTCGCTTCCGATAGAGAAAATCGCTATATCTCTATTTAGTCCGGCGATTCCTGCAGCTGCGATAAGCGCCAGTTCCTGGTTCCTTCCGCCTTTTCCGTTTCCGGTAAGGTGTACGACGGTCTCGCCGCCTGCGATAAATGCAAGTTTTTCCTTGTCATTGACATGGCTCTTTGCTATATCCGCCAGGTATTTGCCGGCTTCTTTTGCCTCGCAGCAAAGACTGTCAGTAAGGATCTCTGTTTTGTAGCCAAGCTCCACGCAGTTTTTTGCGGCTGCGGCACACAGCTCTTTTACCGAGCCTGTTATATGAGTCTCAATATTTGTTAGCTGTTTAGGAGTTTCTATATCCAAAAGACTTTCCGCCTCGGCGGAGAGCTTTATTCCGTACTTTTCTACTATGGCGGCAGCTTCTTTGCACGTGGAAGAATCCGGATAAGCCGGTCCGCTGGCTATCATATCAAGCGGGTCTCCCACTATATCGCTCAGAACAATGCTGAAAACATGCGCAGGGGCGCAGGCCATAGCAAATCTTCCGCCCTTGACCTTACTTAGGCGCTTTCTGATAGTATTTATCTCAACGATATTTGCTCCTGATGCCAGGAGTTGCCCTGTTATATCCTGCAGCTCTTTTCCGGAGATCAGTGGTAGTTCAAAGAGTGCACTGCCCCCTCCGGATAGAAGGAAGATTACTACATCATCTTCAGACAGGCCGTCAACCATTTCAAGAGCTCTTTTCGTGGCAATAAAGCTGTTTTCATCGGGCACGGGATGTCCTGCTTCGTAGCATTCCATTCCCTCGATATCGCCCACAATGTGGCCATATTTGGTTATAACTATGCCTTCATCGTATCTGTCAAGAGCCCTGCCGGCGGCATCCGCCATGGTCCATGCGGCTTTTCCCGCAGAAACAACCACTACTCTGCCCTTTGCGCCGGGGAAATCTTTCAGTGCCCGCATGACTGCTTTGTCAGGAAGCACGGCATTTATGGAACTCTCAATGATATGATCGGCATCTTTTCGAAGCTTGGAATCAGCCATGAACATCTCCTGTTTCCAATATTCTATATTCGTCGTTTTCCCCAAGCAAAAGCGTTAGGTCTGCACCTTGGGAGTTAAAAAGACATATCTTTACATTTGCCATATCGCTGAAATCCACAAATTTTTCGGCAACTTCAGCTGTGTTTCCGCTCTTTATCTTTCGATCGCGGAGCCTTTCTCTCAGCATATTTTCGTTGGCGCTTATAAAGATGGTGTAATCTGCCAGCTTCTGCAGATCTTTCCATCCCTCTTCTTTTAATAGAAGGTAGTTGCCTTCAACTAGAACGATATCCTTATTGACAGTGATCGCGTTATCAACAGGATTGTGCAGATGCCTGTCATATGTGGGCCAGCCCACTGCTCCGCCCTGCATAACAAGCGCTATCCTTTGTTTCAGGGCTTCCAGATCAAATGTCTCCGGCGCACCTTTTATATCTACCATTCGTATTTCTTTGCCGTTACGGATGGTGTTGTGGGTCAAAAGATACTCCTGACGCCTGTGAAATCCGTCCATTCCGATGGCTTGAATATCGGTAAGGTTTTCATTTTCCTCAGATAGCTTTTGAAGAAAGCTTGCTAGAGTGCTCTTTCCTGCTCCGGGAGGCGCAGCCAAAAAGACCAGTATCCGCCTGCCTTTTTTTCTTTGCATATCGGAAAGCCTTGCTAGTAAAGGCAAGAACACTTCATCTATAGATTTTTCGCTGTAATGGGCGTTTACTTCTATCCCATTCATGATTACGTTGTAGTTCATGTCACAACTGTCCTATACGATTGCTAAACAAGTTAATCGTTGTAATCGCTATATAATTGTTTTCGCCATTCGTCTCTAATGAGCTGCTCAATTAGTTCGCATGCAGATAATTTTTGGGGGCTGTTTTCTTCATATATATGCGCAAGTTCTTTTATCATAATATATGTTTCCTCGTGCATTCGAAGAGTCAAAGTCTTGTTTTTTTTGTATTTCATAGGAGGGCGGCCAATTTTTGGGGGTGTGTTTGGTTGCATAGTAGAATCTCCTTTTATTTTTTTCCCTCAAAATGATTTGGTGGTTCTAGATGTATTTAGCATAGTACACCAATAGTATATTTTCAAGGTAAAGGAAATAAGAAAAGGGCTGTAAGACGTTTTCTTTTGTTGAGTTGAGTTGAACGTGGATCGATTTTTGGAGTCTGTGAAAAAATCTCTGTAAAAATGGAATAACACTGTATGAACGA
>JAILOW010000123.1 GCA_024690635.1 Butyrivibrio sp.
TGTTCTGACGCTCAACCCAGGGACCTGCCAGGGGAGTCAGGATAATTGTAGGGATACGGTTCAGGGCATAAATAAGAGCTGACCAGCTGGCCTGACCTGTGATCTCATATACGATCCATGAAGATGCGATAGCATCCACTGAATCTCCGAAGCGGTTGATGAGCTCTGCTGATAAGTCCTTACGATAGTTTCTATTCTGGAATAATTCACGAATCTCTGCTTTCATAGGGGGCCTCCTGAATTAGATGTTTATCTAACATTTGCTTGATGAATATAAAATATCATAATGTTTGATGGATGTCAAATGTGAATGTTAGATGTTTATCTAAAAGTGGGCGGTACTGGGGAACGGGGTTATAGGGCCATTTTACCTGAGAGATTTTGCAATTATTTTTATTGCTGTTTTGGCAAATTACAGGTGTCTGTTTCACCGACGCAAATATATATTCAAGAATTGTTTGGCGGTATGCTTATAACAGGATAAAACTCTTTTCATACGAAATGGAGGGCGTTGATCATGAAGAGAACATTATTAAGCGTTTTGGCAGCAGTCATGATGATGGTAACAGCAGTCGGAATGACATCTGTACCTGCAGAGGCGGCTGGCAAGTATAAAACCACAAGCAGCTATTCAACCAGTAAGAGCACATCAAAATCAAAAGCATCGAACAGCAAGAGCTCAAGCAGTAAGAGCACGTTCAAGTCGAAAGCTTCAAACAGCAAGAGTTCTAGCAAAAAGAGTACATCAAAATCAAAAGCATCAAGTAGCAAGAGCACATCCAAAAAGAGCAGCACATCCAAAAAGAGCAGCTCTAAGTCATCAAAGAAAGCTTATGATCCTTATGACGTCTACGATTACAAGTCAGCTCAGGACTTCGCCGACGACAAGTACGAAGAGTTTTTTGACTACGAAGATGAGTACGAAGATGAAGACGAAGCTTACGATGCAGCTGAAGATTACTGGAATGATAATTATTGAGGATTTGGGCCGGGACTTTTGTGCCGGGCCTTAAATTTAATTAAAGACATGCCCGGCTGGCTTATAATATAATAGCAATATCTGTAGGTCAGGAATTTGAAAGGAAATGGAGAAGTGATGAAAGAAGCTTATTTTGCAGGCGGATGCTTTTGGTGCGTTACGCCAATATACAAGATGTATGGAGTTGAACAGGTTATCTGCGGGTACGCAGGCGGAGATGAAGAAAATCCAACCTATGAGCAGGTGAAACATCAGGAAACAGGACATAGGGAGACTATTAAGCTTGTCTATGATCCGGAGAAGGTTTCTTTTGAGAAACTGCTTGATATCTATTTTGCCAACGTGGATCCTTTTGATTCAGAAGGCCAGTTCATTGATAAGGGATTTTCCTATACTCTGGCGATTTTCTATAACTGTGAGGATGAAAAAGAGCTTGCAGAAAAGAAGATAGCTGAGATTGAAAAAAGGTCCGGTAAAGAGACGCATGTAGCTCTTTTGCCATACAAGAATTTTTACGAGGCTGAAGAATACCATCAGGACTATTACCTGAAGAACCCGGAGGCCTTCGAGAAGGAACTGATAGAATCGGGAAGAAAACGCCCCTAGGGGACGGGGTTAGCAGACCATTTTGGAGGAAATTAATTATGAGATTTTTGGGAAATCTTATTTGGATTATATTTGGAGGACTTTTTAGTGCGATAGGCTGGTGGATCATGGGATTTTTGTGGTGCATAACCGTAGTGGGGATCCCCGTTGGAATCCAGTGTTTCAAGCTTTCAGAAATTTCACTTAATCCTTTCGGAAAAGAAGTTGTGAACGACGGCGGCGCTGTTTCGTTCCTCTTAAACATTTTGTGGCTTGTCTTTTCCGGATGGGAGCTTGCGCTTGGCAACGCCATCATCGGATGTTTATTCTGCCTGACTATTGTGGGAATTCCTTTCGGAAAGCAGTTCTTTAAGATCGCAAAAGTAGCGCTGATGCCCTTCGGAGCAAGAGTTGTAAGGGAGCATTATCTGTAAAAATGGATAGGAATTGTCGGTCTGACAAAAAAAGTGTTGACAGTAAATTGTCAGTCAACTATACTTACAACTAATATTTTTCAGAAAGAGAACTGCTATGAAAAAACTTATGCTCGTCACAACTTGGATGGTCAATAATGAACTCGTGAATGATAATCAGGAGTATGTTTTTGATGTGCATGATGAGGATAGGGTTATTTGCAGGGCGTAGCCGGTTCTTTATAACTGATACAGTTTATAAGGCCTCATCAAGCGAGAGTTTGATGGGGCTATTTTTTTGGAGGTGGATATGAGAATAAAGGAGCGTAAATATTTTTTACCGGATGGACAAGAGGTTACTATTAGGAGTTCAGGTCCTGAAGATGCTCAAAAAGTAAAGCTTCACAGAGAACTGACTTCTGCTGAAACACATTTTATGGCAAGGGAGCCTGAAGACGGTCCATTTAATCTTGAGAAAGTAGTTGAGGGGCTTGCAGTTGTTGCTGAAAGCGAAAGAGACTTCATGGTAAGCGCATTTATTGGAGATGAGCTCATCGGAGATCTTGGGGTTACACTCGTAAGGCCACATGTTAAGTACCTTCATCGCGCCTATCTTGGAATGTCCATACGGCAGGCGTATACCGGAATGGGGCTTGGAAGCTTCATGATGCAGGTTGCTCTTGAACAGGCAAAAGAAAACGGCTTTGAGCAGGTTGAGCTTGGAGTTTTCAGCGATAACGACAGGGCAAAGCACATGTATGAGAAGATGGGATTTAAGGAATTCGGAGTAAATCCCAGAGCATTCAAGCTTAAGGACGGAACCTACAGAGATGAGATCATAATGGCGAACATTTTTGATTAAGGAGGCTAAGCCCATGCATAAAGATTTTTTTGATGATAAAACTGAACCGATAATACAAATCAAACAGTTCTACGGAGAGCAGAAACACCTTGTGGACAAGTGCCTCATCATTTTTTCAAAAATAATATATGAACATATTTTGGAAAAGTTCGACTGCGAAGTGATCGGTACCATCGGCGCCTGCAATGGAAGTATACCTATCTATTGTCTTGAGCACAAAGGGGAAAAGATAGCTTTTTACCTGACTGGAATAGGCTCCGCAGTTGCTTCCGGTTCCTGCTACGAAGCGCATTGGCTGACGGGAGCGACCAGGTTTATTATGTTCGGATCCTGCGGAAGCCTTGATCCTGAGAAGACCACGGGAAGGTTTATCATTCCCACTGAGAGTTACAGGGGAGAAGGAGCTTCATATTACTACGCACCGGCCAGTGATTATATCGAAATTAAGGGGTGCGAAAAAATGGAGAGCATCTTTACAGAGCTTAAGGTGCCTTATGTTAAGGGCCGCGTATGGACGACAGACTCCATGCTCAGAGAGACAAAGGGGCTTGTCGCAAAGAGAAAAGAAGAGGGCTGCATAGCTGTAGAGATGGAGCTTGCGGGAGTTCAGGCGCTGTGCGATTTTTACGGACTTGAGCTTTATGATTTCCTTGAAGCCGGTGATGTGCTTGCAGACAGTGGCTATGAAGTGGAGGCCCTTCCTGCAGCCAACCATGACCTTGGGAAATTCTATATTGCGCTGGACGTTGCAGCGAGGATCTAAACTAATGTAAGATGAATATAATTCAGGTGAACGGAATACTTGAAGGACGTATAGTGATGCATATTTGCGGAGCATTTGCTCCTTTTTTACGGAGGTAATAAACGAAAAAGGAGCGAAAGAAAAATGAAAAACAGAATAAAGAAATTACGTGATTTTTATATATTATGGAGCACGCAGAGCCTGTCACAGCTTGGAAGTGCGATGACACAGTTTGCGCAGCGCTTATGATGTTCATCCTGGCTATTACAGGAGTGCTTCTATGCGTGACATCCAGCTATTTCATGAGACGATACAAATATATAGAGGATTAAGATTTCATAGCCTCCAACTTTTAATGAAGTTGGGGGCTTGATTTTTAATGAGGATGAAATATAATAATGGTAGCGCACAATTAAATATTACAAAACAGAGAATATAATTCAGAATCAGATTAATGGAGGAAAATCATGTCGACACTTGTAACATATTTCAGTGCTGAAGGCACTACAGCCAAAGTTGCCAGGGAATTTGCCCAGAGGATAGGCGCAGACGTTTTTGAAATAGTTCCTGAGCAGCCATATACAGCAGCAGATATCAAATGGACAAACCCGCTTGCACGCTGCAATAAAGAGCAGATTGGCGGCAAAGATGTTCCGGTTAGCGGAAAGATCGCCGGCTTTGAAAATTACGATACAGTTTACATTGGATTTCCCATCTGGTACGGACAGGCTCCAAGAGTAGTCCATACATTCGGAAAGGGATATGACTGGACAGGAAAGACGGTCCATGCATTTGCAACTTCCGGTGGAAGCGGAATCGGAAAGACAGCTGAAAAGCTCACTCCATCACTTCCCGGAGCGACATCCGTTGATGCAAAGCTTGTTCGCAGTGCATCAGAGCTGTGATCAGAGACAAAGAGTATAAAGGAGGAAACCGGACATGAACGAGACACTGAAAGTTTTGGAAACAAGAAGAAGCTGCAGGAATTTTAAGCCTGATATGATAAAGAAAGAAGACCTTGAGGCCATTATCAAGGCCGGAACATACGCGGCGACAGGCATGGGCAAGCAGAGCCCTATCATCATCGCAGTTACTGATAAGGAGCTTCGCGATGCTCTTTCTGAAGAGAACAGAAAGATCGGCGGATGGAACGAGGGCTTTGATCCATTCTACGGAGCGCCGGTTGTTCTGATCGTTCTTGCCAACAAGGGCGTCCCAACTTATGTTTATGACGGATCCCTTGTAATGGGCAATCTCATGAATGCAGCTGAGAGCCTTGGCGTTGGCAGCATATGGATCCACAGAGCCAAGGAAGAGTTTGAGTCTTCTTTTGGAAAAGACATCCTTAAAAAGCTTGGAATAGAAGGCAACTTCGAGGGAATTGGCCACTGCGCACTTGGATACGCGGCTGAGCCTGCAAAGGATGCTGCTCCCAGAAAAGAGAATTATGTGTACTACGCAAATTGATGGAATGAATTAGAATGATGAATCAGAATCCGCATCGTTATGATGCGGATTTTTTATTTCTCTTTATTGCGATAGAACCATACCGCATGATTTAATGTAAAATATATAAGAGGAGATGGGGCGTATGTTTTTTAAAAAGAAAAATGTAAGGAAAACCTACGACAAAGAAAACAAGAAGCCTGTGATAAAGGCTAGTATCTGCAACGGAGAGCAGGTTGTGGGATTTCAGGATATCCATACCGGAGCCTTTGAAGAAGTCATGCTGATCAGAAATTCCGAAGATCTGTCCCGGTTCAAGGATGAAT
>JAILOW010000129.1 GCA_024690635.1 Butyrivibrio sp.
CTTTATCAAATTCCGTCATGCCCATACCTTCTTCAAAAGAGACCGGAATATCCGTATCACCCGGATTCCCGCTCTCATTACCGTCAACCTTGGCAGGCCTGTTCTCCGTACCGCCGGGCTTTAATACCGTCTCATTTTTCCCGCATCCGGTAAAGCATCCCGCCAGCAGGATACATGATAAAAGAAATGCTATTTTTCTTTTCATTCAAAAGACCTCACATATTCCCGTCAGATGGCAATGGGAATATCCTTAAGCTGCTCACCCGCAACTTCATATCCCTCAAGGGATACGTCGTTTCTTGTAAACTCGTAAAAGTCCTTAACATCAGGATTTAGATGGAACTTAGGTGCAGGAAGAGGCTTTCTCTCAATAAGTTCCTTGATAAGAGGAACATGTCTGTCATAGATATGAGCATCAGCTATAACATGCACCAGCTCTCCCACATTCATGTCGCAGACCTGAGCGATCATATGCACCAGAACCGCGTACTGAACAACGTTCCAGTTATTGGCTGCAAGTACGTCCTGGGATCTCTGATTCAGGATGGCGTTGAGAGTAAGTCTGTCCTCGCCGGGCTTTTGTGTAACATTGTAAGTTACGCTGTAAGCGCATGGGTACAGATGCATCTCATGAAGATCCGAGAAAACATAAGTGTTTGTCATGATCCTGCGGCTGAAGGGATTGTTTTTAAGGTCATAGATGACCCTGTCCATCTGGTCAAACTCTCCCTCTTTATAAATGCTCTTTTGCCCGATCTGGTATCCGTAGGCCTTTCCGATGGAACCTGTCTCATCTGCCCACTCATCCCAGATGTGGCTGTTAAGATCGTTTATGTTGTTGCTCTTTTGCTGATAGATCCACAAAACCTCATCGGTAGCGCTTTTAAGAGCTGTCTTTCTAAGAGTCATAATGGGAAACTCTTTGGAAAGATCGTATCTGTTCACTACTCCGAATTTCTTGATAGTATAAGCCGGTTCCCCGTCCGGCCAGTGAGGACGAACCTTTTCACCCTCGGTAGATGTGCCGTTCTCCAAAATATCCCTGCACATTGAAATAAAGATCTCGTCAGCTCTGCTCATTGTTTCTCCTCCCAAAACTTTTCATTTACTCCATTTATCACACAGCGAATTTATCTGATCCGCAAATTTTGCTTTGTCCTTGTTGGAAATACCCTCGGACTTGGCTATGATGCCCATAAGGCGGGCGCCTGCTGCCTTGAGCCTTGCATAAACATCGGAAACAAGCGTGGATTCCTTTTTCTTGATGGGAATAGGCACGCCCTCTTTAAGAAGCTGCCCTGAAATAAGGTCAAACTCCGTTCCGCTGTAAGGAGCATAGGTATCAAAGCCGTGCTCTTTCCTCAGATAATCCGCATAGGCGGTACATACGCTGTCTTCACCGTGAACAATAAATACTTTCTTTGGTTTTTCCTTAAATCCGTTTATCCATTCCGTAAGTCCGTTCTTATCCGCATGTCCCGACAGGCCCTCCAGCTTTTCTATCTCCGCATCCACATCGATGGTCTCGCCAAAGAGCTTTATCTGCTCCGCGCCGTCAATAATGGCTCTTCCGGTGGTACCAACAGACTGATATCCAACAAAAAGAATGGTGCTTTCTTCTCTCCAGAGATTGTGCTTCAGATGATGTCTGATCCTGCCTGCCTCGCACATTCCGGAAGCGGATATGATGACCTTGGGTTCCGGATCCTCGTTGATGGCCCTTGACTCCTCCGTTGTGATGGACAGATTAAGTCCCGGAAAATCAATAGGATTTATGCGCTTTTTAATCAGCTCAAGTGCCTCATCGTCGTAGCAGTCATACTGGTTTTTCTGAAAAATCTCAGTAGCCTCCACAGCAAGGGGGCTGTCCACAAATACAGGAAAACGCGGATTGCTCTTAACAAGGCCTTCCTTTTTAATAAGTCTTATGAAGTACAGGATTTCCTGTGTTCTTCCAACCGCGAAGGAAGGTATCACCACGTTTCCGCCTCGGGCAAAGGTTCTGTCCAGGATCTGTGCCAGCTCTTTTACATAATCGGGCTTTTCCTCAGAGTGCAGCCTGTCGCCGTAAGTGGACTCCATGATGACGTAGTCGGCGGACTCAGTCATTTTAGGATCTCTTATAAGAGGCTGGTTCTTGTTTCCGATATCTCCCGAAAAGACGATCTTTTTGGTGACACTTTTTTCAGTAAGCCAGACTTCTATGCTGGAAGAGCCAAGCAGATGCCCTATATCCGTAAATCTGATCCTGATGCCTTCCGCAACTTCTATCTCTTTGTCATAACTGCAGGGAACGATGGTCTTTATGGTGTTCTCAGCATCCTCCATGGTGTAGGCAGGCTCGATCTGAGAAATGTCCTTGTTTCTCTTGCCCTTTCTGCTGCGCCACTCTGCCTCCTGCATCTGGATGTGGGCACAGTCCCTTAACATAATGCTGCAAAGATCGGCGGTAGCCTCTGTGGCAAATATCTTTCCTCTGAATCCCTGTGAGTATAAAAGCGGGAGATTTCCCGAATGATCCACGTGTGCGTGGGTTAAAAATACGTAGTCGATCTCAGGAGCAGAAACAGGCAGCGGTACATTTTCAAAATAATCCTTCCCCTGCTCCATGCCATAGTCGATCAGCATCTTTTTACCTGCCGCTTCAAGGTAATGACAGCTTCCCGTCACCTCGTGATCAGCACCGATAAACATAAGCTTCATAGGCATGTTCTCCTTTTTTGTGACTTTAATATAGTATATCATAAAGTAATCATGGAAAAAATCTGAGCTTTTTGGTAGAATGGTTTAGATTGATTTAATTCGCATAGGAGATATGAAAAATGTATTTAAAATTATTTGGTAAAAAAGCTACTGCAGCTATACTGTGCGTTACTACTGTAATGGCGGTAACAGCTTGCGGCAAAACCCAGGAGGAGCCTCAGCAGGCTGCTGAGACAGGTCTTTCCGTAGAGTATATCGACAATTCTGCAACAGCCGCTACTTCAGCAGAAGTTCAGGAAGAGCCCGAAGAGGAATATGTTCTTCCCGACGGCATGTATTTCAGCGAGGTCACAGGTGAGCCCATCAGCGAGGAGCTCAAGGATCAGCGCCCCATCGCAGTAATGGTTGACAACGAGATCAAGGCACTTCCTCACTTCGGTACATCAGAGGCAGACGTTGTATACGAGCTTATGAACAGCACACTCAACGACCGTGTTACCAGACTTATGTGCATCGTAAAAGACTGGGGTGCCATCGAACAGCTTGGTTCAGTCAGAAGTACACGTCCCACCAACATCATGCTTGCTGCTGAGTGGAACGCAGTTCTTTGCCACGACGGTGGTCCCTACTACAACGATCAGTACTTCTCACAGCCATGGTCAGCTCACTTCTCAGGAACCTTCTCCCGTGTAAACAACGGTAAGGCAAGAGAGTTCACAGAATACGTTATTGACGGTGATCTTGACAAAAACTTCTCCGGACATGATGGTGATTCAGCATATTCAACAACCTACAACGAATATGCCAACGAGGGAAGCCACTTCAACTTCACAAAATATGGCAAAAAGATCAATCTTGATGAGAAATACTCAAGATCCTACAATGCCAAGAAAGTTGTTCTTCCTTTCACACACAACGGATCACAGCTTATCTATAACGAAGACACACAGGAATATGAGTACTATGAGTACGGCGAGCGTCATGAGGATGCTGAAGATGATGCTCCTCTTTCCTTCAAGAACGTAATCCTTCAGGATTGCACCTTTGCACAGCTTGACGAGCACGGTTATCTTATTTACAACTGCATCGATTCCGGCAAGAACGCATGGTACCTCACAAACGGCGTTGCCAAGGATATCACATGGGTTAAGTCAAGCGAAACCGACGTTACAAGATTTTACGATGAGAACGGCGAAGAGCTTGAGATCAACACAGGAAAGACCTACATCGGACTTATTCCTGATGATACATGGGACAAGGTAATCTTCGAGTAAATGGACACTTTCAAGAAGCTTAGCGGTAACACCTTAAAAGTAATAGCATGTATTTCAATGTTAATAGATCATCTTGCTGCTGGCATGATGGTTCAGGTGGTAAGATGCGGCTTCTACCCGGAAGAGATTCCTTTTGAAAAACTAAATGCTTTTTACAAAACAGTCAGAGGCATCGGCAGAACAGCATTTCCAATCTTTTGCTTTCTGCTGGTAGAAGGTTTTGTTCATACGAAAAACAGGCTAAGATACGCTCTTAGCCTGTTAATTTTTGGCTTTATTTCAGAAGCCTTTTTTGATGTCACCTTTTATGCCAAGGAAGATGTATTTAATATAAACATCTTTCATGTGCTTTCAGTAAACCGTGATGTCCTAAATGACCACTGCAATGTATACTTTACTCTTCTCCTTGGATTTCTGGCCATCTGGGCTGCAGACACCATCATAAAATATATGCAAAAGAACAGTCTGCCTGCAGTAATGTATTACAGCATCGCCCTTGCTATCATGGCTCTTTTTGTCTTTATCGCAGAAAAGATGATAACCGACTACCATGGCTACGGCGTGGCACTTATCTGCATATTCTATGCACTGAAATCATATGAACCTGTAAACATCATTGCAGGGTATCTTTTTATCTCAAACCTCGGAAGAGAGTACCTTGCCTTTCCCGGATTTATACTGATGTTTTTCTACAGCCACAAAAGAGGCAAGGACCTTGGAAAACTCAAGTATCTGTTCTACGCCTTCTACCCCGTCCACATAGGACTTATCTATCTGCTTCGCTGCTTCATCTGGGGCAGGCAGTAAAAAAAGAATGCCGTAAAGGCATCCTTTTTTTAGTTCATGTATTTTTTGTCGATCATATCAGCCATTGCTCTCTGGGCACCTGAAATATCAGTTGTGGAAATAGTGTAGTCGCAGAGCCTGCCTGCTTCAAAGGATACTTTTCCGGACTCTGAAGCCCTTACAACATCCACCTGCTCGTAGCCGCTTTCCTTATCTCCCGTAAGCACATATACAAGCTCATCAGGCTGAACATTTATATTCACATCTATTGTCACTGTATCATCAAAAACAGTATCTTCGTAGAAGCTTATTTCATAAGTCCCGGGATAAAATCCATCCCTTATCTTTGTCACAGTTCCGCCGAATGGAAGTGTTCCGTCTTTTGTACTTACAGTCACTCTCTGGGAGAGTCTGCCGTTTTCAAGAACAACTCCTCCGGGAAGCTTGTTTACTGTAGAATTTTCCGCAACGATATCAGCCAGCGTGCTCTCAGCACTGCTGTAGGCTGCTGTTCTATAAAAATCCGTTTTTCCGGTTCTGGCATAAATGCCATATTTGAATGTACCGAAAAACGCAGAAACAGCTACCAGAAATGCGACAAGGACTACTGTTCTACGTTTCCCTGTCAAAGTCATAGCCATAATACTATCTCCGTGCTTAAACGTTTTCGTTTAAAAGAAAAAATTCCGTCGTGAATAAATACTCACGACGGATAAATCTTATCACACTTTGGACACAATTTTCAATGGATTTTCGAAAAAAAGTTTATTTTTTTTTAATAATTGTTAGGATATTTTTATTTTTTCCAGGTCTTTGGCTTGATCACTATGAATATGGGAAGAAGCTCCAAACGGCCTGCAAGCATATCAAACATAAGAACTATCTTGGACAGATCGGAGAACTCCGAGTAATTGCCCATGGGACCTACCATTCCAAGTCCGGGTCCGATGTTGTTCATGGTTGCAATAACTGATGTAACCGTGGTCTGATAGTCAAAGTTATCAAGTGATACAAGTATAGTGGATGCAAGGAAAGTCGCAACATAAAGACCAAGGTATGCTGAAACGGACTTTACAGTGGTTCCCTCTACAGTATGTCCATCCATGTACACTCTTTTCACTGCCTTGGGATGAACCAGGAAATTCAGCTCATTCCTTGCATTTCTGATAACGATGAGAAGTCTTGAAAACTTGAATCCACCGCCGGTTGATCCTGCACAGGCTCCCACCAGCATAAGTATGCATAAAAGGTTCCTTGAGAAGGTGGGCCATTTGTCAAAATCCAAAGTTCCGAATCCTGTTGTGGTCATGATGGATGCAACCGCAAACAGAGAATGGTGGAAACACATCCTTGCCGAATCAAGTACTCCCGCTCTGTAGATATTTATAGCAATAAGGCTTGCTGCCACAAGCATTGTGCCGAAGTAGTACTTTACCTCTTCTATGGCGAAAGCTTCCTTGGGTCTTCTGTTTATAAGAAAATAGTAAACGGTAAAATTACATCCGCAAAGTGCCATAAATACGATGATAATGGCCTGGGAAAGGGTGGAATATCCGCCTATTCCCTCTGCGGTAACCGCAAATCCTCCGGTTCCGACTGTTGAAAATGATATGGTCACGGCTTCGAAAAGAGACAGCCCCGACAGCTTTAAACAGATCATCTCAAGAAGTGTGATAGCCACATAGATAAGATAAAGGATCTTGGCTGTATCTTTTACCTTGGGAACGATCTTACCAACAACAGGTCCCGGGCTCTCTGCCCTCATAAGGTGCATGCTGTAGCCGTCAGCCATGGGAACAACGGCGATGAGGAATACAAGAACTCCCATACCGCCGATCCAGTGTGTAAATGTCCTCCAGAACTGAACGCTGTACTCTATTCCTTCCACGGATGTGAGGATACTTCCTCCTGTGGTGGTAAATCCTGAAACTGTCTCAAAAACCGCGTCAACAAAATGCGGGATTGTTCCTGTCATAACAAAGGGAAGAGCACCGATGATACTCATTCCGATCCAGGCAACTGCCGTTATGGCAAAGCCCTCTTTTGCGTAAATAACCTTGTTTGCAGGCTTTCTAAAGGAACCGATAACGCCTACAAGAATACAGATAAGTGACAGCAAAAAGAAATCCTGAGCACTGTCCCATTCCCTGTAAATGAAGGCCACCATCAGAGGAAGCAGCATAAGCATCCCCAATGTTCTGCAAAGCCTGAACAATATATATCTGATCATTCGGAAATTCATCTTATTTCTCCAATATATCGCTTATGTCTTTTAATCCCGCAAGAGTGGTAACAACAATGACGGAATCCCTGTCTCTTATAACGGAATCACCGCTGGGAGTGATGATCTCGCCGTAATGATTGATGCAGGCGATGTTGATGCCCTTCTTGAGCTTTAACTTGGCAAGAGGAATTCCAAGAACCGGACTTCCGTTTCTGACAATAAACTCAAGTGCCTCTACTCTCTCATCATTGAGCTTGTACAGTGTCTCAATGTTGCTGTCCTTGGAAGCGCTCATACCGCGGACGAACTTGACTATTCTGTCTGCAGTGATGTTCTTGGGATAGATGATACTGCCTATTCCAAGAGAGCCTATGATATCGCCGTAGTTTACCCTATGAACCTTGGTAATAAGCTTGGCCTTGGGGTTAATGCTCTTTACATACATGGAGAGCATGATATTTTCTTCATCCAGATTGGTAAGTGCCACAAAGGACTCAGTGCTTGTAATACCTTCCTCAAGAAGCATGTCCTTGTCTGTTCCGTCACCGTTGATGATAAGAACCTGTGGCAAAAGATCTGTAAGCTCCTTGCATCTTGCGGTATCTCTTTCAAAGAGGGTAACCTTGATGCCCATGGAAGAGAGCTGTTTTGCAAGGTAATAACCGGTCTCTCCGCCTCCAACGATAATAGTGGAGTGAACCTTGGTGGTGGGAAGACCGAGCCTTTTGAAAAAGCCGAGAGTACTCCTGGAGGAGCCGAATATTGTTATCTCATCCCCTTCTCTTAAGATAAAGTTACCGTCGGGGATATAAACTTCATTGCCTCTTGTAACAACGGATACGACGATCTGTTTTTTCAGATCCCCGGGGATATCCTTGAGTGCAAGGTCCTTGATTCTTGATGATTCGTCGATAACGAACTTTACAAGCTCTGCTCTTCCTCTTGCAAAGGTCTCAACCTTGGACGCGGAAGGAAGCTTTAACAGTCTCTCAGCCTCGGAAGCCGCTGCCTCCTCAGGATTGATGACCATGGAAAGACCAAGCTCCTCTTTGATAAAGTTGATCTCTTTTTTGTATATAGGATTGCGGACTCTTGCTATGGTGTGGCAGTTACCTGCCTTTTTAGCTATGAGACAGCAAAGAAGATTGAGCTCATCGGAATCCGTAACCGCGATCATCAGGTCCGCCGACTCAATCCCCGCATCCTTCATGATAGAATAGCTGGCTCCGTTGCCAACTATACCCATAACGTCATAACTGTTTACTACATTCTGGACAACACTGCTCTTTTCCTCGATGACAGTGATATTATGTCCTTCCTTGCTAAGCTGCTGTGTAAGAGTAAGACCCACATTTCCGCAGCCCACAACTATAATTTGCATAAAATGCCTCCAAACAAAATTGTACGGTATAAAACAAATACAACTAACATTATATTTGCTTGTATCATTTTAATCAATATCGACTGTAAACCCGCATGGTTAAGCTATTTATTGTTTTTTAATATTTGTTTATTCATAGTTCATTGTATTTTA
>JAILOW010000084.1 GCA_024690635.1 Butyrivibrio sp.
CTTGCAAAAAAGAAGTAATTACAGAGCATCAGGATGCCCAAATTACTGTATCTGCTCAAAAACTTGCAAAAAAGAAGTAATCGTAGGATCTGCCCAACGCCCAAAACGGTAATTAGCGAGAAAAGCTTTCACTGCGGGAAATATGAAAAAAACAGAAACAATCTATAAAAAGTGTATAACTTCGTGGAATATGGTTAAATCAAAGTGAATTGTTGAGAAATAATTTGTATAATTAATATGGCGTTTTGTTCCCGCACCTGTCAGAAATGGTATAGGATATGGCGATAGACAAGCAAAAGATCCTTGATATCGAAAAAAGATACGAACATGACTTCAGGCGCTCCATTCTTATTGTGGATGATGAGCCTGTGAATCTGCGTATTTTGGGAAAAATACTGGCAGATGAGTATGACATGGTCTATGCGCAGACGGGACGTGAGGCAATGGATCTGATACGCGCTCAGAGTGAATTTCTTTCACTTGTTCTTTTGGATCTGCATATGCCAGACGGCGACGGATATTCCGTGCTGAAGGAGGTGTGCGGAGACGAAGATTTAAAGCGCATTCCCATTATTGTAATTACATCGGACAAGCAGGCAGAGGTTGAGAGCCTTAGAATGGGGGCTGTTGACTTTTTAAGTAAGCCCTACGATAACCCGGAGGTTATAAAGGCCAGGGTCAGCCGCGCTCTTGAGCTTGCCATCAGAAAGGACATCATCAATGCCACGGGATATGATTCCCTTACAGGGCTTATGACCAAGGAGTATTTTTATCAGTATTGCCTTGAATATGATAAATTCCATCCCGACAGGGAAGTTGATGCCATAGTAGTCAACTTCAGCAGATTCCATCTGATAAATGACCTGTACGGAAGAAGCTTTGGAGATAAAGTTCTCTGCGCTATAGCTGAGGGTGTCAGAACCGCGGCAAGAGCCTGTAACGGAGTTGCCTGCAGGTACAGCGCTGACAGATTTTATCTGTATATCGAGCACAGAGATACCTATGATTTTCTGGTACGGACTCTTTCAAAAGAGCTGAAGAAAGTCATGAATACCAGTGAAATGAGGCTCAAGATCGGTGTATATTCGGACCTTTATCAATCCGCCAATTTTGAGCAGCGCTTTGCAAGGGCGCTTCAGGCCAGCAATTCTATTTCCAAGAACAACCACTCTGCATCAGTTGCCATGTATAACAGGAAGATGCATGAAAAAGAGCTCTATGAGGGCAGACTTCTTGAGGATGTTGATACTGCCATAAAGGAAGGGCAGTTTAGCGTGGCTTTTCAGCCTAAATACGATATAAGGAGTGACTTCCCAAGGATCGCAGGAGCAGAAGTACTTGTGAGATGGAAGCATCCTTCCTTTGGGCAGATAAAGCCTGATTACTTTGTACCTCTTTTGGAGGAACACGGACGAATAAACGAGCTTGACCGCTTTGTGTGGCAGGAAGCTGCCAGGCAGGTTAGAACGTGGAAGGACATGTACGGACTGTCCATTCCCATATCCGTTAATGTTTCAAGGGTTGATATCTTCGATCCTGAGCTAAAGCATTTTCTTTTGAAGATGATCTCTGACAATGAACTGGATACCTCGGACATTCATCTTGAGATCACGGAGACGGCCTATACGGAAAGCACAATGCAGATCATTGATGTTGTAAAAGACCTGCAGGATGAGGAATTTTTAGTTGAGATGGACGACTTTGGAAAGGGCTATTCTTCCCTTAACATGCTGACTTCACTTCCGATAGATGCTTTAAAGCTTGATATGGCATTTATTCAGGGAATAGCGGAAGGCAGCAAGGAAATGCGAATGGTGGAGTTTGTTCTTAGGATAGCTGACTTTTTGCAGGTGCCCGTTATTGCAGAAGGAGTGGAGACTTCGGAACAATATCTTTTGCTGAAAAAGGCAGGCTGCGATATAATTCAGGGGTACTATTTCTCCAAGCCGGTACCTCCGGGTGAATTCGGATGCCTTATTGAAAAAAACTTATGGAGAGCCGGACTATAGGAAGGGAGATACCATGACTATTGATTCTCTCAGAGAATTTGGGGCAAATGTGGATGAAGGTCTTGAAAGATGCATGGGCATGGAGGACTTTTATCTTGAGATGATAGAACTGGGCTTGTCGGATGACAGGTTTGAAAAGCTTCTTCCCGCTATCGAGAATAAAAACCTGAAAGAGAGCTTTGAACTTGTGCATGCCCTAAAGGGGGTTATCGGTAATCTTTCGCTGACGCCTCTTTATGAGACCATATGTGAGATCACGGAGCACCTGAGAAATAAAGACGATATTGACTATGAGCCCCTTTGCGACAAATTAACAACTCAAAGAAATCAGATAATGGAAATGATGTGACATGAAAAATGAAAATGAAAACCCGATAAATCATATAATCGAACATATTCCGGATCTTGACCTGGCGGGGCGTGTACGAGTCTTTTTCAGATGGCTCATACTTGGATCCGTTACAGGATGCGTGGTGGGAGCCATAGGCGGACTATTCTATCATGCCATTGTTTTTGCCACTGCCTTCAGGACGGAGCATGACTTTATCATAGGACTTCTTCCTTTTGCGGGACTGTTTATCGTTTTCCTCTACAGGCTCTGCAAGGACTACGAGGATAAAGGTACCAACCTTGTTATCAAGTCTATTCAGGAGGGCGATCATCTTCCTGTTACCAAGGCTCCGCTTATATTTATTTCAACCACTATCACTCATCTTTTCGGTGGTTCCACGGGACGTGAAAGTGCGGCACTTCAGATGGGCGGAAGTATCGGCTACAACCTTGGAAAACTCTTTAGATTAAAAGAGGGCAACGTAAAGATCATCACCATGTGCGGCATGAGTGCAGCTTTCTCGGCGCTTTTCGGAACTCCCATGACAGCTTCTTTTATGGCCATGGAAATTGAAAATGTCGGAGTTATGTATTACTCGGCGCTTGTTCCCTGCGTTGTATCAGCCCTTGTGGCATCGGGTATCAGCAGGCTTATGGGGTGTGTGCCTGAGGTTTTCGCGGTGAACATCATCCCGGAGTTTACAGTTCACAACGCAATATACACCGGCATTCTTGCTATTTTGTGTGCTATTGTGAGTGTGCTTTTCTGTGCGGTTTTAAAGCTCAGCGGAAAGACCTATAAAAAGCTTTTTGCAAATCCCTATGTGAGGATATTTGTAGGCGGTACCATTGTGGCGGTTCTGACCTTTATCTCCGGAACCAGATACTACAACGGCGCAGGTATGAATGTTATTGAGATGGCGCTTGAAGGAAATGCCCCCTACTGGGCCTTCCTTTTAAAGATAATATTTACGGCTCTTACTCTCGGAGCGGGCTATAAGGGCGGCGAGATCGTGCCGGCTCTTTATATCGGAGCAACCTTTGGCTGCCTTTATTCCCAGATACTTGGCTTTGACCCGGCGCTTTGCGCAGCTATAGGAATGGGAGCGCTGTTTTGCGGTGTTACAAACTGTCCCATTTCCTCGCTGTTTATCTGTTTCGAACTCTTTGGATTTAAGGGAATGCCCTATTACCTTCTGGCTATAGCTCTGAGCTATACCTTCTCCGGCTATCACAGCCTTTACAGCAGTCAGAAGATCATGTATTCCAAGTTCCACAACAAATATGTAAACAGAGATACAATGTAATAAAATTTCAGTGCATCAAAAAAGCCTCTCGTTTGAGAGGCTTTAATTATGTGATCACCGCATAAGGCGGGCTCTTTGTATGTCGGAATTCACATCAGCAAGAAACTGATGATTGGTGGGATCTGAGATGAATTCAAGAAAATCCGATGCTTCTTTTTTAGTGAGTTTTTGAATGTCAGTAAGGTAGGTCATGATCTCTTCTTTAGTCTTGCCCTCATCCGTGAAACGTTCCACGATATCAAAAAGAGCCATGAATCTGCGCATCCGCACTCTGGTTTTAATATTGTGGATCTCTATGATGATGGAAACTATGATGTTCAGGGATACAAGAGACAACAAAAGCAGCGTTACGCCGTAGAACCAGGCCCGCATCCTAAGCTGAATGGCGCCTGCAATAAGTGATGAGATTGAAAGGATTCCTACAGAAGTACTGAGAATGAACAGCCGGGCTTTGTTTCGTGTTGAGTCGCTCAGCTCCATAAGTTTCACGGCTATGCCGAATACAACGTAGAATACAACTGAAAAAGAAATCCCCACATAAGATAATTGAAGCATTCTTTTTTCCCCCTATGAAATAATTTTACCAAGCATAAAACATAAGTGCAAGCAGAAAACAAGCGGAGATTCAAGAACACTGACAGCAGAACCTGCGGTTTCTTGCATGTTTCACGATATAACGCTTTAATATTTATGGTATTTCCTATCAATTTCGAAGGGGCCGTGGAAACTGACTTGTTGATAAATGAAATTTTTTTGCTATAATGGTCTCTATGCGTGCTAAAAAAAGAAAACTGAATTTAGACCCTGTACTTTTGATTGCCTGGATCCTGGCTGTTGTTTCTGCGTTTTTTGTAAAGCCTTCGGCAGCTTACCTTGGGTATATTGATTTCAGGTCCCTGGGAATTTTGTGGAGCCTTATGGTCATCATTCAGGGCTTTAAAGAGAATACTGTATTTGAGAAGATTGCGGACATGCTTCTTAAAAAAGTGGGGAAGAGCTGGCAACTGGCTGCTGTTCTTATTTTTTTGTGCTTCTTTGGAAGTATGCTTATAACCAATGATGTGGCGCTTATAACCTTCGTGCCCTTTGCCATTATGCTACTTTCAAGCTGCCATAAGGAAAAACTCATGATCCCTGTTGTGGTGCTTCAGACTGTTGCTGCAAACCTTGGCAGTATGCTGACTCCCATAGGCAATCCTCAGAACCTTTATATCTACGGTTCCACAGGCATGGCCCTTACGGAATTTATAGGAACAATGCTTCCTTATTCTCTTTTGTCGGCGGCGCTTCTTATCATTTCTCTTTTCTTCCTTCCGGGAAAAGGAGATAAGATCGAGACTTCAAAAGAGAGCCTTATTATAGGCAAGTTCGGCAGCAGGATTCAGATCATCATCTATTCCGTGTTGTTTGTGACAGCTCTTTTGACTGTTATGAGGATCCTTCCCTGGTATGTGCTTTTAGTGATCGTTCTTGTGATCGTTGGAGGAATGGATTATAAGATCCTGTTGAGGGCGGATTATATCCTTCTTTTGACATTCATTGGCTTTTTCATCTTTACCGGCAATATGGGCAGGATAGAGGTGGTAAAAAAGTTTCTTAGCAGTATAGTGGCAGGAAGGGAGTTCTTTATCTCTATTGCTGCAAGCCAGGCTATAAGTAATGTTCCCGCAACGCTTATGCTGTATGGTTTTACAAACAATTACAAAGAGCTTATGGCGGGGGTAAACGTTGGAGGTCTCGGTACTCTCATTGCCTCCATGGCAAGCCTTATTTCCTACAAGGCTTATACCAAGGAATATAAAGAAAACAGCGGCAAATACCTGCTGATATTCACCGCCGTCAATCTCTTGTTTTTGATATTTATGATAATTCTATGGCCGGACCTGTGAAAAAGAGATTATTCCTTTTCAAGACAGATCATGTTTTCCGTTTTCTGCGAGGAAAAAATGTCGG
>JAILOW010000144.1 GCA_024690635.1 Butyrivibrio sp.
CCACGGACTTATACTGAAACAAATTTAAATAAAAGAAAGGTGAGCTTACCTATGATTAGAGCAGGTATCATCGGTGCTACAGGTTATGCCGGAGCAGAGATCGTCCGTATCCTGCAGGGCCACAAAGAAGCAGAGGTGGTCTGGTACGGATCCAGAAGCTACATTGATGAGAAGTTCGGATCCATCTACAGAAATCTTTTCAAGCTGGTAGATGCCAAATGTATGGACGATAACATGGAAGAACTCTCAGAGCAGGTGGATGTCATATTTACCGCTACTCCCCAGGGCCTGTGTGCATCACTTGTAAATGAAGACATACTTAATAAAGTAAAGATAATCGATCTTTCCGCGGACTTCAGATTAAAAGATGTTTCCGTGTATGAAAAGTGGTACAGGATAGAGCACAAGGCCCCGCAGTTCATAGAGGAAGCGGTGTACGGGCTCTGTGAGATAAACAGGGAAGATATTAAAAAGGCAAGGCTTGTTGCCAACCCCGGATGCTACACAACCTGTTCAATACTTACAGCTTATCCTCTTATTAAAGAAGGACTTATCGATCCCGATACTCTTATAATAGATGCTCTTTCAGGCGTATCAGGGGCAGGAAGAGGAGCAAAGGTTGCAAACCTCTACTGCGAAGTCAACGAGAGCGCCAAGCCCTACGGCGTTGCCGATCACAGACATACTCCCGAGATCGAGGAGCAGCTTGGATATGCTGCGGGAAAAGAGTTTGTTCTTAACTTTACACCTCATCTGGCACCTATGAACAGAGGAATCCTTGCTACGGAATATGCTTCTTTAATAAAGAAGGATGGCAAGCTTCCCACATCACAGGAAGTAAGAGCAGCCTATGAGAAATACTATAAGGATGAGAAATTCATAAGACTTCTTGAAGATAATGTTTATCCCGAGACCAGATGGGTTGAGGGTAGCAACTACGTGGATATCGGCTTTAAGCTCGATGAGCGCACCGGCAGGATCATTATGATGGGTGCTATCGACAATCTTGTAAAGGGAGCTGCGGGACAGGCGGTTCAGAATATGAACCTGCTCTTTGGACTTGATGAATCCATGGGACTAGACCTTGTACCGAGTTTCCCCTGAAAAAAACTTTAGGCAGGTGATTTAAATGGTTCGTGTAATGACAATTGAGGATTATGATGCAGTTTACAGCCTGTGGATGTCCATTCACGGCTTTGGGATCCGCTCCATCGATGACTCAAAAGAGGGAGTGGAGATGTTTTTAAAAAGAAATCCCACCACCAGCGCGGTCTATGAAGAGGATGGCAAGATAGTGGGAGCCATACTTTGCGGACATGACGGACGAAGAGCCTGTCTTTACCATGTGTGTGTAAGCGAAAAGTACAGAATGCACGGTATCGGCAAAAAGATGGTGGAGTTTTGCTGCGAGAGGCTAAAGGAAGAGCATATCAACAAAGTGGGACTCAATGCTTTTGTCACAAATGAAGTAGGAAACAAGTTCTGGCAAAAGATGGGATGGAACCTGAGAAGTGATCTTAATTACTACGATCTTGCGCTTAACGACGAGAATCTGACTGTATTTAATAAATAGGAACGGAGAATCCATTATGAAGATTACAGAAGGCGGAGTTACAGCAGCTAAAGGCTTTATGGCCAGCAGCTGCGAAGCAAATATCAAGTACAAGGGAAGGACAGACATGGCCCTTGTGTATTCCAAAAAGCCCTGCGAAGTAGCGGGAACCTTTACCTCCAATGTGGTTAAGGCTGCATGTGTTCAGTGGGACAAAGAGCTGACTGAGTCCGGAAGACCTCTTTATGCGGTAGTCATCAATTCCGGAATAGCCAACGCCTGCACCGGAAAAGAAGGATTTGATGCCTGCAGAGCAACTGCCAGGGCTCTTGAAGCCAAGATGGGAGCTCCCTATGACTCGGTGGCTGTTGCATCAACCGGCGTTATCGGAATGCAGCTTCCGGTGGACAAGCTTACAGCAGGTGTTGAGAAAATGTGCGATACACTTGATGGAAGCATAGAAGCCGGAACAGCGGCCTCCAAAGCCATCATGACCACAGATACTGTAAATAAAGAGGTTGCGGTTAAGTTCACCATAGACGGCAAAGAGGTGACTCTTGGCGGAATGAGCAAGGGCTCGGGCATGATCCACCCCAATATGTGCACAATGCTTGCCTTTGTGACAACAGATCTTTCTATAGAAAAGAAACTTATGCAGAAGGCTCTTTCCGAAATAGTACAGGATACCTTCAATATGATAACCGTGGACGGGGACACCTCCACCAATGACACACTTCTTCTTATGGCAAACGGCGAAGCCGGTAATGAAAAGATCACCACAGAAGGAGAAGAATACAAGACATTTAAGGAAGCTCTTTTATATGTATGTACCTTCCTGGCCAAAAAGATGGCAGCAGACGGAGAGGGTGCAAGTAAGCTCTTTGAGGCAAAGGTTGTAAATGCAAAGACCAAAAAGGATGCCATAACTCTTTCAAGAGCCATCGTAGGATCAAATCTTTCCAAGGCAGCTATCTTTGGATGTGATGCCAATTTCGGAAGATTTCTTTGTGCCATGGGCTACTCGGGAGCAGAATTTGATCAGAATGATGTTGAGCTTTATTTTGAGAGCAGAGTGGGAAGGATAAAGGTCTTTGACAAGGGAACGCCCATTGTCTTTGATGAGGACAGGGCTCTTGAGATCATGAAGGCCGACGCGGTAACCGTATTTGTGGATATGCATGAGGGAGATCAGGAGGCTACAGCCTGGGGATGCGATCTTACTTATGATTATGTAAAGATAAACGCAGATTATAGGAGCTGAGAAAACTATGGATAAGGAAATGCAGGATGTACTCAAAAAGGCAGAGGTGCTGGTAGAGGCACTTCCCTACATTCAGAAGTTCAACAGGAAGATCATCGTGGTTAAATACGGCGGAAGCGCCATGAGCAACGAAGAACTTCAAAAAAATGTCATTACCGACGTAACACTCCTTAAGCTTGTGGGCTTTAAGCCTATAATAGTTCACGGCGGCGGCAAGGCCATAAGTAACTGGGTGTCCAAGGTCGGAAAAGAGGCAGAGTTTGTAAACGGACTCAGGGTAACGGATGCAGAGACCATGGAGATCGCGGAGATGGTCCTTTCCAAGGTGAACAAGCAGCTTGTAACCATGGTTCAGGAGCTTGGCATAAAGGCCATCGGTATAAGCGGCAAGGATTCAGGTCTTTTGCATGTTAAAAAGAAATATTCTGACGGCAAGGACATCGGCTATGTGGGAGATATCTACAGGGTGGATCCCAAGATTATCTACGACCTTCTGGACAATGATTATCTGCCTATCGTGGCACCTATCGGTCTTGATGATAATTTCGAAACCTACAATATTAATGCGGATGATGCTGCCTGCGCCATCGCAAAGGCTGTGGGAGCACACAAGCTTGCGTTCCTTACGGACATAGAAGGTGTTTACAGGGATATCAAGGATCCTTCCTCCTTTATATCAAGACTTACCTGCTCTGAGGCAGAGGAGCTTATTGCAAGCGGCAATATAGGAGGAGGCATGCTTCCCAAGCTTGCCAACTGCACAAACGCGGTAAAAGAAGGAGTTCAGAGAGTCCATATTCTGGACGGAAGGATTCCACACTGTCTGCTGCTTGAGTTCTTTACCAACAAAGGTATCGGAACGATGTTTATGGCGGACAATGACGATCTGACAAAAGAAGCCGGCTGAGGCATTTTGGGAGGCGGACATGAGTGAAAAAATGAAAGAATATATTGAGGAAGCGGAAAAAGCTCTTCTTCACACATACAACAGGTATCAGATAGTTCTGGACCGTGGCGACGGAGTGCATCTGTATGATTTAGATGGCAAGGAGTATCTTGACTTTGTATCAGGCATTGCTGTATTTGCCCTAGGATACAACAACAAGAGCTACAATGATGCCCTTAAAGCCCAGATAGACAAGCTTCTTCATACTTCCAATTATTATTACAGCGTTCCTGCAATAGAGGCTGCCAAAAAGATAAAAGAAGTATCCGGCATGGACAGGGTGTTTTTTACAAACAGCGGAGCTGAGGCTGTTGAAGGTGCTTTGAAGGCTGCAAGAAAGTATGCCTTTTTAAAGGATGGAAAGACTGATCACGAGATCATCGCCATGAATCATTCCTTCCACGGAAGAACCTTCGGAGCTTTATCTGTTACGGGAAATCCCCATTACAGAGAGGCTTTTGAGCCCATGATAGGGAATATCCGTTTTGCGGATATGAACGATTTTGACAGTGTTCTGTCCTGCGTAAACGAAAAGACCTGCGCCATCATCCTTGAAACCGTTCAGGGAGAAGGCGGCATACATCCTGCCAGCGAAGAGTTTTTGACAAAGATAAGAAAGCTGTGCGATGAAAAGGACATCCTTCTTATTCTGGATGAGATCCAGTGCGGAATGGGAAGAACAGGCTACATGTTTGCCTGGCAGAAATACGGCATAAAGCCTGATATCATGACCACCGCCAAGGCTCTTGGCTGCGGCGTTCCCGTGGGAGCATTCCTTATGACGGAAAAGGTCGGACAGAATTCACTTGTTGCAGGTGACCATGGAACCACCTACGGAGGAAATCCTTTTGCCTGTGCTGCCATCAATAAAGTCCTTGATTTATTTAAGGAGGACAATATAATAGAGAATGTGAATGAGGTGGCACCTTATTTTGAGCAGCGCCTGGATGAGTTAAAGGACAGATTTGACTTTATCGTAGACAGAAGAGGCGCAGGATTTATGCAGGGCCTTGAGTTTAACAGGCCTGTTGCGGAAGTTATAAACAAGGCACTTGAAAAAGGACTTATCCTTATTAATGCAGGTGCAAATATCATCAGATTTGTGCCTCCTCTCGTTATAACCAGGGAGAATGTTGATGACATGATAGAGATCCTCTCTTCATGTCTGGAGTCTATATGAAGTTAAGGATAAGAATCATTTCTATTATATTTCTTGCCACAATACTGGCGGGCACGGCGGTTTATGCCCGTCGGGGAAGCGGCATGTTCGAGGATTACTCGCTTTTTGCCAAGAGTAAGACTACGGTGAGGCTTTGGTATACAGATGACTCACTTACACCGTATCTTCAGAGCAGAGCAGTATCTTTTTCCGAATCCAACAGCAGGATCAGATTGGAGCCTGTGCTGGTGTCAGGTCTTGAGTATCTTGAGGCTGTAAACAAGGCCTCTGTGGAAGGGGACAACTTCCCTGATCTGTTCATCACTACAAACGATTCACTTGAAAAAGCATATCTGGCAGGTCTTGCAATGGAGATCGAAAACGGAAAGGATTATCTTGATGATGATACCTTCCCTGTGGCTGCCGTTGATTCGGTGACCTACAAGGACAAGCTAATTGCTTATCCTTTTTATTACGAGACCAGCTCCCTTATTTACAACAAGACTTATCTTGAAAATATGGCTGTTGAGACCATGCAGTCCGAGATAGATCAGGAAGAGGGAGAAAAGGCCCAGGAAAGCGCAGATGAAGCTTCTGCAGCGGGCTCTGACATGGAAGAAGTGGAAGAAGCCACTGCCGAGATCAGCACCGAGATCACCCAGGGTATGATCGATGAGGTGGTTGCAGAGAATCTTCCTCTTAATATCTCTGATATCCTCAAATTTGCCGAGAACTACAACGCTCCCGATCAGGTAGAAGCGGTATTTAGATGGGATGTTACGGATATCTTTTACAATTATTTCTTTGTAGGCAACTACATGAACTGTGGTGGCAAGGCCGGTGATGATGTATCACTTCTTGATATCTACAATACCGACACCATTAGTTGCATGAAGATCTATCAGCAGCTGAGTCAGTTCTTTGCTATAGACGCCGATGCAGTGGATTATGACAGTATCGTTCAGGATTTCATTGACGGCAAGACTGTATTTACTGTTGCAACAACTGATATTTTGAAAAAGATAGATGAGGCCAAGGCTTCCGGCGAATGCGACTTTGAGTTTGCGGTTGCGGATATGCCCGGACTTACCGATAAATTCGGAACCCGCACCATGTCGGTTACCGAGTGTATCGTGGTAAACGGATATTCCGAGCATGCCAAGGAAGCAAACGCAGCTGCAAGATATCTTTGTAACGATATTTCAGGTGATATTTATACACTTAGTGGCAAAGCAGCTGCTCACTACGGAGTTAATTACAACAACCACAACCTTGATACTTTTGTGGCTGTTTATGCGGATTCCGTTCCTATGCCCAAGACTCTTGAAACCAGTAACCTCTGGATGGAGCTTGAGATTGCATTTACCAAGATCTGGAACGGTGCGGATTGTAACGAGACTCTGAAACAGGTTTCGGAAAACATCATGACTCAGGTTACGGGAAGCCCTTATACAGAGGATAAACTCCCGGATCCCGACGATGATGAGATCACCGAGGGACTTGTGGAAGAGAGTGATTGAATTTGCACTGATTATCTGATATAAAGAAAAAGCATGGTGGGGTCCTCTTTACGGAGGAAACATGCGAAAGATTTTTATTTGTTTATTTATGGTTTTGATCCTTACGGGATGTACTTCACAGGGGACGGAGACGGTGCTTCTGGATATGCAGGATTCTGAGACTTCATCCTACGCTACCGGCGGTATATCCGATATGGAATACCGGGAGGAAGCTGCAAAGGCTCCATCAGAGGAAAAGCCTCTTGTAGTCTATGTCTGCGGGGCTGTTAATGCTCCGGGGGTATATGAACTTGAGGCCGGTGGCAGGATCAATGATGCGATTAAGGCAGCGGGCGGTTTTTCTGCGGATGCGGATGAAACCTATGTGAATCTGGCAGCACCTTTATCTGACGGTATCAGGCTGGTGATACCCACCAGGGAAGAAACATCAGGGAATACGCCAAAAGATATGCAAAATGAGGTGGCTTCTTTTGACGATCCCATAGCATCAGGATCAAAGGAAGGACTTGTGGATATCAACTCAGCTTCTTTGGAGGAGCTTAAGACTCTTCCGGGGATAGGAGAGAGTATCGCTTCCAGGATCATAAGCTATCGTGAAAAGAACGGAAGGTTTTCCCGGATCGAAGATATCATGAAGGTCTCGGGGATAAAGAAAAAGCTCTTTTCAAAAATACAGGATAAAATAACAGCCGGTTAATATATTTATGAAGTGGTGGAGATATGAGTAAAAAAGCACTTGTTGTTGATGATGAAAAAGCTATTGTAAAGGGAATAAAGTTCAGCCTGGAACAGGATGATATCGTATGTGACTGTGCCTATGACGGACAGGAAGCTCTTGATATGGCAAGGGAAGGAAGCTACGACATAATACTTTTGGACGTAATGCTTCCCGGGCTTACAGGATTTGAAGTATGCCAGCAGATAAGGGATTTTTCAAACGTGCCTATCATAATGCTCACAGCCAAGGGCGATGACATGGACAAGATCCTTGGTCTTGAGTACGGCGCAGATGATTATATTACCAAGCCTTTCAATATCCTTGAGGTTAAGGCAAGGATCAAGGCCATCATCCGCAGAACCAACAGAGCAGCTGATGCCGAGAAGGTCATTACTTTCGGCGATCTCAAGCTCAACGAAGAGTACAGAAGAGTATTTGTAAAAGATAAAGAGATAAATGTAACCAGCAGAGAGTACGAGCTTTTAGAGCTTCTGGCATCAACTCCCGGCAAGACCTATTCAAGGGAAGAGCTTCTTGAAACCATCTGGGGCAAGGATTATCCCGGTGATGAGAGAACTGTGGACGTGCACATCAGAAGACTCAGGGAGAAGCTTGAGACCAACCCTTCCGAGCCCAGATATGTAAGGACCAAGTGGGGAAGCGGTTACTATTTTCAGGCATAACGGTAAGCTTTTATGAAGATCGGCAGTAAACTATCTTCTTATTTCCACCGGCTCAAGGTGCGGGATGTTATAAAAAGTCTTAGGGTACGATTCTTTGTTATTGTCTTTATAACAGGACTTGTATCCTGTCTTGGCGTACACGCCGTAATTCTCGAAAGCTATGAGGATCGTGCGGTAGACGTAAAATCAACAGAGGCCCAGACCCAGCTCAGGATCCTGGCCAATCATCTCATTGTTTCAAATTATCTTTCAGATACCTCATCCGAGGTCATCAATGCTGAGATCGACATGCTTGCAAATCTTTACGACGGGCGTGTTCTTGTTATCAATGACGATCTTAAGGTTGTAAAGGATACTTACAATATCAGTCAGGGCAAGGTCATCATTTCAGAAGAAGTGGTAGAGTGCCTTGGAAAGGGGTCTAAGGGCGCTGTTTCCAAGTATGACAAAGAAAACGGATATCTTGAGATCGTAACTCCAATCATAGAATCAGAGGTCATCGAGGAAGAAGATGTGTCCCTTGATGCAGCAACAAGCGAGGTTGTAAGAGGAGTTCTTTTGACCAGCGTATCCACTGATGCCATCAGCACGACACTTGATATTCTAAGTGCCAACGCAAGGACCATCGAGGTTATCATAATCCTGATCATCCTTATATTTGCGGCCTGGGTGTCATATATGCTTCTTAAGCCCTTTGACAGGATCACTGCAGCTATCAATGATGTGAAGGCAGGCTTTACCGATGAACCCATCACCGGTCCCAACTATATCGAGACTGATCAGATCATCAACGCTTTCAATGCGCTCCTTAGACGAATGAAGGTTTTGGATGATTCCAGACAGGAGTTTGTTTCAAATGTGTCCCATGAGCTCAAAACCCCCATTACTTCCATGAAGGTTCTTGCGGATTCCCTTCTTGCACAGGAGGATGTTCCCAACGAGGTTTACAGGGAGTTCATGGCGGATATCGGAGCTGAGGTTGACAGAGAGGACAAGATCATCAACGACCTTCTTGCCCTTGTAAAAATGGACAAAAAGGCGTCGGGGCTTACCATAACCTCCGTGGATGTGGTGAACCTGACAGAGATAGTATTAAAGAGGCTTCGTCCCATTGCCAGAAAGCATAATATTGAACTGACCCTTGAAAGTAAGAGAGCTATAACCGCCGAGATCGATGAGGTAAAGATATCCCTTGTTATCATGAACCTTGTTGAAAATGCCATTAAATACAACAATGACGAGGGTTGGGTTCGCGTAGAACTTGACGCGGATCATCAGTTCTTTTACGTGAAAGTTATCGATTCCGGAAGCGGAATCCCCGAGGAGTCTTTGGAGCATATCTACGAGAGGTTTTACCGCGTGGACAAATCAAGATCCAGAGAGATCGGCGGAACGGGACTTGGACTTTCTATCGCAAGAAATGCTGTGCTTATGCACAGGGGAACAATAGATGTGGAGAGCACTTTGGGAGAGGGAACAACCTTTACTGTAAAGATTCCTCTTTCCTCAGTGGCGGTAAAATAAAGAGACATGAAAAACAGAATTCTTTTTTCGTTTACGAAAAGTGTAAAAAGAATAATGACGGTTTCCATGGCAGCGGTGCTGGCACTGGCTTTATTTGGCTGCGTTCCTGCAAGGCCTGAAGATGCAAACGTGTTTGAGCTGTATTTTGTAAACAATGCAGAGACAGGCGTTGTTGCTGTTGACTATGAGATACAGAGCAATCTTTCGGATACTGAGGATGTAGTGGAGGAGGTTATTGAGCAGCTTTCCACAGAACCTGAAAGACGCCAGTATCAGGCGCCTATTTCCCAGGGGGTGAGTCTTATGGATTATTCCATTGCAGACAAGCTCCTTACTCTTAATTTTGACAACAAGTACTACGAGATCAGAAGAACAGCGGAGATTCTGGACAGGGCTGCTATTGTAAGAACTTTTACACAGCTTGAAGAGGTGGAATACGTAAGCTTTCAGGTGGAGGGCTCGCCCCTTCTTGATCACAACGGCAATATTGTGGGCAACATGTCCGCGGATATGTTTATCTACAACATGGGCCATGAGATCAGTACCTATGAAAAGATAGAGCTCAAGCTTTATTTTGCCAACGAAACGAGGGATAAGCTTGTTCCTGTGTACAGATCCGTTGTTTATAACAGTAATG
>JAILOW010000196.1 GCA_024690635.1 Butyrivibrio sp.
GGCCTCAAGAACATATTCTATAGCCTCTTCCGGACATATCTTTTCTCTTTCAACATAGTACGGGCAGTGGTCTCCGATGTACTTTTCGAAGACTATCTGCCTGTCTTTTACATATCCCCTGTCCACCATGTATTTTGCATAGTGAGCCCTTGTTATTACAGCTCCGGGGAAAGTGCTTATAAGCTCCTCGTAGGTTATGGGAATGCCTGCTTCCTCAGAGAGTTTAATGCACATCTTCCTGTTTCTTTCATCTCTCGAATCTATAAACTGTTTTAATCTGCTTATAAATACTTCATTGTGATGATCGATAAACAATCCGACAACATGTACGTCTTTACCCTCTTCCACAGTAGAAAACTCTATTCCTGGAACAAGCTCCATATCAGGATATCTTTCCTTAGTATAGCTGATAGCCTCATCCAGACCATCTACTGTATCGTGATCCGTCAAAGCTATTGCTGCCAGATTCTTCTCATGTGCATGGTCCATCAGCTCTTTTACAGAGAAAGTACCATCAGAGCAATTGGAATGTGTGTGTAAATCTATTGGTCTCATTATTTCTCCTCAAATAGCACCACTTTGATGTTTTAATTTGTTCCGCCCTGATTATGAAAAATGGCACTGATATTATTTTTTACCATAAATGGCTTTTATTCGTATAAAATATTAGAAGTAATATATTCCGAACATTAAAGGAGGTTCTCCCATGATGCACAAAGACAATGTAAAAAATCAGTCGGATTCGATGGCAAATTCATCTGCCCAAAAGAATCTTACTGAAAATGCAGGAGCGGAACTTGGTGATGATGAAATGAATAAGGTTTCAGGTGGAGCTGGTGATCAAGGAGGCAGAATTCCTTCCGACGTTCATTGTTCATTCTGCGGATCAGATCGAGTCAAATATAAATCAAATAATGCATTTGAATGGATATTTGTTTGTAACAACTGTTTTAGGGAAACTCATATACATAAATAATAGAATTCTTATTTTTACTTTGAAATCAAGAAGGACACTTTATGAAACTGATAGTAGTGGATATTCAAAAAGGTATTACCGATGAAAGGCTCTATGATTTTGAGAACTTTATCAAAAGATGCACAGAGCTTATTGACTCAGCAAGAAAGAATAATGTGGAAGTCATCTACGTTCAGCATGATGACGGCCCGGGAAGCGGATTTTCTGTGGGAGACAGCGATTTTGAAATAGCTGATCAGGTTACTCCCCTTGAAGGCGAGGAAATATATGTAAAAGAAATAAACAGCTGCTTTGGCAATCCGGATTTTACCTCATATCTAAAAGACTGCGGCGAAAAAGAACTGATGATCATCGGACTTCAGACCAACTTCTGCATCGATGCAACCATTAAATCCGCATTTGAAAGAGGCTATACCGTATTCGTTCCGCAAGGCACAAACTCCACCTTCGACAACGATTACATGAACGCAGAAACCACCTACAAATACTACAACCAAATGATGTGGCCCCGACGCTTCGCAAACTGCATAACAGTAGACGAAGCCAAAAAGCTCTTACAAGACTGCGTGTAAAGTCCATCCCTGGCGGAAAAGAAATCTCCTCGGCTCTTCCGCCGGAATGGCTTTACACACTCGTCGCAGCTTCCTTAAATTGAGGGAGCCTTGGCGCAACCTGGTCCCCTCTGATCTCGATGAGCGGCGACGCCTTACCCTCTATGTAATCCCTGGTGATAGTCACCTTTCCGATGTTCTCATCCTTGGGAATCTCGTACATGATATCCAGCATAAACTCTTCTATAATGGCGCGAAGCGCTCTGGCTCCTGTTTCTTTTTCAAGGGCCTTGTCTGCTATAGCTTCCAGCGCCGAATCGTCAAATTCAAGATCAACTTCATCAAGAGCAAGAAGCTTTTGATATTGCTTTAATATTGCGTTCTTGGGCTCCTTCAGGATCTGCACCAGCATATCCTTGGTAAGCGCCTGCAAAGTACAGATAATGGGAAGTCTTCCAAGAAACTCCGGTATCATTCCAAACTTCTTAAGATCCTCAATGGTAACATTTGTAAGGAGATTGGGATCATCCTCGTATTTATCCTTAAGATCCGCATCAAAGCCTATTGAAGTCTGCTTGTTGAGCCTCTGTGTTATGATCTCTTCAAGATCAGGAAAGGCTCCGCCACAGATAAAGAGAATGTTTCTCGTATTTACCGTAGCAAGAGGAACCATGGCATTCTTGCTGCCTGCCCCAACGGGAACCTCAACATTTGAGCCCTCAAGGAGCTTAAGCATTCCCTGCTGAACCGATTCTCCGGAAACATCTCTTGAGGTTGTGTTTTTCTTTTTTGCGATCTTGTCGATCTCGTCTATAAAGATAATGCCGTGCTCTGTCTTTTCCACATCATTGCCTGCTGCCGCAAGGAGCTTACTTACAACAGACTCGATATCATCGCCGATATATCCGGCCTCGGTAAGGGATGTGGCATCCGCTATGGCAAGCGGCACGTCAAGAAGCCTTGCAAGAGTCTTTACCAGATAGGTCTTACCGCTTCCTGTAGGACCAAGAAGCAGGATGTTTGATTTCTCGATCTCAATCTCATCCATGGTATCCGTCGCAACCCTTTTATAGTGGTTGTAAACCGCAACAGACATAACCTTTTTTGCCTGATCCTGACCGATTATATACTCATCAAGCTTTGCTTTTATCTTGTGAGGAGCCGGGATGTTCTTAATATCAAAAGCAGGTTTCTCGGGCTTTTCGCTCTTTTTCTTTATCTTTTGGGAATTGGGGATTCCATCTCCCATGTTCATAAAGCCAAGTCCCGGGAATCCGCCCATGTTCTTATTAAGCTCATTCATGAGATTCGGGTTGTTGAGCATGTTCTGATAATCGAACTGACTCACCGCATCCATGGTCTTCTGCATACAGTCATTGCAGATGCAGATGTTATTGGGCATGTGGAACATCTTGCCGGCTTTGCTCTCGGGGCGTCTGCACACAAAGCAGACATCCTCGAAAACATCCTTGTTCTCGCCGCCATCTGAGCTCTCTTCTTTATTTTCCGCAGCAGAAGATTCAGCCCCGTCTGAATCAGCGGGGCTGAAATTTTCGTTATCTGTTACTTCTCTAAAATCAAAATCGTCGTTTCTGTTATCTGTCATCTTCTCTCCGCAGATCAGTGTCCGCCCTGGCTTCCCTGACCGCCGTTAAACTGGCCGTTTCCGCCGCCTTCAGCAGCATTGGAATCCGCACCGCCTGTTGTTCCTGAACCGGGTCCAAGAGTAACCGTGTAAGTAGCCTCTTTGTACTCCTGTCCCATCTGTCTCATAACCACTACTTCTACTTCTGTTCCTGCAGCATAATACTGAAGTCTGGTCTGAAGGTCATCCATTGAAGTGATCTCGCTGCCGTCAAAGCCAACGATAACATCACCCTTCTCAAGACCTGCAGCCTCTGCACCGCCGCCGTTTGTAATCTCTGCTACGTATACGCCCTGAGGGATTCCGTAGCCCTGTGTAACCTCTGCTGTAACGCTGACACCGGATATTCCGATATATCCTCTGTCTGCAGAAGCAACCTTGATCCTTGTCTGCTCATTCATGAGCTGCTCGATAATGGGCTTTGCAACTGAGATAGGAATGGCATATCCCATACCTTCTACAGTATCTCCGCCGATTTTATTGGAATTGATTCCGATAACTTCACCCTGGACGTTAAGAAGTGCTCCGCCTGAGTTACCGGGGTTGATAGCTGCATCAGTCTGTATGAATCCAATGGAATCGCCGTCTTCCATCTCGATAGATCTGTTAAGAGCAGAGATAACGCCTGTTGTAACTGACTGGCCGTAGCCAAGAGCATTACCGATAGCGATTGCAGGCTCTCCAAGTGTAAGGGCATCGCTGTCACCAAGTGTTGCGATCTTTATGGTATCAAGTGTATCTGAATCAATGGAATCAAGCATAACTGCTATAACAGCAAGATCCATGTCAGAATTTGTACCCTTTACAACAGCCTCTACTGTGGAATCATCTGTAAAGATAACCTCAAGAGTATCGGCGCCTTCTATAACGTGGTAGTTGGTTGCCACAAGAAGTTCATTGTCATTCTTACCTACTATGATACCACTTCCGGAAGCTGTAGCCTCCTGATCGATGGAATATCCAAAGTAGCTTGCTGACTGGGTGTAGTTATTGTGGATCATGACCATTGCAGGCATAACCTCATTAACAACCTGTGTAACATCGGTTACAACCGCAAGAGAATCACCTGAAACTGTAGTGGTCTTGATCTCCTTGTCAGCGTTGGCAGATGCCTGCTGCTCGGTAGTTTCATTCTCAATTACCTCAGGATCGGTTTTCTCTGACTGATCCTGCTGGGTAATGGTGTAGTGCTCACTCTTGAAGGTGATGTGATTGCCGATGGTCTTGTAAGCTCCGTATACGCCGCCTGTGATAAGTGCAGCGACAGCAACTATTGCAGCAACTCTTCCCAGGATGTTCTTTTTCTTTTTAACAGGAGGTGTTACACCACCGTTACCGGTTGAATACTGGTAGTTACCGTATACAGGCTGTGTGCCCTTGGCCTGATTGTAACTGTAATTGTTCTGGCCGTAGGAATAACCTGAATTGTTGTAGGTATTCTGACCGTAGGTGTTGTTTGAATATCCGGTGTTTCCCGTTGAATAAGGATTGCTGCCGGAATATGCACCATTTCCTGTTCCGGAATAATTGTAGCTCCTGTAAGTGTTGGTGCTTTTCTGATTGTTATTATTAGCAGCCCACTGTCCAAGATCTACTGTCTGGTTTGAGCCGTTATTAGCGGTGTTGGAATTGTATGTTTTTTCGTTAACTTCGTTTCTCTCGTCTTCGTACATAACTAGTCCCGTCCTTTCTTTTTATGGTTTGAGTATAGATTTATTCTGTGACGGAATTGTGTTTTATTTATTATAAATAAATTAATATTAGTCTTCTTCTATTACATGTATTTCCATGTAGTCAAATGGTATTTCTTCTATAAATGCATCCTTTGTAAACCTGCATTTGGCATGGATCTGAAACTCTTTTACCACATTGTCCAGCCATATGGGCTTTGGCAGATCCATCTCGTAGCACGCCTTTTCGATGGCATTAAATACCTTATGTGTTCTTGTATCCTGCGTATCGTCGCAAACCACCATATCCTTCAAAAGATGATTGTCCTCAACGATCCTCACCCATAATCTAAACAACTAAGCTTTCCTCCCAAAATCAAACATTTATATAGAGTTTTGCTTGCAAAACTCTTGCGCCGAGTGCGGTTGCTGCAAGCAACAATTACATTACGCACGAGTGCGCATCCCCAGCGGAGCGTTTTTATGTTATAGGATTTGTCTTGCAAATCCTATAACATAAAAACGCATACCCTATATATTATAAGGTATGCGCTTCATTATTGCCATTATCAGTACTTAAGACCTCAATTATCCCTCATATCCGTTAGGGTTCTGGCTCTGCCATCTCCAGGAGTCCTCGCACATCTCTCTGATGCCGTTCTGTGCTTTCCAGCCAAGTTCTTTCTCAGCCTTATCAGCCTTTGAATAGCAGGTTGCGATATCTCCGGCACGTCTTGCCTGGATCTCGTAAGGGATCTTTACTCCCGTAGCCTCTTCAAAGTTCTTTACGATATCAAGAACGCTGTATCCGATGCCTGTTCCCAGGTTATAGATGTTAAGTCCGCTTCCGGGTGCAAGCTTGGCAAGTGCCTTAACATGGCCAACAGCCAGATCAACTACGTGGATGTAGTCGCGGACGCCGGTTCCGTCATGTGTGTCGTAATCATTGCCGAATACTGCAAGCTTGGGGAGCTTACCAACTGCAACCTGTGTGATGTAAGGCATAAGGTTGTTGGGAATACCGTTGGGGTTCTCTCCGATGGTTCCGCTCTTGTGTGCTCCGATAGGATTGAAGTAACGAAGAAGAACTACATTCCACTCGGGATCAGCCTTCTGAATATCTGTAAGGATCTGCTCAAGCATGGACTTGGTCCATCCGTAAGGATTGGTGCACTGTCCCTTGGGGCACTCCTCAGTTATAGGAATAAATGCAGGATTGCCGTAAACTGTAGCAGATGATGAAAAGATGATGTTCTTGCATCCGTGCTTTCTCATAACATCTACCAGTGTAAGCGTTCCTGTAATATTGTTGTCGTAATACTCCCAGGGTTTCTGAACTGACTCGCCCACCGCCTTAAGTCCGGCAAAGTGGATAACGCTGTCTATCTTTTCTGCGGCAAATATCTTTTCAAGAGCATCTCTGTCTCTGATGTCTGCCTCGTAGAAAGGAACGGGCTTTCCCGTAAGCTTTTCTACTCTCTCAAGCGCCTTCCTGCTGGCATTGGCAAGGTTGTCCATAACCACAACCTCGTGGCCCGCATTCTGAAGCTCAACTACTGTATGTGATCCGATATAACCTGCACCGCCTGTTACAAGAATTGCCATAGTTTTCACCTCTCCAGTAAATAAATAGTCGTAACATGTCTTTTGTTATCTGTAATATATTCTAACCACGAACCGCGCCGACATCAATTCACTTTTGTTACAACAACCTGTCAAAATGTTAAATCAGCCCGGATAAAAATGACTTACAGTTCAATTCCGCACTTTTTGCAAAGCTCTCTTGCAGTGTCCACAGAATCAACACCCTCTTTGTTTTTGATGGGTGCAAACTCATACTCTCTGACAACCTCATAAGGAAGACAGCTGTCAAGCATGTGGATCATATCAAGAACCAGCTGCTCGAACTTGCAGCCGTTGGGTGCTTCGGGCTTGATAAGCTGTGCATTTTCATCGATATAAGGGATCTTCTTTTCCACAACATGGAGAGGAAGAGTCTTTTTAGCTATTTCATAAAGAGCTTTTTCATTAAAGAGATAGTTAAGGATAACTCCGTAGTTGTAAGCAGGATCGCCGTTTGCATCCTTTGCATCCATCATCTCCTGTGAGAGCTCGTAGTACTCAACGATTGAAGGCTTGCCATCTTCCAGGCACATAACGCCTACCTTCTCATCGGGAGCGTTCTTTCTGACAACCTTGGCACCGCAGTCAACGCCGGCTTCAAGAGTAGCGCCCACAAACAGGGGATCTGCAATCCTCTGAAGGACGTTGTCCACGGAAAAGATATCTATCCACTCGATACCCTCTTTCAGGATCAGGTCGCGAAGTCCTGCCTTCAAAAGAGATGAATACCAGCCTGCGTTACCGTTGGGTGAAGTGGAGATCCTGAATCTGCTCTCCATATAAACCCTGCCTTCATAATCGGAAGCAGGAGCCATCTCCTGTTTAAAGAAAGTAACCTTGTCCTCGGGATAACCAAAGAAGTCATGCTCCTTAAGGAAGTTTACGGTTGCATCATTGTTCTTTTCACTGGTCATGATAAAGAGACGAAGATATGTGCCGTCAGCTGCCTTTACAGTGTCCATAAGGTTCTCGATAAGCCTCTGGAAGATGTAAACATGTTTGGTAAGTCCGATATCGTACATACCCTTGGGGTTATCCGAGCCAAGTCTTGTGCCCATTCCGCCTGCCAAAAGAACTGCAGCCACCTTGCCCTCTTTGAGGGCCTTGGTGCCGATTTCATAAAACTCATCCTTTCTCTTTTCGATATCTGAAACCTGAAGAGCGGCAAGGGGAGCAAACTCTCCTCTTGCATCACCCTTTCCGAGATTTTTGCAGTTTGCAAGTACCGCAAAATCCGTATCTTCTATCTGCTGAAGGAGCTCTTTTTTCTCGCTGTCTGAGAGCTCGTCATAATATTTAAGTACATGTAACTGGCCGTATTTCTCCAGTTTTTCTTTTGCTGCCTGAAAATCCATTTCTTTTTCCTTTCATAAAACCATATATCACAATTAAGGAGTGGTTGTTGAAGCCTCTGCTGCCGCCTCGGGAGCAGGAAGCGGTGTTCCGGGTGTCCATCCTGCAGGATCAACAAGTACGCCTGCTGCATCAAATGTGCAGTTTACGTTATCCAGAGGAGCAGTTACGTTAACAAGCATCTTGCCTGTGTTTCCGTCAAAGAAGTGCCATCCGTCGGGCTGCTGGAGCCATCCCACAACCATATGTCCGTCAGCAGGATCAAAGTAGTAGGTTCCGTCAGGAAGAGGCACAGGTCCTCTGGCCATAACACCGTCTGCACCAAAATAGTAAGTGCCGGTCTCAAGCTTGACCATGCCTGTCTGCATAAATCCGTTGGCATCGAAGTAATATACGCCGTCACCGATCTGAGTAAATCCGGTGCGCATAGCGTAGTTTTCATCAAAAAATCTGGTTCCCTCGGGGAACTGTACAAGGCCTTTCTGGCAGATGCCGTCCTCTGTGGCAAAGTATACGCCCTCTCCCACATGTAAAAGACCTGACTGACGAAGACCATTCTCATCAAAGTAGAATCTTGCGCCGTCTATATCTGCAAAGCCAACCTTGGAAAGGCCGCCTTCGTTGGGATCAAGGTAGTAGATACCGCTTTCATCCTGGAACCATCCTGTCTGAATGAATCCGTTTTCGTCAGAGTGGTATTTTGCACCGCTTAAGTTGATCCAACCGTACTGTTTACGGTAGTTGTGATAATAGAAAACATGTCCGCCCCAGCTGTTAAAGCCCTCAGGGATGATCCTTGAGAAATAATCAACATAGAGGTGGTTTACATCAACTCTTCCGGGAATGCCTGCATATTTGCCATGGCTGCTGGACTGCCACATAGCATACTCCCCGGGATAATCACAAGTGGGGCTGTACTGTGCGATCCACTTGGGACTTGATACGCTGGGCATTCTGCCCTGGAACCAGTTTCTATAGGAATAAACCATGGGCTCATAGCCATTTGCGTTTATGATAGCGCAAAATGTATCTGCAATTGCCTGAAGCTGGGCAGAGTTAAGCCCCTTCTGGCAAGAATCTTCTATATCAATGGCGATTGGGAATGTTACGGAGTAAGGAGCTATCCATGCCAGCACCTGATTGGCCTCTGCTGCTGCAGCTTCCGGAGTTGTGGCATATGAATAGATATAGATTCCGGTTCTGACGCCTGCGGCGTTTGCTCCGTTGATATTATTGACAAACTGCTCATCAAGGCCCTTTTTGGTAGTGCCGACCCTGATCATGGCAAATTTAACACCGGCTGCTTTTGCCTGCTGCCAGTTAATTCCCCCCTGGTACTTGGATACATCCACACCTACTGCCACTTCCGGTCCTGCTCCTGCTGCATAGGATCTGACCGCTCCCTGTGGCAGAGCAAAGATCATCGCGGCAGCCATTATCACGGCTCCCACAGTGGTAAGTGCATTTCTTATTCTTTTTGACATTTTTCTCCCCTTAACTTGTTACTTTTTTCTTAATAATTTATTATATCCGTTTATACCACACGCGGTCAAATATTATAGTTTTGCTTGCAAAACTCTTGCGCCGAGCGCGGTTGCTCACAGCAACATTTTCATTTCGCGCGAGTGTGCATCCTGTTTTTTATATAAGAATTGCAAAGCAATCCTTATATAAAAAACGCCGCCCCGCCAAGCGGGACGGCGCATTCTTTTTTATATTATGCGAAAGGATTCTCCTCGGGATAAGGAAGAGATGCAGGCTGGTTGTAACCAACTGACTCTGCTCCGAGATACTTGAATACCTCAAAGAGTGCCTTTCCGAAGTGTCCGAAAGCAACTGCTCCGTGATGAGGGAAGTTCTGTCCGATAAGAACGTGTCTGTAGAATCTGCCCATATCGTGGATAGCGAATACACCGATGCCTCCGAAGGACTTTGTAGCAACAGGAAGAACCTCGCCCTGTGCAACATAAGCACGAAGGTGATTGTCTGATGTGCTCTGAAGTCTGAAGAATGTGATATCACCGGGCTTGATGTCGCCTTCAAGTGTTCCCTGTGTAACTTCCTCAGGAAGATTTCTGGCCATGATTCTCTGGAACTTCATCTCGCAGCTTGCAAGCTTGCTTGTGCAGGTATTTCCGCAGTGGAAGCCCATGAATGTATCTGTGTGGACATAGTCGAACTTGCCCTTGATGCTCTCATTGTACATATCAGCAGGTACAGAGTTGTTGATATCAAGAAGAGTAACGGAATCGTTGCTGACACATGTTCCGATGAACTCTGAAAGAGCTCCGTAGATATCAACCTCACATGATACAGGAATGCCTCTGCCTGTAAGTCTTGAGTTTACATAGCAGGGAACGAATCCAAACTGAGTCTGGAATGCGGGCCAGCACTTGCCTGCGATGCAGACATACTTCTTGTAGCCTCTGTGCTCCTCAACCCAGTCAAGAAGTGTAAGCTCATACTGAGCAAGTTTAGCAAGGATCTCAGGCTTCTTGTTGCCTGCGCCAAGATCGTTCTCCATATCCTTAACAACATCAGGGATTCTGGGATCGTTGTCATGCTTATGGAATGCTTCGAAAAGGTCAAGCTCTGAGTTCTCTTCGATCTCTGCGCCCATGTTGAAGAGCTGCTTGATAGGTGCATTACATGCAAGGAAGTTCATGGGACGAGGTCCGAAGCTTATGATCTTGAGATCTCTTACTCCGATGACTGCTCTTGCGATAGGCACGAACTCATTGATCATCTTTGCACACTCATCAGCTGTTCCTACGGGATAATCAGGAATATAAGCCTTGGTGTTTCTGATGTAGAGGTTGTAGCTTGCATTCAGCATTCCGCAGTAAGCATCGCCTCTTCCGTCGATAAGGTCACCCTGTGACTCCTCAGCTGCAGCACAGAACATGATAGGTCCGTCAAAATGCTTTGCAAGAAGTGTCTCAGAAATCTCGGGACCGAAGTTTCCAAGATACACGCAAAGTGCGTTACATCCGTTTTTCTTGATATCCTCAAGAGCTTCAACCATCTGGATCTCGCTCTCGATGATGCAGACAGGACACTCATAAACGTCCTTGTCGTTAAAGTTCTTTTTGTAGGCCTCTGCCAAAGCCTTTCTTCTGTTTACTGCAAGTGATGCAGGGAAACAGTCTCTGCTCACTGCAACAAGTCCGATTTTTACCTCTGGTATGTTGATCATATAATCCCCTTTCCTGCGGGTCATCCCGCTTTAAATATTAGCTTGTCGCCATTCCCTTATGGCATTTATTACGTTACAGCTCTGAAAGCTGTCTGTAATCTTCCTTCAGATCACTGTACAGTTTCTTGTACAGGCTGTGATATTTAGCGTACTTCTCAGCATTCTCCTTAACAGGCTCTGTCTCTTTGTCCTTCTTGATGAGCTTGTCGCAGGCTTCCTGAACACTTCCGTATACGCCGCTTCCTACACCGGCCAGGATCGCTACTCCAAGGGCAGGTCCCTGCTCCTTGTCGATGGTTGCAACCTTGCATCCGTAGAGGTCTGAGAGCATCTGTCTCCAGATCTTGCTCTTTCCGCCACCGCCGCAGGCCATCATCTCTTTTACCTTGATACCCATCTCGTTTAAGATGTCGTTGCAGTCGCAGAGGGAGTAGGAAACACCTTCCATAACCGCTCTTAAGAGATGCTTGGCTGTGTGGATTCCGGAAAGTCCGAAGAACACGCCTCTTGCCTTGTCATCAAGATGAGGAGTTCTCTCACCGTTAAGATAAGGCAGGTAAATGAGTCTGTCGCTTCCAACGGGAACAGTCTCAATGTCTGCATTTATAAGGTCATAAGGATCGCATCCTTTTTCCTTGGCTGCATCTATATAGCTCTGGCAGAAGTTGTCTCTGAACCACTTCAGTGAGAAACCTGCCGCCTGTGTAACACCCATGATATGCCATGCTCCGGGAACTGCGCAGCAGCATGTGTGAACTCTGCCCTTGGGGTCAATGCTGACCTTGTCTGTGTGAGCAAATACAACTCCGCTGGTACCGATGGTAGTAAATGCTGTTCCCTCTCTGACAACGCCTGTTCCCACTGCAGCAGCTGCATTGTCGCCTGCACCTCCTACAACCACTGTATCTGTTGTAAGGCCAAGCTGCTCTGCGATCTCAGGTAAAAGAGTTCCTGTAACTTCGCAGGACTCATGCATCTTGCCAAGAAGTGCTCTGTCGATTCCAAGCTTGTCCAGAACTTCCTGTGACCAGTCTCTCTTGGAAACATCCATGAGCTGCATTCCGGAAGCATCCGAAACCTCTGTGGCAAACTCACCTGTCAGCACATATCTGATGTAATCCTTGGGCAAAAGAATGTGCTTGCAGCGCTTGTAGTTGTCGGGCTCGTTGTTTCTAACCCAAAGGATCTTGGCAGCTGTCCAGCCTGTAAGAGGCGGATTGGCTGTGATCTCGATCCACTTTTCTCTGGGCATGATCTTAAGCATCTCTTCAACTTCCGCACCGGTTCTCTGATCGCACCAGATGATGGAAGGTCTGATAACCTCTCCCTTTTCATCCAGCATAACGAGTCCGTGCATCTGTCCTGAAATTCCGATACCCTTGATATCTGCGGCATTAGCAACCTTGCCGCTTGAAACTGCCTCTTTTACAACTGCGGCAACTGTCTCAAGTGATGCCTTCTTCCAATCGGAAGGCTCCTGATCTGCCCAGCCGTTATGAGGTGTGTACATGGGATACTCGTAAGCTCTTTCTGCAATAACGTTTCCGTTTTCGTCGAAAAGAACTGTCTTTGTTGCCGATGTCCCCACATCGATTCCTATAAGATAATTCATACGCTTCTCCTTTACTATCCCTGTATTTGAATTATGTAACAATACAAGCTCAATTACAACATGACAAATTTATAGAAATTATCACTGATTTTTTATGTAAAAGTAACTGTGGTTGTATTTTTCATTTTTTAAAACAATACATCTTCTTTGAGGCTCTCTGTTCCGGACAAAAATGCACTTCTCTTATCGGGCTGATTCATGCCTGCATAGATCTCAAAGCTCTTTGAAAAGACATCTCTGTTACCGTCGTTGTCAACGGAAGTGAAAGCCTTGGCATCAACATCCAGAGTAACCTGTTTTGTTTCTCCGGCTTCAAGATGTACTCTTTCGAAAGCTGCAAGGCAGGGATGAGGAACAGCAAGCTCATATCCCGTATCCTTTACATAGATCTGAAGAACATCATCGGTTGCAAACTTTCCTTTGTTTTCAACGGTTACGGTAACTTTTGCACCGGCTGCTTTTCCGCCTTCAGTCTTCTTTTCCACGGACATGTCTTTTGCATAGCACTCTCCGTAGGTAAGGCCGAATCCGAAAGGATAAAGAGGTGTTCCGTCGTAGTATCTGTAGGTTCTGCCCTTCATGGAGTAATCGGTAAATGCCGGAAGGTCATCTGTTCCCTTGTAGAAAGTAACAGGAAGCTTTCCTGAAGGAGACACCTCTCCGAAGAGGATATCTGCAACATCTGCGCCGCCTCTTGCTCCGGGGTACCATGCCTGAAGAACTGCATCTGCCTTTTCATCAGCTACGGACAGGTCAAGAGCTGATCCTGACATGTTGATTACAATGGTGGGCTTGCCCATATCAAGAGCTGTATCCAGAAGCTTTCTCTGGGAAAGAGGAAGGTTCAGATCGAGCTTATCGCCTGAAGCGAACTGGTTTCCTTCATCACCCTCTTCTCCTTCAAGTCTCTCATCAAGTCCCACAACCACAACGAGAACATCTGAATAGTCTGCAACGGTGCGAACCTCAGCCTCTCTGTCATACATGTTGGGATCTGAAAGAACGCTTGTATTGTCTCTCCAGAGGTGACATCCCTCTGAATAGAAGATCCTTGCATCGTCTCCGAGCTTGCTCCTGATACCCTCAAGGACTGTTATATACTCGGAAGATGTTCCGTAGTAGTTACCGATGAGCGCTCCTCTTGAGTCAGCATTGGGTCCCACTACACCGATCTTTTTAACCTTGTTCTTATCAAGAGGAAGGATGCCGTTGTTTTTCAAAAGAACTATACTCTCTTTTGCAGCACGGCTGGCAACCGCTTTATGTTCTTTGCACTCCACAACATCGTAGGGAATGCTGTCGTATTCTGTCTTTGTAAAGAGTCCCAAAAGGAACCTTGCGGTAAAGAGTCTTATGCAGGATCTTGTGATGGTCTCTTCATCGATCATGCCCTTTTCATAAGCACTCATTACTTTCCTGTAGGTGCATCCGCAGTTAACATCGCAGCCCATCTCAAGAGCAAGCTTAACGGACTCTTCTTCACTTGATGTAACCTTGTGGTTTTCATGGAAATCCCTTACTGCCCAGCAGTCGGATACATAGTGGCCTTCAAATCCCCACTTTCCGCGAAGGTAACCGTTCATAAGAGGATCGTTTGCACAGCAGGGTTCGCCGTTTGTCCTGTTATAAGCACCCATGACCGCCTCAACCTGTCCGTCTTTTACGCAGGTCTCAAATGCGGGAAGGTAGGTCTCCTCAAGATCCTTGGGAGTCGCCTTGGCATCGAAATGATGTCTTTCGCCCTCAGGTCCTGAATGAACCGCAAAGTGCTTGGCGCAGGCTGCAGCCTTCATATACTCGCCGTCGCCCTGAAGCCCCTTGATAAAAGGAACTCCCAAAGCTCCTGTCAGATAAGGATCCTCGCCGTAGGTCTCATGTCCGCGTCCCCATCTGGGATCTCTGAAAATATTGATGTTGGGTGACCAGAAGGTCAGTCCCTTGTAAATATCTCTGTCGCCTCGTTTTGACTGCTCGTTGTATTTGGCTCTGCCCTCGGTTGCGATAACTTCGCCCATTTCTTTCATAAGCTCTTTGTCAAATGCAGCAGCCATACCAATTGCCTGGGGAAACATTGTTGCTGTTCCCGCTCTGGCTACGCCGTGGAGAGCCTCGTTCCACCAGTTGTAAGCAGGTACTCCCAGCCTGTCAATTGCAGGTGAATCGTACCTGAGCTGCGACGCCTTCTCCTCCACAGTCATTTTGGAAACCAGCTCAGTTGCCAGTTTTCTTGCTTCTTCTCTGTTCATTGCAATACCCTCAGTTTCTCTGATGATTAGTGTAAAAATGTTACTGATTATATTCTAGATTCTGCAGCTTTTTTTATCTCACCATATTTTGCCATGTACTCACTAAATAGCGTTTTGCCTGCGAAAAAGGGACGGTCAAAAGGCCGCCCCTTACATAATGGTCAATTATGTTTTTATTTTTGTTTTCGGGTTTTATCAGGGAAGCATGTCAGCATCGCCGAAGTACTCAGCCCACTTAGCTGTACGCTCGTCGATGATAGCCTGTCCGCCTGATGAGAGGTAATCAGACATGAAGCTGTCCCAAACAGAATCGAAGTCTGCAGTGGAAGCAACAACTGCGTTGTCATAGATCTGATCTCTCTTAGAAGAAAGTGTATCACCTACACCTGCCTCTGACTCGATAATACCAACGTTAACGTTGAGGGGCTCAAGTCCGTCTGCAAGTGAGATCTTGTTTGCTGCATCTACAAGGTCGGGATCTGCCTCAGCATAACCGTAAGCGATTGAAAGGTTTGCAAGGTCCTGATCACCAAAGTATGTTCCGTTACATGTGATAGTGTAGTCGATGTTCTTACCGGAGTTCTGGATTGCATCGCCTGTTGCTGCGATGATCTGGATAGCGCCGCTGTCAAGAACTTCGTGTGTTACACCCTCATCACCTGCCTGAAGGTACTTGATTGTCTCAGGCTTTGAAATGAAGTCAAGGTAAAGAAGTGAAGCAAGAGGCTCGTCGTTTGTTGTAGGGAAGAAGATCTTTCTGTCGCCTGCTGTTGAGTAGAGCCACTTTGAATACTTGCCTTCTGAGTTCTGGAAGCAGTCAACTGCTACGAACTTAGCGTCTTCGCCGATGTTTCTCTTAAGGTTTGCATTGATGCTGTCTTCACCGTTTCTGAATACGTAATCCCAGTTGTGCTGGAATGCGCCTACATAACCGGCCTTGATCATATCATCCTCTGTGGTGTCTCCGCTTCCGTAAAGAGCGAAATCCTTCCACATAAGGCCATCGTTGTACCACTTGTTGAGGAGCTTAACAGCTTCCTTTGTCTGAGGCTCTGTAACCATTCTGTCATCAAAGCCGTTTACATAGTACTCTTTGTCTGTGATCTTGGGATCCATGAAAGATGTGATGAGGTTGCTTGCTCTCCAGCCGATATCATAGCTGATTGAGAAAGGAACCATCTTGGAAGCATCTTTTCCAAGAAGAGTGTCAGCGTTGTCTCTGAATGCTACAAGCATGTCTTCGAACTCCTGAGTAGTTGTAGGAGCCTTCATGTTAAGCTTGTCAAGCCAGTCCTGACGAACGAAAGTAACGATTCTCTGCTGCTCAGCTCTTCTACCTTCGATTGCCCAAAGAGATCCGGTCTTAGGATCCTTGTCCCAAAGCATGTTTGTCTCGCCAAGCCAGTTCCAAAGGTTAGGTGTATCAGCCTTGTACTCTTCTACAAGATCCTTAAGATCGATAACACCGCCCATGTCAGCGTATGTAAGAACTGTAGGATAGCTGTATGTTACGCAGATGTCGGGAGCTTCCTGTGCTGCAAGGAGGTTGTTGATATCCTCTGTCTCTGTCCATCTGGGAACCTTCTTGAAAGTAACTTCTACGTTGTGCTCTTCGAGCATTCCCTTTTTGATGTACTCTGTGTACATATTGTTCTCGGGATCTGATCCGCCGTCGTTTCCTCTGTCGTAGATCTCTACAGTGATGGATCTTGTATCAGCGAACTTACCGTCTGTAAGCTCTGATGATCCCTGAGGCTCAGCCTCAGCTGTGTCTGCCTGTGTTTCTGTCTGCTCTGTGGCAGTTGCTTCACCGTTATCGGTGCTTGCAGGTGCTGCTCCGTCGTTTGACTGTCCGCAGGCAACCATTGAAAGTGCCATAACAGAAGCAAGGAGCATAGATAATACCTTTTTCTTCATAACTTTACCCTCCATTTTAATTTGTGAAGTTATATGATCTCAGGCAAATGCCCAAGACATGGACTTATTAGTAACAAGGACGTTCCGCTCTCGCCTGCAAGCAGGCTCGACGGAACAAGAATTCGCACTAAATTCGATAGAACCTCATTAAGTGCTCATTCTTTTACAGCGCCTAAAGTTACACCGCTGATAAAGTACTTCTGCAGGAAAGGATAGATGCACAGGATCGGAATGGTTGAGAACATTACGATAGCTGCTTTTAGTGACTCCGTAAGTCCCGGAGCCGAGAAACCTTCCTGGGTTGCAACCTCTACTGAATTGATGTTGTTGATGATGTTGTACAAAAGAAGCTGTAAAGGATAGAACTTTTCTTCTCTCATGTACATCAGCGCATCTGAGTATCCGTTCCATCTGCCCACGGCATAGAACAGTGCCAGGGTTGCCATAACAGGCTTTGAAAGAGGAACATAGATCTTTACCAAAATCTCAAAGAATGTTGCTCCGTCAATTTCCGCCGATTCCCTAAGGCTGTCCGGGATCCCGTAAAAGAAACTTCTCATGATGATCATGTTGTAAACACTCATCACACCCGGAAGAATGAGAACCAGAGGATTACTCAAAAGGTTGAGCTTTTGCATCAGCAGGTAGTTGGGAATAGTACCTGCATTGAAAAACATTGTTATAGTAATAAAGATGTTGATGGCTTTTCTTCCCTTGAGTTTTTCAAAGATCAGAGGGAATGCACAAAGTGTGGTCATGGTCAGTGAAAGCACTGTGCAGATAACTGTAAGTGAAACCGTCCACACAAAAGCTCTTATGTACTTGGGGTCTTTTAATACTGTTGCATAAGCATCTAAGTTAAGACCCTTGGGAATAATGTATACTTCATTTCTTACCAGATAATCAGTTCCGCTCAGGGACTTGGCAAGAAGGTTCAGCATAGGGATGATGCAGATGGCACTCACCAGAAGGCAGAGGATCACGAACACCACATCCCACGCTTTTTCGCCGTTTGATTTTATCTTCATGTTTCCTTTCCTCCCTTTACCAGATTCCTCTCTCGCCGAGTTTGCGAGAGATCCAGTTAGCCGTCAGCAGGAAGAATACTCCCACCACAGACTGGAACAGTCCGACAGCCGTTGTAAGGGAGAATTGAAGACCCTTAATGCCGACTCTGTAAACAAATGTTGCGATAACGTCAGCCACACGCATTACCAGGTTGTTCTGGAAAGCGAAAGGCCTGTCAAATCCGCCGCCAAGAATATTTCCAAGGCTCATGATAAGAAGTACCACGATGGTGGGCTTGATACCGGGTAGTGTTATGTGCCAGATCTTTCTGAACCTTCCGGCTCCGTCCACAGATGCAGCCTCGTAAAGCTCGGGGTTGATACCTGCTATGGCAGCCAGATATACGATGGAGCCCCAACCGAAGTTCTGCCAGATTCCGAATCCGATGTAGCTTCCGATCCAGTGTTTTTCTTCATTCAGGAAAGGAATCGCGTCTCCTCCAAGGTGCTGGATAACAATGTTCACAAGTCCTGAGTTCGGTGCAAGGAGCTGCAGTGCCAAACTGTAGATGATGACCCATGAAAGGAAGTGAGGCATGTATGCTATGGTCTGAACAACCTTCTTATAACGTACAAAGCAAAGCTCGTTCAGTATCAGCGCAAAGATGATAGGTGCCGGGAATCCGAATATGAGATCCAGTATGTTCAGTGTAAGCGTGTTCTTAAGAGCATATCTGAAGTCATTGTTCTGGAAAGCTTTTATGAAATACTCAAATCCGTGATTCTTGGCAAGAGGTTGTTTCCAGATGCTTCCCATAAGGCTGTATTTTTTAAACGCGATCTGTACATATACCATTGGGAAATACTTAAACACCAAGAGGTATAAAAGCGGCAGTGCAAGCATTGCGTACAGCTGCCAGTACTTTTTCATATAGACGCTGAATTTGACTTTATTTCGAGTCTCAGCAGGTTTGCTCATTTTGTTCCTCCTTAAATCTCACTGAAAGATATCTTTTCAGGATTTATATAGCTTTCCTCCGGTCCAAGGTACGATTTTGGCAGTTCTGTTCCCTGTCTTACCAGAAGGATCCGCTCCAGAACGATTCCGGGGCTCATTGCTACAAAGGTGAGTTCATTTTCTCCTTTGACGCAGCTCACGGTTTCCGTGATCTTTTTTACATTATCCCTGGCTTCCTGCGCCCATTGGGGACTTGGAAAAAATGGGATCTCAGGCTGTTTTACGGTATTTACGGTTTTTACCTTTTCCCCGTTAACGGAATATCCAAAGAACTGTCCTTTATCAAAAGTAACCGGTGTGGAAGGAGCCATTTCAAAGGTGACCTCGTATTCCCCTTCCTCCTTGGCGTAAAACCTGTAGCTTACGCTTGGACGTTTACTGTCCTTGGAAAAATCTCGGGATGAAGGAAATGCTTTGATGGCGCTTCCGCTTCTTCCGTAGGGAGAAAGTATCCTGAAACTTCCGTTTGTACCGTCCTGTCTGTCTGCAAAATGTCTTGCTTCCATACAGATATAGCCGTCGTTTTCAACAAACAGATCGCCCGGCGCTTTTTGCGGCGCAGCTTCCACGGTTACATGTGCCTGTCCGTATCCGATGTTTTCTACTTCGAAGGTTCCGGTGATCTTATCATCCAAAAGAGCTTTGTTCACCCTGAGGGTTATCCTCTCTCTGACTGAAACCTCGCCTTCTTTTTTGGAAAACTCAAGCCAGCTGCAATCTGTATGTATCCTGTATCTGAAGGGCTTATCGCTTCCGCTTATGAGATCGAATTCGATCTGGGAAACATCGGGACGAAGCATGTTTTTCCAGGTCTGTGGTTTGTCACACCACTCAAGTCCCGTCATATAATGCTCGTCATCGGCCCTTGCCACCAGCATTCTGGGTGAATTTGCTCCGTATACCAGATGCCTTATGGGGTATCTGTTGTCCTCTTCATTCCAGTTCACAAAGCCTATGTGTTCGGACTTTCCAAAGCCCTTGTAGAAGCCCTTATCCACCGTCTCATACTCTTCGATGATGGCTGCATCCTCTTTTACGCTTGCATCAAGCTCCTGCGCGATAAGGTTGGCTTCTATGCGGTTCTGGCGGGCATACAGCTTATTTCTTCCTGCCAGGATCCACATCTTCATGAGATTGGCTGTGCCGCAGGCGGGATAATACAGAAGTGAAACAAAAGCTGACATGTCCTCTTCATCGATCCTCTTTTTTAAAGCTTTTGCCTCTTTGAGGATCTCCCCGCTGGTTTCCAGCACTTTATCTGCCTCGCCGAAATGAAGTGGATGATATACATCTTCATTCATTATTTCATGGCGCCTCTTCTCCAAAAGAGAAGTGTAATCCCAGATGATCTTTTTTATTTTATTTCTGCCGGAAAGAGGAAGCATACCGCCAAACTGCCTCTCTGCCCAGTCGTTTACGTATTCTGTAGTGATGGCCGCATCTGTGCCGCCCCACTTTTCTATGTCATAAGCCAGGTCCAAAAAGTAGGAAAGCCCCAGCTCCTGAGTACCTATGTCACCGATATTGGTAACCCAGATCTGCCTTACTCCGAATTCATAGGCCTGAGTCATCTGCTCCCAGACTCTTGGAAGATATGTTGCCCCGATCCATTTAAAGGAATAAGGTCCGCCGTGCATGTCCATGTGATAGTACATGCCGTAGCCACCCGGATGATCCTGCATCTCTTTTGAAGGAAGTGTCCTTGTGTATCCGCAGTTGTTATCAGACAGGATAAGAGTCACGCCGTCAAGCTGCGGATCTCCCATAAGGCCCTTTGTCTTTTCGTTTCCGTAAAAGAACTCTTCCACTTCCGAAAAGAGAACCATCTGCCTCGGAATCTTTGACAGATCGCTGTGTATGGTCTCGCGGATAAGGTCGTTTTGCGTCTTAAGGACATCTCTCAGAAGATCGATGTTTTCCTCAAGCCCGGCATCCTCTCCCAGGATCTTGGAATCACGCTCGCCGCGCATTCCCAGGGTTATAACATTTTCAAAGGATCTGTTTCTGAGTAGCCCGTCTCTCCAGAAACGTGTGATACCGTCTCTGTTTCTGACAAAGCTCCAATCATCGCCGTAAAGCGAATCCTTGCCTCTAAGGAGTCTGTACTCCTCTCCGCTTCTGATACAGGGCTCGTGGTGGGAAGTGCTCATCACCACGCCGTATTCATCGGCGAGTCTTGCGCTCTCAAGCCCCGGTCCGTCCATGCTGAAATTGGAATTCCACATTGCCGGCCACAGGTAATTGCCCTTAAGTCGCAGAAGAAGTTCAAAAATTCTGTCGTAGCACTCGGCGTTTATGCCTCCGAAGTGCTCCATGGCCCAGTTGCCAAAGGCAGGCCATTCATCATTTATAAAGAAGCCTCTGTATCTGACGGAGGGTTCTTTTGAAATAACGTTGGAATCCTCTGTCAAAAAGACATTCTTTCTCTTTTTGGGAACCACATGGTTCCAATTTATCAAAGGAGAAACACCCAAAAGTTCCGAGAGATGAAAAAGTCCGTAGATAGTTCCGCGCTTATCGCTTCCTGCGATCACCAGCGCGTGATCAACGCCTTCCATGGGACTGTCTATAACCTGAAAGCTGTAAACTTCCCATTTCCCTCTTACTTGTCCCAAATCGATGGATCCATTGTCTTCAAGTTCCTTCAGATAATCGCTTCTGTCTACAGTTCCGAAGATTATCAGATTCCTGCACTTGCTTCCTTTTGTGTACTCGCCTGCGCGGAACCCGGTCACCCGGTAAATATCCTGCCTGACCAAAGCAGCTACCTTATTAACTCCGGGATAAGATTTAGACTCGTAAGTGAACATTAACCTGTTATCGAAACTTATCTTAGACACTTTTACCCCCGCCAGGTTTTAATTTCACTTTTTGCTTGTTGATGTTTCACTATATCTCTGATATAAATAATCATAAGACATGGGATTTTATAATAAATACACAAAACACAGTTATTTTTTTGCATTTTCCGATATAAACTGCACAACCATTTCCGGAGGTTTTTAGAACATGAAAAAAAGCCTTAATTGCCCTTACAGCATGATCGATCACGAGATCATCTGCGAGCACAAACAGGCAAGGGTAAACCATGAAGATATAAACACCGTGCACAACCACGACGGCTATGAAGTTGTTTTGTTTCTCAAAGGAGACGTAAACATAATGATAGAGCCGGAGCTCTTCAAGATGAAGCGCGGAGACATGTTTTTTATAAGTCCGCTGGTGTTCCACGGCATAGATCTGGAAGACATTTCAGGCTACGAGAGGATCGTCATCAATATCCAGTACGAGTTTCTTAAAAATCTGGGAGATGCCGACACAGACTTTAACACCCTCTTTAGAAGCGCAGATTCAGCCAACATGAACCACCTGCGAATCCCGGAGGAATCTCTTTCCAAGTTCATCGCCATAGCAAAAAAGCTTGAGGAAGTCCTTCACAGCGACTGCTACGGACACAGCGTTCTGGCGAAGGCCTATCTTGCGGAATTTCTGCTTATGACCTGCAAATATTCAGCGAACGTACCACCCCAGAAAAAGGGAAGTTCCATGCCGGTTGTGGTTTCCAAGATCCTTGATTATATAGAAACCCACCTGTCTGAGGACATTACCATAAACGCCATGTCAAGCGAACTTCACTACAGCAGCGACCATTTAAGCCGCGCCTTCAGCGATGCCACGGGAGACTCTTTGAAACATTACATTAATGCAAAGAAAATTGCTCTGGCGCAAAAATTATTGCTTCAGAACAATTCTCCTTATGACGTGTGCTTTATGGTTGGATATAACAATTATTCCAGCTTTTCACGGCGTTTTTCCAAGCAGATCGGAATGTCGCCCAAGCAGTTCCAGCTGTCATATCGCAATTGATCAGATCAATAGATCTTTCTGCCCTTCTCATCGGGAAGGGCACTTTTTCTGTAAAAGTACGAGTTCACCTGATCTCTCCACTCTCTGGCATTATCAAGCTGCAGATCAAAGCGCTTCTTAACCCTGTCAAAAGCATCGGCAGGGATCACCTCCTTTAACTTATCCCATCCTGCGGCAAGTTCTCTTGCCTGCTCTTCTCCCTCAAAGTGGCTGTCGTAAATATGCTGGATAAGAGTCTTGCCGGACTTTAGCATATAGGTATAGGGAAGATGATGGAAGAACAGCACCAGCTCCTCGGGGCAGGTTGCCGGATCATTGTACATCTCTGCATTTTCCTTGTAATACTGCTGAGCGTATCCCGTTCCTTTGTCGGTTCTGTCAACACCGATGCCAAGGTGGTCGGCTCTGTGGTAGGTTCCCCATCTGGAATACTCATAGCCGTCAACACTTGGTCCGTAGTGGCCCATGGGATTTACCATCCAGCCGATTCCCAGAGGACTTGTGTACTTTTCATATATTTCTCTGGATCTAAGGAGCATGTCGCAAAGGATGTCCGCATCCTTTTTCTCCAGATCAAAGGTCTGGGCGATCCACTCTCTTGCTATCTCTTCGGAAGTAAGCTCTGTGTTAAAAGAAAGTCTTCCAAAACCGTAGAGGTTGGCTGCCGCAAGATCGTTGCCCGTCCAGTTCATGTCATTTCCGGTATTGATAACTGCTGCCATACCTGCAAGGCTGTTTCCCATGGTACGACCGCTTACTATATCAGCAACAGTGTCCTTGTCGCTTCCGCAGTGTGTGCGGAAATCAAGGACTTCTTTGAACAGAGGGATCAGATAGCAAAGATCGATCTGATGGCCTGTGTACTCCTGTGCGATCTGAACCTCCAGCATCTGATTGGTACGCTTAAGACCTCCAAGAAGAGGTGAAACAGGCTCACGGATCTGGAAATCCATGGGGCCGTTCTTGATCTGCAGGATCACATTGTCATGATATTCGCCGTCAAGTCCCTTGAAATAATCATAGCCTGCTCTTGCTCTGTCGGTTTTTGTATCACGCCAGTCCTGAGTGCAGTTGTAAACAAAGCATCTCCAGATGATAACGCCGCCGTAGGGCTTTATCGCATCCGCAAGCATGTTAGCTCCGTCCGCCTGAGTCCTTCCGTAGGTGAAAGGTCCGGGTCTTCCCTCAGAATCTGCCTTTACAAGAAATCCTCCAAAGGAAGGAAGTTTCTTGTAAACCTCTTTTATCTTGTCTTCCCACCAGGAGATAACCTCTTTGTCCAGAGGATCGCAGGTCTCAAGACCGCCAAGCTCCATGGGTGATGCATAGTTAAGTGAAAGATAAAGCTTTATGCCGTAGCCTTCAAAAATCTCGGAAAGCTGTGTCAGCTTGTCAAAATATCTGTTTGTGATAAGGTCTGTAGCTGCACCCTTAACATTAACATTGTTGATAACGATACCGTTGATACCAACACTTGCCATAAAGCGGGCGTAGTCCCTTGTCCTGTCGTTGATCTCGATCTCTTCATTTTCAAAAAAGAAGGATTCTCCCGAATATCCTCTCTCGATGCTGCCATCCATGTTGTCCCAGTGATCCATCATTCTCAAAGGGTTGGAAGGAGCAGCACTCTCGGAAATTCCCTCTACCTTTTTTCTGCAGGCAATCTGTCTGAGGATGGCAAATACACCGTAAAGAACACCGTTCTCATCTGAAGCTTCCAGGCTGATGCCGGACTTGCTTCCCTCTATGCGGTAGGCTTCCTTTGCGATAGTCTCGGATCTTGCCACCATGAGAGTTTGGTTGTCCACGTTCTCAGAAGCTTTGTGAGGTTTTTCCTCATACTTTGCTCCTGTAAGAGCCTCAATTCCTCTTTTAAATTCCTTAAGGGCATTAGCTACTACAGGCAGGTTCTTATCAAATCCCTGAAGGGTTGCAGTCCAATGTCCGCTTCCTTCATATACTCTATGATAATCCAGCCACAGCTGTGTCCAGTTTGTTACTTTCATCTTTGTATACCTTTCTAAGATCAGTGTATATGCGGGTTTTAGGTTTTGTTATTGCCACAACCCGTTTAATTCTCTATGTCTAACTTAAAGGGACCCATAGGAAGGTCTGAGCTGTTGTAAAGCATTGCACCATGGTATGTGTAGGAAATAAGGTAACTAACCTGCGCCACTTTATCTGCTTTCAAATTACTCTTAAGCTTAATCTTTTCACCCGATATCTCTGCCGTAGCCTTTTGGACATTACCCTTGGTATCAACTATCTCAAAGTCTTCTATAGACTTTCCTTTACCAAGGTCTTTCGCTTTAAGCCCATCCGCATGATCAAGCGCAATCTCAATTACTGTGTCCTTAAGAAGTCCGGATTCTACGATCTTTGCAGAAACAGGAACAGGTCCTGAATACTCACCGGTGTAGCCGTACTTCAGGTGTGCTGCCCAGAGGGCAAGGCGCTGTCCTATAGGTTGTTTGCAGGTAGGGTGAAGATCGTTGTCTTCTCCAAGGTCCATGTTTACAGTCATGCCCACGTTGGGGTCATCAAGAAGGCGTGACTGGGTAATGCGGAACTCAGGCCAGGGGTCATTGACGGGTGCTATGTCTATGACAAAGTTGGGAAGCTGAACCAGTATATAAGGAAGGTCATTTTCTCCCCACTTATCTCTGTAGCCCTGTATCATGCGCCTCGACAGATCCTCATAGTCCCAGGGTTCAAAGGTGTTTGACTCTCCCTGATACCAGACAACTCCGTCTATGGGATAGTTGTGGCAGGGTGCTGTCATGGCATTGTAAAGTCCCGTGGGATGCCAGTTTATAAAGTCAGAGGGCGGCATAACGTCGCATCTTGCTGCCACTTTGTAGTACCAGCTTCCGTCAAGAGAAACCGATGCTTCACTGTTAAAGATCTTGTATTCCTTGTCAGGAGTGATCCTTCCAAGTCCGTATTCCACGCACAGTCTAATGACTACGCTGTTGTTCTTTTCTTTTGTAAGACCCTCGGGAATGTCGTACTTTCTGGGGGGATACTGATACTCAGTGCCTCCCACCTGCACGCCGTTGACATAGACATAATCTCTGTCAACCATGGTCCCCAAAAAGAGTCTTGCGCTCTTTCCTGCCAGCTCCTTTGGCAGATCAAAGCTCTTTCTGAACCAGACGCTTCCACACATACCCGACAGTTCGGTGTCCTTGAACATCACAGGAATGTCCATCACTTTCCAGCTGCGCTCATCGAGCCCCGAATCCATCCATTTTTCGGAAAGACCTCTGTCAAGCTTGTCCAGCTTTTCACGCCAAAGTGTCGCATTTATGTCATTCTTTGATATCTGGCTCTCTCTGAATTCATCGTCACTGTATTTTTCAGCTTCGGCAAGGAGCTCATCATAGCCCGACAACATTTCTTTTGACATCCATGAAGAGATCCTGGAGCCTCCCAAAGAGGCATTGATAAAGCCCACTGTCTCGCCTGTCAGCTTCTGAAGATATGAGGCGAAAAAGTAACCCGTCGCCGAATAGTCCATTATGGTATCGACGCTGACATGGTTCCAGCTTCCGCTTCGAAGCTCCTCAAGAGGTCCGTGATAGTCGGTATCTTCTTTGATCTTGAAGGTCCTGACATTCTTGTTTTCCTCTACCGTTGCAAGCTCCGGATATCTGTCCTTTACTCTGTTTATGGGAAGTTCCACATTTGACTGACCCGTGCAAAGCCATACCAGGCCTATCATCACATCTTTTACCGTGATAGCTCTTTCCCTATCATCTGAAACTGTGAGCTCGTAAGGGCCGCCGCTCTCCTTTTCGGGAAGGTAGATGTCAAAGCGTCCGTTTTCATCTGCCGCAGCACTTGACGACAGATCGTCAAGTTTTGCTGTGATAACGCGGCCCGGTTCATCCCAGCCCCAGATATGTATTTTCTTTTTCCGTTGAATGACCATTCCGTCCGAAATGATCTTTGGAAGCAGTAACGTCTCCATTAAAAGTAACCCCACGATATACTATTTCTTATGGCTCATTATACAAAAACATAATGGCATGACTCTTCACATTTTCCGCTATATTTTTATACATTTTCTGACTTTATTGTCATTTCATTCAACCAACATAATGCGTTTTTTTGTTCATAAATTGCGAAATTCCAACAAAAGCACCCTTTGGGATGTGCATGACAATATTTGATTGGAAGCCCCGGGCGGTATGCTATAAATTACAATTAGCATCAAACTATATTAAGGGGAAAACAAAATGCTCAGAGAAACTACTATAGAAAACGGAAAAGTCAGGGGACTTCCCGGAAACGACCCAAGGGTCACTGTCTTTAAGGGAATCCCTTTTGCAGCTCCCCCTGTGGGAGAAAACAGATGGAAAGCTCCTCAGCCCTGTCCTGACTGGGAGGGCACACTGGATGCTTTTTCTTTCGGTCCCATTTCAGTTCAGGACACCCCCGGCATCGGCGACATCGTCTATAACCGCGAATGGCACGTGGATCCCGAGATCCCCATGGGCGAAGACTGCCTTTACCTGAATGTCTGGACTCCTGCCAAAAGAAAAGATGAAAAGCTTCCGGTCCTTGTATGGATCTACGGTGGCGGCTTCCAGTGGGGTTATACGGCGGAAATGGAATTTAACGGAGAGCCTTTGGCAGAGCGTGGCGTCATTGTTGTAAGCATAGCTTATCGCCTGGGATGTTTTGGCTTTATGGCTCATCCCGAGATCACCGGCGAGTCACCGGATGCTCCTTCAAACTTTGGTCTCCTTGATCAGAAGGCAGGTCTTTTGTGGGTTAAAAGAAATATCGAAGCCTTCGGCGGAGACCCCGACAGAATAACCATCGGCGGACAGTCTGCAGGCGGCGCCAGCGTTCAGCATCAGCTTGGATGTCCGGAAAATAAAGACATCATAAAAGCAGCTGCGATCTTTAGCGGCATCATAAGACTTCAGAATTCGGATGCTGACATCTTCCATCCTCTCAATCTGGCTCAGGCAGAGTCTCTTGGAAAAGAGTTTTTTGAAAGTCTCGGTGTCTCAGGTCTTGATGAGGCGAAAGCTCTTTCCACAAAAGAACTGCTGGTAGGCTATAACAGATTTGCCCAGGATCACAGAAGAATGTTCCCTATATCGGACGGTATCTTCTGCGCCCAGGATCCCACAGAAAAGCTCATGAAGGGCGAGAGCCTTGATGTTCCCATACTTGCGGGAAATACCACAGATGAATTTTCAGAGGCAGGTGTCAACATGGTCGAGCGCTCTGTTAAGGAAGTCTTTCTCCGGGCAGAGGAAAAACGCCCGGATAGCAGTTTTTACTATTACAGATTCGATCCGGATATTCCGGGAGACGGACACAAAGGGGACTCCTTCCCCGGAACCTTCCATTCCTGCGATCTGTGGTTCTTCTTTGATACGCTTCATATGTGCCACAGGCCTTACGAGGGAAGGCACTTTGACCTCGCCGGCAAAATGTGCGACTACTTTGCCAACTTTATAAAGACAGGTGATCCCAACGGAAACGGCCGTGACAGAAAGCCTCTTCCCAAGTGGGAATGCTATAAAAATGATGCCCGTCACGAGATGGAGTTTATTGGCCGCGGCGCGTGTCCCAAGATGGAAGGCGGCATAAGACAGGGCAGCAAAAAGCAGGCAGTAAATCCTTATCTGCCCTCCTGGGAATACATTCCCGACGGAGAGCCCTACGTGTTCGGAGACAGGGTTTATGTATACGGATCCCACGACCTGTGCAAGGGTGAAACCTTCTGCATGGATGATTATGTTTGCTGGTCAGCTCCCGTGGACGATCTTGGGAACTGGCACTACGAGGGCGTGATCTATCCCAAGGTATCGGATCCTCTTAACCCCCGCGGGCATATGTGTCTGTATGCACCTGATGTGACTGTGGGTCCCGACGGCAGATATTACCTCTACTATGTTCTTGATAAAGTAAGCGTCGTATCCGTTGCGGTTGCAGATACTCCCGCAGGACCTTTTGAGTTTTACGGCTACGTTCACTATGAGGACGGAACGAAGCTTGGTGATAAAGAAGGGGACGAGCCTCAGTTTGATCCCGGCGTAATGACGGAAGGCGACAAGACTTATCTCTACACCGGATTTTGCGGACACGGAGACAAGTCAAGGCACGGCGCAATGTTTACGGTTCTTGGAAAAGACATGCTCACCGTCACCAGGGCTCCCGAAATAGTTGTTCCCGGAGCCCAGTACAGCAAAGGAACAGAGTACGAAGGACATGCATTCTTTGAAGCACCTTCCATAAGAAAACGCGGAGACACTTACTACTTCATATACTCCTCAGAAGTCATGCACGAGTTGTGCTATGCTACATCCGACAAGCCGGAAGGCCCCTTTACCTACGGCGGCGTTATCGTAAGTAACTGCGACCTTCATATAGACAGCTACAAAAATGCCGAAGATCCTTCCGCCTACGGTGCCAACAACCACGGCAGCATCATAGAGATCGAAGGCAGCTGGTATATCTTTTACCACAGACATACCCACGGAACCTGGTACTCCAGACAGGGTTGCGCCGAAAAGATAAGTTTTACTCCCGAAGGAAAGATCATTCAGGCAGAGATGACTTCCTGCGGATTAAACGGCGGCCCTCTGTCAGACATCGGCGAATATCCCGCTTACATCGCTTGCAATCTCTTTACTCCGGAAAAGAAGATTTACGTTGAGGAGGGCGCTCCCAGGATTGTGCAGGAAGGCAGTGACGGAGAACAAAATGATGGCTACATCAAGGGAATCACTGACGGCACCACCATTGGCTTCAAATTCTTTGATGTAAGAAATGCCACAGGTCTTCGCATCAAAACCAGAGCATATTACCGCGGAACCTTCGAAGTCAGAACAGCTCTTGATAAAGATCCTATAGGATACATCAATGGAATCGGCTCCAATATTTGGGAAGCAGACGAATGCAGATTTGATAAAGTTCTAAATGGCAGCTCCTGCCCGCTCTATCTGGTATATAGAGGAACGGGAAGTGCTTCTTTACAATCCATTGAATTCCTTCACTGACATTTATTGTTAAAATGACAAGAGATTTGGCACTTGTGCAAAACAAGTGCCTTTCTTTTTGTGCATATAGCACAACAAATAAAGATAAAAAATGAATTTTCTGTTAAAGAAGTAAAAAATATGCTTGATGATGTAAAAGAATTACATTCTTTTATCACGTTCCATCGTTCTACAATAATTTTAGAAAAGGTATCACTTTGTTTTTGATTTTCAAAAACTAAAAGGGAGAAAGGGGAAAAGTAATGAGAAACAAAACAGTGAAAAAAGTATTTGCACTCACAATGAGCACAATGCTTCTTGCAGCTTCTCTTGCAGGCTGCGGTGGTGCACAGCAGGGTTCAGGCGATGCCGGAACATCTGATGGAGGAAGCGATACAGCAGCACAGACTACTGACAGCGGGTCAGATGCAGTAGCAAGCGGCGACATCGTTGACTTCACATTCTTTGCCGGAATGCCCGGAACAGAGATCAACAGCGGAAACAACGAAATCCAGGATATGATCGCCGAAAAGACAGGCGTTCGCCTCAAAGAGACATGGCTTACAGGACAGACAGTTGCTGAAGCTATCGGAAGTATCATCGCTTCAGGCACATATCCCGATCTTATCGACGGTGGTGACGGAAGTAAGGATCTTTATGATGAAGGCGTACTGGTACCTTGGGATGATTATCTTGCAAGCGGCAAGTATCCTAACCTTACAAACTACTACACTCCTACAGAGTGGGATCAGTTCAGACAGGACGATGGCAAGATCTACTGGTGTAACGTATTCCAGAACACCAAGGGCGCTCCTACAGGAACAGCTCACAACGATGAGGCTTTCTGGATTCAGGCTCGTGTTCTTGAGTGGGACAACTATCCTGAGATCAAGACACTTGATGACTACTTCGACCTTCTTGAGAGATATGCAGCAGCTAATCCCAAGACACAGGACGCTAACGGCAACGAGATGGATGTAATTCCTTACACATGTCTCTGTGATGACTGGCGTTACTTCTGTATTGAGAACGCTCCTCAGTTCCTTGACGGATATCCCAACGATGGTTCTGTTATCGTTGATTTCGAAGGCAAGGATAAGCCTACTATCGTAGACTACAACACAACTCCTACAGCTAAGAGATATTTCCAGAAGCTCAACGAAGAATACAAGAAGGGTATCGTTGATAAGGACTTCGGAACACAGAAATACGACGATTACATCCAGAAGCTTTCAAACGGTAACGTACTTGGTATGTGCGATCAGTACTGGGATTTCCAGCAGATCAACGACGCACTCCTTACAGCAGGCCTTGATAAGCAGGGATGCAACTATGTTCCTTTAGGACTTACAATCGACAAGGGAATGCCTAACCGTTGGCACACCTATGGCGATACACTTAACACAGCTTCAGGTATCGCAGTTACAACAAGCTGCTCAGATCCCGACCTTGCATTCTCATTCCTTGACAAGATGCTTGATCAGGAGATCCTCAACCTTCGTTTCTGGGGTGTTGAAGGCGTAGATTATCTCGTAGATGAAAACGGTCTCTTCTACAGAACTGACGAGATCAGAGCTAAAGTTGCAGATCCTAAATATAAAGCAGACCATATGTGCACGTACAGCTACCTGCCTCAGTACGGCGGAACAAGCGATGACGGCAAGAACGCTAACCTTCCTGAGGAGCAGCCTTCAGAGTTCTATGACAAGCTGGCAGAGCCTCTTCAGAGGTGCTTCGACGCATACGGCGCAAAGAACTATCCTGATCTTATCGGATCAGTTCAAGAAGATGTAAACGCTACACATCCTTGGTTCCCTATGTGGTCATATTCAAACAACCTCGACACTTCAACAGAAGGCGGTGTTGCTTGGACAAAGATGGGCGAGTGCAAGCACGAATGGCTTCCTAAGATTGTTATGGCATCAGATTTCGAAAGCGAGTGGGCTAACTACATGAAAGCTTACGAAGGATGCAAGCCTGAAGACTTCCTTAACCAGATGCAGGAAGAACTTGACAAAAGAGTTGCAGCTAATGCAGGCTGATAAAACTTAAAGTCAGGCTATAGATGATATGGCAGCCATATGCATTTTCAAAAGTATATGGCTGCCTTTTATCTCAGATAGAATTAACCGAAAGGAACCACCAGTATGAGTAAAACCGTAGCAAATAAAAAGAAAACGGTAATTACCAAAAAAGTGCTCGTAAGACAGAAGGTTCTTATAGCATGGTCTGTAGTATTTGTTATCTACGGATTCATTTTCTGTTATCTGCCTCTGGCCGGATGGCTTATGGCCTTTGAAAACTATAAGAACAAAACAGGCCTCTTCCACTCTCAGTGGGTTGGGCTTGCTAAATTCAAATTCCTGTTTTCCGATGCAACATTCATCAGGGTTATCAGAAACACTTTCTGCATGGGTACTTTGAACCTCATATTTACTACCCTGACAGCCATTGTATTTGCAATTCTGTTAAACGAATTCAGACTTTTAAAGCCCAAGAAGGTTGTGCAGACTGTATCATATCTGCCTCACTTTCTTTCCTGGATCATCGTTACAGGTATCTTAAATGATGCTCTTTCATCAACGGGAATCGTAAATGAGCTTTTGACAAAATCCGGTATCGTAAAGGACACTGTCCCGTTCTTCTCAATTCCCGCACTTTTCTGGCCCATCGTAACCTTCGCACATGTGTGGAAGGAAACAGGATGGAATGCCATTATTTATCTTTCAGCCATCACTTCCATCGATCCCTGTCTTTATGAAGCAGCTTCCATCGATGGCGCGGGCAGATGGGGAAAGATCAAACATGTTACTCTTCCGGGACTTCGTCCCACAATCATAGTCCTGCTTATCATGAACCTTGGAAATCTGTTGAATGCAGGCTTTGAAGTACAGTATCTCTTAGGAAACGGACTCGTAAAGAGTGTCGCAGATACCATTGATATCTATGTTCTGACTTGGGGTATCAGCCAGAATGACTACTCTCTCGGTACTGCAGCCGGTATGTTTAAGAGCGTTGTATCCATAGCGATCATCGTCATCGCGAACGAAATCGCCAAGAGAACCGGCGAAGAAAGGTTATTCTAGGTGGAGGTGCTGTATGGAAAAAAATGAAACCAAGTCCTTAGGACTTAAAATAAAAATAGGAGATGTGATCTTCTACATTTTCCTCACTTTATTCATGTTGCTGTTCAGTGTAGTAACGCTTTATCCGGTACTTAACACTCTGGCAATATCTTTCAACGACGGTGTTGACGCCATGAGAGGCGGTGTGCACTTATGGCCCAGAATATTTACTCTGCAGAACTATACAACAGTACTTGCTCTTAGAAATATCGGACACGGTGCGCTGGTTTCAGTACTTCGTACTCTTATCGGCACAGTTCTTGCCGTTATAGCAAATGCCCTTCTGGCATTTATCGTAAGCCAGAAAAACTTCGTATTCAGATCACAGCTTTCACTTTTCTGGGTTATCACCATGTACGTTAACGGCGGTATGATCCCTATCATGCTCCTGTACAAGAACCTGCATTTGACCAATTCCTTCTGGGTATATGTTATCCCCGGAATGCTGAACGGTTTCAACATGCTGGTTATGAGGACTTACATGGAAGGTCTTCCGGATTCTCTTCAGGAAGCAGCCCAGATCGACGGCGCAGGCTACATGAGAATATTTGTATCGGTTATATCACCCTTATGTAAGCCCATCTACGCTACGGTAGCTCTTTTCGTTGCAGTAGGTCAGTGGAACTCCTGGTTCGACACAATGCTCTACAACCGTATGGCAGATGAGTACACCACTCTTCAGTACGAGCTGATGAAGATGCTTTCAGCGGTTACAAGTCTTAAGGGAAATGCAGGAGCTGCCACCACAGGTACCTCCGTTAACATCACACCCATTTCCGTAAGAGCCGCAGCCACCATCATCACCATGGCTCCCATAGTAATGCTCTACCCGTTCCTTCAGAGGTACTTCGTGGCAGGCCTTACTATCGGTGGTGTTAAAGAGTAAATTATCAAAAGATTTTGAGTGTTTTTATAAGAAAAGGCTGTCACGCTTTAAAAGTGTGGCAGCCTTTTCATTGAACATAATAAGCGCGGAAACGAGGATATAACCTATAGCCAAAGTACACACCGCCACCAATGCATTTTTAGAATTAGCTATTACCTTTGCGATAATGCGTATGCTCTTTGAATAACGGAATGCTTTAAATACTCTAAATACTCTGAACGTCCTAACTATTCCATCATCCTCTTTGTTTTATCCGTATATTTTATTTCCCCACCCTTGCTTTTCTCTCATCATCCGACAGATAGAGCTTTCTAAATTCAGTAGGAGAGCAGCCGTTAGAGTCCTTGAATACGCGGTTGAAGGTTGAAAGGCTAAAGAAGCCGGATTGCATGGCTACTTCCATAACGGAGAGACTGGAATTGCCAAGGAGCTGTTTTGCCATCATCATCCTTCGCTTGGTGATGTAGCGGTAGCAGGAGATTCCCATGGCGGATTTAAAGAGCCTTTCGAAGTGATACTTGGAAAATCCCGCCATCTCGGCAAGAGAGTCAACGGATATTTCCTCGTTGCAATGGGAATCTATGTAGTTGGTAACCGCCACAAGTCTTTCGACATTGCCGGTAACAGTATCCTCGGGATCTGCGGAAACCGCCCCTTCCGTAAGGTGCATGCTTCCTATCTGAGCCAGCATAAGCGTCACAAGAGAGTACACCGAAATCTGCAAAAACTCATCGCTCTCGCCGTAAAGTCTTTGGATCTCGTAAAAATATCCCTTTAGCCTTTCCGCCTCTTCAGGGTGCTTTTCTTTTCTAACTCTTACATACGGAGGCAGAGTTTTTAACAGCGGAACCAGCGATGATACCTGGGAATAGCCTCCTATATCAAACAATAAGATGAGCTTTTCGCCACCTTCTTTGGTCTCGAGATATTCATGAAGGGTTCCCGGAGCAATGAGCATGATATCACCGGGGCCGCAGCGTTTTACCACTGAAGAGTCATTGTGAAACTGGATCTCAACGGCGCCTGTAATGGGCATGACAAGTTCTACCTCGTTATGCCAGTGCTGAGGATAGCCGTTTAGATGATTATGATATAAAAGCACACCGTCCAGGGTGTCAAAAAGAATATCTTCTCTTGAATGAGCGTTTATAACCGGCATGGTTATCTCCTGTAGTTAAGTCTGTATTTTCAGTCTAAAGAAATTGCAACAGCTTCGTAGGGACGAAGCTTTCCGGAGGCATTACCGTCAGGGTAATTGCCTATAAGCAGCGATCCGTTTTTGCACTCATCGGGCACGGCAATATCCACATCGTGATCTGTAAAGTTGCATGCTACAAAGAGCTTTTTATCATCCAATGTACGAGTGTAAGCAAATACTTCCTTACTATCCGGATACAACAGCTCAAATTTTCCGTATACAATAAGGTCACTCTTTTTCCTAAGAGCAATGAGTTTTTTGTAATAGTTGTAAACGGAATCTTCTCTTGCAACAGCATCCTTGGCATTTACCGTAACATAATCGGGATTGATGCGAAGCCAGGGCTTGCCTGTTGTAAAGCCGGCATTTTCGCTGTCATCCCACTGCATTGGAGTGCGGGCATTGTCGCGGCTCTGACGACGCATTACTTCAAGAGCATCCTCTTTTCTGATAATGCCTTTTTCTATATTCTGACGAACATTATTACTTGATTCTATGTCGTTTATCTCATCCAGGCTGTTCCAAGGGCAGTTGGTCATGCCGATCTCTTCGCCCTGATATACATAGGGCGTGCCCTTCATAAGATGCAGACAGGTTCCCAGCATCTTTGCGCTGAGTTCTCGATACTCCTTGCTATCATTTCCAAAACGTGAAACGCAGCGAGGCTGATCGTGATTGTTCCAGTAAAGAGAATTCCACGCATAGCCCTCAAGTCCCGTTTCCCACTTGTTCATGGCTTCTTTAAGGTTTTGCAGGTTCATGACTGTAAGGCCGTAGCGACCTACGCCGTCGGCATAATCACAGCCCATATGATCAAACTGGAAGATCATGTTCAGCTCTGAGCCTTCAAGATTTGCGTAGTTGCGGGCTTCTTCCATGGAAACACCTGGGCATTCTCCAACAGTTATCACATCAAACTTGGAGAGTACGCGATCATTCATCTCGCGTAGATACTCATGAAGATGCGGGCCTGTAGCGCAATCTGCCCAGCTTGCATAGCCTGTTTCACCGGGTACACCGTCAGGAAGCCCTGCAGGCTTGGAAATAAGGCTGATAACGTCCATTCTGAAGCCGTCAACGCCCTTTTTGAGCCACCAGGTCATCATATCAAAAACTTCATCCCTGACCTTGGGATTGTCCCAGTTAAGATCAGGCTGTCTTGGGGAAAAGAGATGCATGAAGTACTGTCCTGTCGTCTCGTCATATTTCCATACACTTCCACCAAAGCAAGATCCCCAGTTGTTTGGCTCAGCTCCGGGTTCTCCGCCCTTCATGCCGGGTCTTGGATCACGCCAGATATAGTAATCCCTGTAAGGGTTATCTTTTGATTTTTTTGCTTCTTTAAACCAGTTATGCTCATCGGAAGTATGGTTCACAACAAGATCCATCATGATCTTGAGCCCCAGTTCGTGAGCTCTTTTAAGGAGCTCATCAAAATCTTCCATCGTGCCAAACTCGGGCATTATAGCTCTGTAATCGCTGATGTCGTAGCCGTTGTCATCATTGGGAGATGCATAAACTGGGGAGAGCCAGATCACGTCCGCACCAAGCTCTGCGATGTACGGAAGGCGAGCGGTGATGCCTTTAAGGTCCCCGATGCCGTCACCGTTACTGTCACTGTAGCTGCGAGGATATATCTGATATACCACGCTTTTTTGCCACCATTTCTTTTCTTCCATAAGACCCTCCTTATTTAGAAATACCGTTACTCTTTCCTGCTCAAATCTATATGTTAAATCATATCCTTTTTGGGCCAATAAAAAAAGAGTTTTGATGATGGCTTTTAGATTGTGATATCTGTGGCATAATGGCTTCACTTAGCATTCTTTTCATGTTTAGCCTGCCTGTAATCCAAAATTTTGAAATTAGGCAGACCGGAAACATGAATATTACCTGCCGTAATTTGTGAAATCCTCCATTGAGGCAGTCTTGGTATAAGTCCAAAGTCTGCCTCAATTACTTAATTACAAATTTAAGCAGGCTATTTTGTTTTTTTCGGTCTGCCAAGATTAGTGAAGTTTTAAAACAGGCAGACGAATCGTCTAATACGCCCCTGGGATTATCCACATTAAATCACTATGTGACTCACTGAGCATCTACACATGGCTTAATCCTTTCGAAGAGATTTATCTTAATGGCATTTACCTACTGAATCTACTTATTTCCCCATGGATTGCCCGCTATGAACCGTTCCACAAAGTGTTATTTATATCTTCACCCCCTTTTTCTCCGCCAGAGAAAGGTCCTATAGCAAATGTTCCTGAATCAGCGCCTTTACCACAGAAGTGCTAAGTACATAGTTGCTGGTTTCATATGTGACGAGAAGCCTCTTGCCGGGAAAAATCCCATTACGTGTATATGCATCAATCTTCCTGACCGCTTTCTCTGCATATTCCGGATCATTCATTCTTCCATCATGCTCCCAATATATCTCTTCAAAAGTCTTCTTGCTTAAAAATGTAAAGTCAGGATAAACGATTCCTACCCCTTTTAGCTTTAACGGGCATTCATATTTATATTCAATTCCAAGATCGTAGAACATGTCCGCCAAAATCTTTTCCGACTTTGATCTTACCCTTTCGCCCTTCTTGGTATATATTTCCGGCCAACCCGGAGCAAATTCTTTTCCTTTGTAAGGAACACTCTTCCATTCAGACACCCGTTGCTCCCATAGTTTTTCAACCGGTCGCACCAATTCCTGCCTTAACGCATGCATCTGTTGATAAATCTTTACTATCTCATCATCTTCATATTCTGAATTTAGTTTTTGAACCTGTTTAAGCCTTCTTTCAACAAGCTTTTGCACCCTCTGATCATAGCTTTTCTGCGCCAGTTTCCGAGCAAGGTCTCTGTTTTCCTTCTTTATAAACGTACCTTGCCTTCTTTTCTTATTGTCTTCATCTGATTCTGAACAATACATGAATTGTATTTTTTTACCCGATGATGTTATTCTTAGATTTCCTTCAGGCACGTTAGTCAGCCTTTTATCTACCTGCTTCTTAATCTGTTTGAGTCTGCTTTCTTCCTGTCCTAATAGTTCTTTTAATCCGTACAACTGTAACCTCCTAATTGTGCATGTTTTTAGATAGTTTCAAGATATTGTCCATTACCTTATTCAAGCTTGCTTATTATCATCATCTTAATCATGAGAGCTGATTTGTAATTTGAGACTGCCTAAATTGAGAAAGAAGCAATTTCGGCATGCTCCCATTTCCTTTTTTCACTGCCTATTTCAATTATATTTACTATTGAGGCAGACCGAATAAAACATCCAAGGCTGCCACAAATATGATTTTCCCCCAGAAAGCAGCCTGATTTCTAAAAAGAAGACTGCCGCAAATCACTTTTTTCACGCTGAGGCAGACTGTTCCCCAAATTTCGCATGTTCCTTAAATGACGCCCAAATATCGACCCGGATCACGCCCCAATTTATGACCGAAATTGTGAAATAAACAGCGGATAATGACTCTATCACGCTGTTACGCCCGGAAAAGGCGTAAAATGAACGAAAATGATTATAACAAGCATAAATGCTTTTAGCAAGTTTTAAGCAAGCACAGAGAGTCCGCGACTATTTACCGCGTACTTTTTCTGCAAACAAAAAAGCCCTCAAACGAGGGCTTTTTACTGTTTTATAAACCAATCAATCCTTTATTTCCTGTCCGGTGGAACCAAGTCTTACCAGAGCTCTGTAGAGCTTGGCTTCGGCGCGGACTCGCGCCTCTTTGTCGAGCTGCTGGTCCCTGAGCCTTTCCTCGGCTCTTTCCTTGGCTGCTTTTGCTCTCTCAACGTCGATGTCCTCGCTCCACTCCCAGGTGGTGGGAAGAACGCGAACCTCGCCTTTCATAACAGAAAGCATTCCGCCGATACAGGCTGCTTTTCTTTCTGTGCCGTCCTCCATGGTAACTCTGGCAGTGCCCATACCGATAGCAGTACAGTAGTCAGTGTGACGGGCAAGGATCTCCACATCACCGTCTATTGTACGAAGCAGTATCTTCTGGACTGTGCCGTCAAAGTCCTGACCGTCCATGGAAACAACCTGTAAATGAAATGTCGACATAAACAGCTCCTTTTAAGACTTCTTAGCCTTTTCGAATACTTCGTCAATGGTTCCCACAAGAAGGAATGCACTCTCGGGAAGATCGTCGCACTCGCCGTCAAGGATCATCTTGAAGCCTCTGATGGTCTCTTTAAGCGGAACGTACTTGCCGGGAAGTCCTGTGAACTGCTCTGCTACAGAGAAGCTCTGTGACAGGAAGTTCTGAACCTTACGTGCTCTGTAAACGGTAAGCTTATCCTCTTCGGACAGCTCGTCCATACCCATGATGGCGATGATATCCTGCAGCTCACGATATCTCTGAAGAACCTGCTGTACGCCCTTTGCTACTTCATAGTGCTCCTTACCTACGATATCAGGTGAAAGGATACGGCTTGTTGAATCAAGAGGATCAACAGCGGGATAGATACCCTTTGAAGCGATATCTCTTGAAAGAACCGTTGTAGCATCAAGGTGTGTGAAGGTTGTAGCAGGAGCAGGGTCTGTAAGGTCATCCGCAGGCACGTATACGGCCTGAACAGATGTGATGGAACCCTTCTTTGTTGATGTGATACGCTCCTGAAGAGCACCCATTTCAGTAGCCAGTGTAGGCTGATAACCTACGGCTGAAGGCATACGTCCAAGAAGCGCTGAAACCTCTGAACCTGCCTGTGTGAAACGGAAGATATTGTCGATGAACAAAAGCACGTCCTGATTCTTAACATCACGGAAATACTCTGCCATTGTAAGTCCGGAAAGACCAACTCTCATTCTGGCTCCCGGGGGCTCATTCATCTGTCCGTAAACAAGTGCTGTCTTGTCGATAACTCCGCTCTCTTTCATTTCGCCGTAGAGATCGTTACCTTCACGGGTACGCTCTCCAACGCCGGTGAATACGGAAATACCGCCGTGAGCCTTTGCTACGTTATTGATAAGCTCCATGATAAGAACGGTCTTACCTACTCCGGCACCGCCGAAAAGACCGATCTTACCGCCCTTAGCGTAAGGGCAGATAAGGTCAACAACCTTGATACCTGTCTCAAAGATCTCTGTTGCGGGTACCTGATCCTCGTATGAAGGTGCGGGACGATGGATAGCCCATCTCTCTACCCCTTCGGGTGCAGGCTGATTGTCAACAGGCTCTCCGAGGAGGTTGAAAATTCTTCCCAGACACTTGTCACCGACGGGAACAGTGATGGGACTTCCTGTATCTTTTGCATCCACTCCTCTGACAAGACCATCAGTTGAGCTCATGGCTACGCATCTTACAACGTCATCACCGACCTGCTGAGCAACCTCAGCGATAAGTCTGCGATCCTCGATCATGATCTCTATGGCATTGTGAAGATCCGGAAGCTCACCCTCTTTGAAGCGGATGTCAAGTACAGGGCCTGTAACCTGTATTACCTTTCCAACATGATTTTCACTCATTGTTTAGACTCCTTATATTTGCTATTCCAAGATGAAGTTCTGCTCTCGTGCTACGCACTCGCCAGAACAAGCTAGTACACCAGGCTCGAAAACACCTCGCCAGGTGATCAGCTTTCAGCTCCCGCAACGATCTCCGTGATCTCCTGCGTGATGCTGGCCTGACGGGCTCTGTTGTAGTACAGACTCAAGGTTTCGATCATCTCTTCCGCATTGTCTGTAGCTGCTTCCATAGCTGTTCTACGGGCTGCAAGCTCACTTGCGTAAGAAATATTGATACTTGAGTAAAGAATTCCCGCCAGATATTCCGGAACAATTGCATTGAACACTGTCTCTGAATTGGGCTCATACAAAATCAGTTCTCTTGCCTTTCCGTCAGAAGCATTTTCCTCGGTCCTAAGATCTGACAAAGGAAGAAGTGACGAGGCTGTTGGAACCTGAGAGAGCATGGATACAAAATTGGTGTAGCACAGGAAAATGTGTCCGAACTCTCCTTTTGAGTATGCGTCACAGATAAGCTTGGCAATCTGGAAACAATCTGAGACATTTACCTTGGCAACTTCTGCATATTCCTCTGTGAAAAGAGGTACATTGCGGTGTTTGAAGTGCTCAACGGATTTTTTACCGATGGGAAGCACCGTTACATCCGTTCTGCCCTTCATCTCCTGTTCCATAAACTTGAAGAGGTTGGAGTTATATCCTCCCGCCAGTCCCCTGTCTCCGGCAATAACAACATAGAGCCATTTGTCATTGTCCGTGGACTTTGTATATGGAGATCCGAAATCGGAATTGCTGTTTGCAATATCCGTCAGTGTTTCAAGCATGGTTACCAGGTAGGGCTTGGATGCATCAGCTCTTTCCTTAGCTTTACGAAGCTTGGATGCAGCAACCAGCTGCATGGCTTTCGTAATCTGCATCGTGCTCTGAACGCTCTTGATCCGGAGTTTAACAGCTTTCATTGATCCGGCCATTATTATTCCTCCTTATTCCTGTTATTTGTTTTTAAGGAAATTCTCAGTGTAAGCGTCCAGTGCCTCTTTCAGCTTGGTCTCTGTTTCACCTTCAAGCTTTCCTGTCTCGCGGATGCCGTTCATGGCTGCGATTCCGGAAGGATTTGTATCAAGGAATTCATAAAGACCTGCCTCATACTTGGCAACGTCTGTTGCTTCAACCTTAATAAGGATGTTATTTACAACGGCGTAAAGGATTGCAACCTGCTTTTCAACAGGAACGGGCTGGTTCTTGTCCTGCTTGAGCACTTCCACGATTCTTTCACCCTGTGCAAGACGAGCCTTGGTATCCTCGTCAAGGTCGGATCCGAACTGTGCGAAACTCTGCAGCTCACGGTACTGTGAGTAAACCAGCTTCAAGGTACCTGCAACCTTCTTCATAGCCTTGATCTGAGCGTTACCACCAACTCGGGATACGGATATACCGGGGTTGACCGCCGGCATGATTCCGGAGTGGAAGAGCTCTGTCTCAAGGAATATCTGACCGTCTGTAATGGAGATAACGTTGGTCGGGATGTATGCCGATACGTCACCCGCCTGAGTCTCAATGATGGGAAGGGCTGTAAGTGATCCTCCGCCGTTCTCATCAGAGAGCTTGGCTGCTCTCTCAAGAAGTCTTGAGTGGAGATAGAATACGTCACCGGGATAAGCTTCACGTCCCGGGGGTCTTCTGATCAGAAGGGAAAGTGCACGATAAGCTACGGCGTGCTTGGAAAGATCGTCGTAGATACAAAGAACGTGCTTACCCTTATTCATAAAGTACTCACCCATTGCACAACCTGTGTAAGGTGAAATGTACTGCAAAGGACTGGGCTCTGATGCAGTAGCTGCAACTACGATTGTGTAGTCCATTGCCCCGCCTTTTTTAAGATCATCAACAAGCGCTGTAACTGTTGAGCGCTTCTGACCTATAGCCACATAGATACAGATAACGTCCTTGCCCTTCTGGTTAAGGATGGTATCGATAGCAATTGTGGTCTTACCTGTCTGTCTGTCACCGATAATAAGCTCACGCTGTCCTCTTCCGATGGGGATCATGGAATCGATAGCCTTGATTCCTGTCTGCAAGGGCTCCTTAACGGGCTGTCTTGCAATGATTCCGGGAGCGGGAGACTCAACCGGTCTGTATTCTGATGTTTCGATGGGGCCCTGTCCGTCGATTGGCTGTCCAATAGCGTTAACAACACGGCCGATCATCTGCTCGCCTACAGGTACGGAAACAACTCGTCCTGTACGCTTAACGGTCTGTCCTTCGCTGATACCAACATCCTCGCCGAACAAAACCGCGGATACTACTGTTTCCTCGAGGTTCTGAGCCATTCCGAATGTACCGTTCTCAAATTCCAGAAGCTCTCCGGACATACAGTTCAGAAGTCCGCTGACACGGGCAATACCGTCGCCGACTGTAAGAACAGTTCCTGTCTCATTCTGGATAATTGCATTCTGATAATTCTTTATCTGGCTTCGAATAACCTCGGATATTTTTTCTGGTTTTAGTTCCATATTTTCCTCCGACGTAAACTTGTTTTTAGATCACGACATCGTCGACTTTTCTGCGAAGCTCGGAAAGCCTTCCTTTGACCGATCCGTCAAAGAGCTGTCCCTCCAGATCCACTCTGACACCACCAAGGATGCCTGGATCTGTCTTCTGCACCAGCAGAACCTTCTTACCGCTGATCTTTTCAAGCTTCTCTTTAAGAGCTGTAAGCTGTGAATCACTTAATGTCACCGCTGTGGTAACAAGCGCATCCGCTATATTGTGAGACTCATTATAAGATTTTCTGAATCTCTTATAACAAGCTGAGTACTCACGTAAAAGCCCTTTTTCAATGAGTATCTTGATAAAGTTCAGATGATAAGGAGTAAGGCCGTCTTTAAAGGCCTCGTCCACCAGTTGCAGTCTTTCGTTCTTGGGGACTGACGGCTCCGAGAGAAGGGTGATATAATCGGGGTTCTCGCTAAAGATTCCCTTCACGCCTTCCATTTCGCCCAGTATATCATCCGTAAGGTTCTCTTCCGCTGCCAGATCATATAGGCTCTGCCCATAAAGATCTCCAGCTTTACTCATAATAAAACTCCTTCGTCAATTGGTCACGTCCTTGGCAGCAAGTGCCTCGGACTGATTATGCCCCTACCTGATTAATAAAATCATCGATAAGTTTTTTGTGATCGGACTCGTTGATCTCTTTTTCAACAACCTTGCCTGCAATATCCATTGCAAGTCCGCCGATCTCGTCCTTGGCCTCGTTGATAGCCTTCTTCTTTTCCTGCTCAATATCTGCAGCAGCTCTGGCTTTGATGCCTGCCACTTCTTCCTGTGCCTCACGCACAAGAGTATCTGCCTTGTTCTGGGCTTCCTTCTGAGCATCGGATACAATCTGAGCTGCCTCCGCATGTGCGTTGGTCAGACTTGTCTCATACTGTTCCTTGAGAGAATCAGCTTCATCTTTGGCCTCTCTGGCTTCTCTGATCTCTTTATCCGCAAGATTTCTTCTCTTTTCCAGGATGTCATTAATAGGTTTGAAAAGAAACTTCTTAATGAGATAAACCTGTATAAAAAGGTTGATGATCTGGATGATAAAGGTCCAGGGAACCAGTGTTACCAGCTCCTGATGTCCCATAAATAATCTCCTTTATACTTTGCCGGATCAGTTTAAGTATCCCATGAACATTCCGGGTGCTACGAAAATAAGAAGAAGTCCTGTAACGAAACCGTAGATACCGGTTGTCTCTGCAACGGCACAACCAAGAAGCATGGTACCTGTTACATCACTCTTACACTCAGGCTGACGTCCGATAGCCTCAAGAGCCTTGGATACGGCAGTTCCTTCACCAATACCGGGGCCGATACCTGCGATAAGCGCACATCCTGCACCTATTCCACATCCTGCAAGTGCAATACCTTTTGCCAGTAACTGAAAATCACCCATAATTATTTGCCTCCTAAAGTTAAATTGTTTTTATTTTTCCGATATAAGATTTTGTTTTAGTCTGTTTCCGCCGCATTGGCAATGTACATGACGGTGAGCATACAGAAAATGAATGCCTGCATACATCCTGAGAACCAGTCAAAGTACACACCTGTTACTGCAGGAATACCTATCCCGAGGATAGGGATGTTTGATAAGAATTTTCCTACCGCACCGGGGATAAGTCCAAATATGGCTGCTGATGCCAACCCCAATGCCCAATAGATAAGTCCGTCGATAACTACTCCGGAAAGAATGTTACCAAAGTGACGGCAAGCCATGCTGACCGGTGTTGCCAGCTCTGACAAGATATTGAAAGGTGTCATAACCGCAATAGGTGTGGTGAATCCTTTCAGATAACCGCCAAATCCATTGGTTTTGATCTTGGTAGACGTGATCATGATGAAAACGACTACCGCCCAGGCTGCTTCTGTTGACAGATCTGCTGTCGGGCTCCTGAGTCCCACAAGGCTGATCAGATTGGATACAACGCTTGTAGCGAAAAGAGCCGACACAAAAGGTATCAGTTTGTCAAACTTGGTGCCTCCTGTGTTGTTGCGGACAAAATTGTTGCCCGTCTCAACCAGCATTTCTGCAAAAGCCTGTCTTTTGGAGATATTCTCGACCTTGAGATCCCTTGTAAGGAAAATGCAAAGTCCGGTGATTATGATCATTACTATCCAGCTGACAACCAGTGTCTCTGTGATATTAAGATCTCCCAGAATGGGGATTCCGGTCTTTATGGTCGCGTATATCTGCGCATAATCGACTTCGAAGCTTTTACTCATGCTTTCGCCTTCAACCTCCTTTCCCCGCAGAAAAGATCCCGCGTAGTTTTATAAATAAACTGGGAATGAATAACGGAACTATGCCCGTTACCAGGTTAAATACCGGAACGACTATCGCCAGTATAACCCACAAGAGCTGAAGAAGCGTTCTGTACCTGTAGCTTACGCCCATGGTACTTCTTGCCTTCTGCTCATCTTCTGTTGCTGCTACCTTTTGCACGGTTATTGCCATCCAGAAGAAATTGCCCACGGCTACTATAAATCCGCCTATTCCTCCAAGAATGACTTTATAATCAAATGGTGCCCAGCCAGGAACAACCATGTGCAAAACAAAAAATACAAGATACATGATCAGCACTCCGACACCTGTTCCGAGCGCGATCTTCCCCGTTTCCGTCTTTACCGCCGGCTGAATTTTCATACCAAGTTTCTCCCCGAAAGTGATTTACATGTGTTTGTTGAAATAAACCTCATTCGGGCCTTTCTTTATTTTCTTTTTCTCTTCCCTGTGAACAACTGACAGATAAACCTTGTAGGCCGTTGTCATCGAAGCTCCGAGCCCAAGTATAAAGCCCGGTATATATACCCACGCCCCCAACGAGAGTTTGGTGACAAGCAGGTAACAGACGAAAAGGCACATAAGAAGCGGCATCAGAAGCGACAGTCCAAGCTGACCCACCATTGCAAACTGTCCGATAAGTTTAGACATCTGTCTTACTTCCATTCCGGTCTTTTTGCGCTCCTTTCTCCCATAATCTGCATATTTGCGCATACTAATAGAGTATAACACTATAATAATACACTTTTTATGCCCTTTTCTCAATAATAGTTAGACAATTGCACCCCTTTTGCAGCAAAAAACAAAAAAAGCCGAAGGTCACTTCCCATGCGGGCTAAGGTGACCTTCGGCCTATTTCTTTATAAATTATTTATCAAAATTTCGGTTATTGTTCTCCAGTTCGGGCTGATACCCTGTTCCGGACTGCTGATAACCTGCATTTGCCTGAGGATTGTACCCCTGAGGCTGGTAACCCTGCCCCGGCTGATTGTACTGTCCGGGATTAAAGCCCTGAGGCGCGCCTCCCATGTTCTGGGTGTAGTACATAGCGTTCTGCATCTGGGCTGCTCTCTTCTTTTTATTGGAAGAAGCTGCAAGCACGATTATTACAATGATCAGCGCTATCAGAAGTGTAAGCACGATTCCTGCTATAAGAAGAGCCTTCCAGGGTATTAGGCTCTTAATCGAAAACTCGAGATGGATCTTATTGTCAGGACCAAGATTCAAAAGGTCCCATTCAAGAGTCTTGCCGTCATCTGATATCTTGGTTGCATTGCTGGAGATAGGCTCAACAGGAAGCTTTACCGTAAGGGTCATATATCCGCCTGTCATGGCGAAATAGCCCTTGTATGCTGACATCTGTGCCATGTCATCCTCGTCAAACACCTTCCAGTCAAGGACATATTTGGATCCCTCTCTTGTAAAAGAGATGTCATCTGAGCCAATGCCTGACGAAAAGCTGTTTTCCGTGCTCTCCATGGAAGTTGTAAGCTCCTCGGGAGATATGTCTTTTCTTGTAGCCGTAAATCCGACGAAGCCGTCCTGTGAATACTCTTCCACGGTCCAGCCCTGCTCTTCCAGATTTTTCATCTCATCGGAAGATACCAGGTCTTCCATTCCGTAATCAGCCATGGATACGGCCGCCAAAAGCATTGTGACGTCAAGATTTCCGTTCTTTTTAACCTCTACGGTAGTATTAAATCTCACACATCCCGTGAGGCATATTATGCAGATAAGGGAAAACATCAATGCTTTTAATTTCTTCATACACATTCTCCTTAGGTAGTCTTTTTTTGATTATATCATGAATGAATGTAAACCTTGTAAGCGCCAAAATCCGTCTCCTCAAATCCAAGATCCAGAAGCGCCTTTCTCTCTTCCTCTTCAGGCAGGTAAAAGATATAGTTGCAGGCACTGTCATAGGGCTCGGGCGCCCAGAAGCTATATTTTACGCCGTCTCCGTTGTTTCCAAGGCTGTTATGGTCATATTCATAGGGCGAGATCTCTCTGCTCCAGAGATAGTAAATAAATGCCTCATTGGCTCCGCCCACGTAGGTAAGCCTTCCTGTTATCTCAGAGGGCTGACTTTCCAGAAAATCATAGGCATTTGTGGGATCCTCGGCAAAGAGTCTCTGGGGATAGATATCATCCTCATATTCGGTAAAGTAGTACTTAATAAAGAAAATGGAGCTAACGAGATATGCCGCAGAAAGAAGTATCCCGGCTGCGGTCCATACACGGGTCTTTTTGCCCCATGAAATAAGCGCATCTATGGAAGTCACTATAAGAAACGAAAGGCCGAAAAAGGCACTGTTTATCCTATAGGTGGTAACTCCCTGTATGAAAAGGCCAAGAAGCAGCACCGTAAATGCATAAATGAGAATAGCCCCCTCGAAGCGGAATTTCTTTTGCGGAATGTCCTTTATAATACGGACTGCATTTATCACGGCTCCCACAATGAGCACAGGGATCGAGAACATGTACAGAGCGCCAAACTGCGGGAAGGAATCAAAATCCGTATTGTCAGCTCTGAACAGACTGTCGAAGGTCCAGTGAAGATTGGGCTTTACCTGATCAAATACAATGTCATCCAGCCTGTACTGCAGGATCACGGGAATGGTTATGGGCCCAAAGTGCATACTGGGAAGGCCGTAAATATTTACCACCTGCACAAGGGCAAGGGGAAGGGCCAGTACAGCTGCGGGTATAGCAAAAGCGATAACGGATTTAAGGGCTATCTTCTTTTTGGTAATTATCATATAGATAAACAAAAAGATATAAAACAGCGGAAGGATAATGTTGCTAAGGGCATAGGAATACATGGTTATCCCCGTAAGGAGTCCCAGAAGGATAAAGATCTTTATCTTCCCATAATTTTCCTCGCGAAGGCAATATTCTATGAGATTTAGCATCATAACGCTGAGTCCCAGCATCAGATTGCAGTCAAGTCCGATCCTTGAAGCCTGGGTAAAATAGGGAACTGTAAGAAATATAAACAGATATAATAATGATGCCCTTTTGCCGGAGATGATCTTTACCAGCCTGCATCCGAAGATGGCAGTGAGCATGGAAAAGATAACCGACGGGAGCCTTACCGCAACGGCATTTATGCCGCCCAAAAGTATAAAGGGCACGTCCAGATAACAATAGAGGACACTCTGTCCTCCACCGTAATTGCTAAGATATACAGGAAAAGAATTGAGGTACCTGTCCACACCGAAGTGGCCGATGCACCAGGAGTCATACGCCATGCCGATCTCATCAACATGCAGACCCCTGGGCACTTCCCCGAGCCTGAACAGTCTCAGGAAAAGTGCCGCAAAAAGCATCACCGCTACTGCAACATAGTACCTCTTTTCTTCTTTATTCATCCTCTTTTTCCGTAACCTTAATATGGAGTTCTTCAAGCTGTCTGTCCGTAACGAATCCGGGAGCACCCATCATTACGTCCTGTGCGTTCTTGTTCATAGGGAAAGGAATAACCTCTCTGATGGCATCCTCGCCTGCAAGAAGCATTACCATTCTGTCCACACCGGGTGCGATACCTGCGTGAGGCGGAGCACCATAGCAGAATGCGTTGTACATGGCAGGGAACTTGGACTTAACGTCGTCCTCTCCAAGTCTTACCATTTCAAATGCCTTTATCATGATCTCAGGATCGTGGTTTCTGACAGCTCCCGATGAAAGCTCTACGCCGTTGCAGACAAGGTCGTACTGGTCTGCTGTGATAGAAAGAGGATCGATCTCGCCTCTTTCTGCCTTGAGAAGTGTCTCAAGACCGCCTGAAGGCATTGAGAAAGGATTGTGGCAGAACTCAAGCTCGCCTGACTCCTCACCGATCTCGTACATAGGGAAATCAACGATCCAGCAGAATGCGTACTGCTCTTTGTCCATGTGACCGGGAACTGCTGCTCCGAAGGTCTTAACGATAACACCGGCAGTCTTCTGTGCTGCAAGGAGCTTGCCTGCAGAAAGAACAACCAGATCTCCTGACTTAAGTGAAAGAGCTGAAACAACCGCATCCTTGATGGGAGCTACAAATTTGGAGATTCCTCCTACAAGCTCGCCGTTTTCATCCATTCTGAACCAGAATGCCTTGTTTCCTGACTGAACCTCTACATCACCGATGGTCTTGTCGATAAACTTACGGCTCTCCTTGAAGTCAGATACAACCACTGCCTTGATCCTTGCGTCAGCCTCATCGAAAGGACCGAATCCGCAACCCTTGAGGGTCTCGGTAACATCCTGAACAGTAAGGTCGATTCTGAGATCGGGCTTGTCTGAGCCGTATTTCTCCATTGCCTCAAGGAAAGGAATCCTCATGAAAGGAGCACTTGATGCTCTGTTATATTTTCCGTATTTTGCAAAGATAGGAGGAAGAACATCCTCAAGGACTGCAAATACGTCCTCCTGTGATGCGAAAGCCATCTCCATATCAAGCTGATAGAACTCTCCGGGGCTTCTGTCTCCTCTTGCATCCTCATCACGGAAGCAGGGCGCGATCTGGAAGTAACGGTCAAAGCCTGCTGTCATAAGGAGCTGCTTGAACTGCTGAGGTGCCTGGGGAAGAGCATAGAACTTGCCGGGATGTTTTCTGGCAGGTACAAGGTAGTCTCTTGCGCCCTCAGGTGAAGATGCTGTAAGAATAGGAGTAGTGATCTCCAAAAATCCGTGCTCTGTCATAGCCTGACGAAGAGCTGCAACAACGTTGCATCTAAGAACGATGTTGTTTTTAACTTCAGGATTTCTAAGATCAAGATAACGATATTTAAGACGTGCGGTCTCGTCAGCCTCTCTTGAGTGATTGATCTCAAAAGGAAGCTCATTGTAACGGCAACGACCAAGAACCTCGATAGACTCGGGAACAACCTCGATATCACCTGTTTCCTGCTTGGGGTTCTTGGAGCTGCGCTCCCTGACAACACCCTTTACAGATATGGTTGATTCCTTGGTTATAGCCTTGGCAGTCTTGACCATCTCCTCTGTCTCAAGGACGATCTGTGTGGTTCCGTAGAAGTCTCTCAGGACAACGAATCCAAGTCCCGATCCAACCTCTCTCATATTTTCAAGCCAGCCTACAAGTGTCACGCTCTCGCCTGCGTTTGACAGACGAAGTTCACCGCAAGTATGTGTACGTGATTGCATCATAATAAGTACTACTCCGTTTCTAATTAAAAATAGGTCAAAAAATTATGCGTGGCATTAATTTATCCAATGCCACGCAAATCATTTTAGAACATCACAAGGTTAAATGCAACGCTCTTGTTGCAATATTGAAATAAACAAGAAGTGACAATGCATCCACTATAGTGGTGATAAAGGGGCTGGCCATAACCGCCGGGTCAAACTTGAGCTTGTAAGCCAGCATGGGAAGGCAGCAACCCACAAGTTTTGCAATAAGGACCACTATCAGAAGTGTGGCGCAGATAACTCCCGCCACGGGAAGTGACAGTCTGTCCAGCAAAATGAGCTTGAAGAAGTTTGCAACTGCGAGAGTAAGTCCGCAGAGCACCGCAACTCTTATCTCTTTCCAGATTATCTTGAAGATATCCTCAAACTCGATCTCTTTTAGCGAAAGTCCACGGATGATTGATACGCTTGCCTGTGAACCTGCATTTCCTCCTGTATCCATCAGCATGGGAATATATGCTGTAAGGATAACATATGCGGAAAGTGCATCCTCAAATCCTGTTATGATGGCCCCGGTAAAGGTCGCACTGATCATCAGGAATAAAAGCCATGGAATACGGTTTTTGTATGTCTCAAATATTCCAACCTTGGGATAAGGCTTGTCGGAAGGCACGATAGCTGCCATCTTTTCGATATCCTCGGTGGCCTCTTCTTCCATGATGTCCACAACGTCATCGATGGTGATGATACCGACCATACGAGATTCGTTGTCCACAACAGGCATTGCTGTAAATCCGTATTTCTGGAAGATACGTGCTGTTTCCTCCTGGTCCGTCATGGTGTTGATACTGATGACGTTAGTGTTCATGATGTCTCCGATGACTTCATCGGGCTTCCTGAGAAGGAGGTATCTGAGTGCCACGGTACCAACCAGCACCTTTTGCTTGGTAACAACGTAGCAGATATTGATGGTCTCGGAATCTACACCCTTTTTCCTGATCCTCTCGATATCCTGGCTAACGGTCATGTCCTCGTGGAGGTCCACATACTCCACCGTCATGATACTACCGGCTGAATCCTCCGGATACTGCAAAAGGTGATTGATATCTGCCCTGGTCTCAGGGCTTGCATTGGCCAGAATACGCTTTACAACGCTGGCGGGCATCTCCTCCAAAAGGTCCGTAGCATCATCGGCCATCAGATTCTCAATGATGTTTGATGCCTCTCGATCGGACATGGACTGAATGATGTAGTGCTGAACGTCCAGATCCAGATCTGCAAAAACGTCTGCCGCCATATCCTTGGGCAGGATCCTGAACATCTTCAGTGAATCCTCATCCTCCATCTCGCTCATAAATGCAGCGAGATCCGCAGTATTCATCTCTGAAATAGTCTGGCGCAGTTTCGTATATTGTTTGGAGGAAAGAAGCTCCTGAAGCTGTTCTGTCATAGTCTTTTCATCTTCCATTTTTCATTTCCTCCGATCTTTTTATTATTTTATCTGATCCTCCAAAGGATCCGACTCGTCAAAGATATGAACATATCCCTGCAGAGAACCTGCTTTTTGCCTAAGGTTTTTGGAATGTCCCCAGACGTAGATGGATGATGTTCCCTTGCCATTTTTAGCCTCCTGTATGAGATTGGCAGCGGCGCTGTTTCCGTCAAAGGCAACCACCATTGAGGGACGCCTTTCAAATATCTCATAATTAAAGCTTTTGTAGATACCCATTCCTTGGGACTCTGTGGAGACTCTCACACGAACGCCGGAAGCCTTGAGTTTTTCCGCTTCCGATCTGGTGATAAGAGAAGGCACAACGGCGTAAACCTTAAAGCCCTTGGAGTTATGATCCAAAAGATACTTTTCATATCCCGACAACTTATATCCTATCACAAAACAAGCCTCTTCGGGACTCAAAATTTCCATAAGTTTTTCAAGTTGGGCACACCCTGCAGGGCTCACTCTTGTGGCTCTTTTTTCTGTGTTGAAGCTTCCGCCCAATAAAACCACGGGAAGTCTGTCCCAGGAAAGCTCTCTTATGCGGTCCTTAAGCTCCCTGTTGGCATCAAGAAGCTGCGCCTCTTTTTTCGCGCTTCGGGATATCTTTACGGCCTTCATCTTTTCAAGAAGGACTTCCTCCAAGTCGCGGCCACCCAACATGTGGGCAAAGGCCTCCTTCTTTAATGAATAAGCCTCGCGGCTTTCTTCTATTATTTTACTCTCCGCTTCCTTCATAAGCCTTAAGTCATTTTCCGAAAGCTCCAGAAGCTTTTCCAAGGAGAGTTCTTCTTCAACCATGGTGGTTCCGTAAAGCGCTGCGCCATCACTTCCCTGCACGCATCTTATGCCCTGCTTGAGATACTGTTTCAGGGGATGTTTATCAAGGGAATTCAGGTTGTTTAGTCTTACGTTGCTGGTTATCTGAAATTCCAGAACCACATTGTTTTTCTTAAGCTGCTCCAGCACCTGCTTTCCCTTTTTTGAGGAGGGACTGTAGGTGTAAAGACCGTGTCCAAGGCGCATCTTGGGCATTGGCTGGCTGGGAGCCAGAGACTCTTTTACGCAGGCGATACTGTGAGCAATGTTGTCCTTCTGACTGTCGTTTTCCCCAGCGTGAACCCTTATGACAAAAGAAGGGTCTTTGGCGGCGATCTTCACGATCTCTTCAAAGGCAGGCTTCAGGGTTATTATGTCGTTTATCTCTTCTCCCACGAAATCACAGCCTGCAACGTACGGATCAAGGGCTGTTGCCTTTAACACTTCAAGATTCTGCTCAAGATAGTTTGCAGGCGTCACCGCATCTTTTACGATGGTAAGGGGAATCCTTCGCATTGCCGCAAGGAATCTTATCATGACGCCGGTCTCCCTGTAGATATGCGGCATAACCGCATGGACCTGGCGTAGCATCTCGATGGATTCGTACTTTTTAACAAGAGTTGTGTCGCTTATCTCCGCGTACTCAACTCCCTGCTTTTTATAGTTTCTTGCGATCCAAAGGAGCTTGTCCTGGAAAATGGTATTTCCGTTGTATTCAGGAGTCTCTTTATCCCTCAGCATCTGCTTTAAGACGTTTTTTACGTCCTCGTCGGGAATCCTGTCCACTCCCTGCAGCTCTATCTTTTCCTCACTCTCCTGACCCTTGCAAAAGACATATCGATAGAGGTAGACCTTTTCAAGGTTGGTAAATACCGCCTGTCCGTCCTTGATGACAGCCAGCGATCCGCGGATCTTTACAATATTCATCTCCGCATTGTCCAGGTTGTTGAGGATTAGGTCCGCAAAGTTAATAAAGGTGTTGTCGTTGATCCTGCGGTCCAGGTACTTGCCCTGAAGGCCGGAATCCACGAACTGCCTTGCAACCTTTTCTCTTTGGGCATTTACCTTTTCCCACTGAGCAGGCGTCATCTCAAGCTCAAGTTTTTTTACATAATAAAGAGGATATCGGATCTGATGATAGATTCCCAGGGCGATGAGCACGTCTCCGGGGAGATTTCCGTTCATATGTGTATGAAGATCCGAGCGGAATTTCAGGTCTTTTCTCACATGAGTCTTGAAAACAGTCTTGGAAAGATCTGCCTCAAACTCCTTGGACTGGCTCATTAGAGTCTTGGTTATGGCGGGAACCCCCGCTTTTACCTCAACCTGACCGTTTGGATAGACAGATGCAACCTCTACTCCTCCGAGCTTTAATATGTAGCTCTCGTTGCAGTTTGCATCAAGAAAACAGGGCACCTCGCCACGAATTATCAGCATACCTTTTTCGTCCTCGGACAAGGGAAGCTTACACACCCTTGCCAGATTTCGTATAAGGTTCCCGGTCTTGTGATTGGGAGTGGACAGAACATAGATCATTCTGTCCAGCTCCTTGTAAAGATCCACAATTATGTCCTTTTCTTTATCCAGGAAAAAACCGGTAAAATAAGTCATGGCGAGATACCCCGTTGGAAGTACTAAAATATATGGTTCAACAAGATATCGTTATTATATCACAGAGCCTGGTGGCATGTACGAGCGATAACATCAAGCTGCTGTTCTTTTGTAAGGTTGATGAACTTAACCGCATAGCCGGATACACGGATGGTGAAGTTTGCGTACTCAGGCTTCTCGGGATGCTCCATAGCATCGATGAGCTTTTCCTTGCCAAATACATTGACATTAAGGTGATGAGCGCCCTGATCGAAGTATCCGTCAAGAACGTTCACAAGCTTGTTTGCTCTCTCCTCGTCGTCATGTCCGAGAGCTGCGGGGTTCATGGTCTGTGTATTGGAGATTCCGTCAAGAGCGTACTCGTAAGGAATCTTTGCTACTGAGTTAAGTGAAGCCAGAAGGCCAGTCTTTTCAGCGCCGTATGAAGGTGAAGCACCGGGAGCAAAGGAAGCAAATGCAGGTCTTCCGTCAGGAGTTGCTCCTGTAGCCTTTCCGTAAACCACGTTTGAAGTGATGGTAAGAATTGATGTTGTAGGCTCTGAATCTCTGTAGGTGTGGTGCTTGGAGATCTTTTTCATAAAGGTCTTAAGGAGCCATACTGCGATCTCATCAGCTCTCTCATCATCGTTACCGTATCTGGGGAAGTCACCCTCGATCTTGTAGTCAACTGCAAGACCTGACTCATCCCTGATGGCTGTAACCTTGGCATACTTGATGGCAGAAAGTGAATCTACAACGTGTGAGAAACCAGCGATACCTGTTGCAAAGGTACGTCTTACGTCTGTATCAATAAGAGCCATCTCTGCTGCCTCATAGTAGTACTTGTCGTGCATGTACTGAATGAGGTTGAGGATATTTACATAAAGACCTGCAAGCCAATCCATCATGAGGTCGTATTTGTGCATTACTTCATCATAGTCAAGGACATCTGATGTGATAGGTGCCATCTCAGGGCCTACCTGCATGTGCTTGCCGTCTTTTGTAAGGAACTTCTCATCCTTACCGCCGTTGATAGCGTAAAGAAGGCACTTTGCAAGGTTTGCTCTTGCTCCGAAGAACTGCATCTCTTTACCTGTCTGAGTTGCGGATACGCAGCAGCAGATGCTGTAATCATCGCCCCAGATAGGTCTCATAACATCATCGTTCTCGTACTGGATGGAAGATGTTGTAACTGAGATCTTGGCTGCATACTTCTTGAAGGTCTCAGGGAGCTTGGATGTGTAGAGCACTGTAAGGTTGGGCTCAGGTGAAGGTCCCATATTCTCAAGAGTATGAAGGAATCTGAAGTCGTTCTTGGTAACCATGTGACGGCCGTCCATACCAAGTCCGCCAACCTCAAGAGTTGCCCAAACGGGATCTCCTGAGAACAGGTTATTGTAAGAAGGAATACGAGCGAACTTAACCATTCTGAACTTCATTGTCATGTGGTCGATGAGCTCCTGAGCTTCCTTCTCTGTAAGTGTTCCCTCCTTGAGATCTCTTTCGATATAGATATCAAGGAATGTTGAAACACGTCCTACTGACATTGCAGCGCCGTTCTGTGTCTTGATGGCTGCAAGGTATCCAAAGTAAAGCCACTGTACTGCTTCTTTTGCATTCTTGGCAGGCTGTGAGATATCAAAGCCGTAAACCTCAGCCATAGCCTTCATGCCCTTAAGAGCTCTGATCTGCTCTGAGATCTCTTCTCTCTGACGGATGATGTGATCAAGCATTGTTCCGTCGCCGCAGTTGTTGTAATCTTCCTGCTTTTTCTGAATAAGGAAGTCGATACCGTAAAGAGCTACTCTTCTGTAGTCGCCGACGATACGTCCACGTCCGTAGGTATCGGGAAGACCTGTTACGATATGGCTGTGTCTTGCAGCTCTCATCTCAGGTGTATATGCATCAAATACTGCCTGGTTGTGTGTCTTGTGATACTCTGTAAAGATCTTGTGGAACTTGGGATTAACCTTGTATCCGTATGTCTCTGCTGCCTCTTCTGCCATCTTGATTCCGCCGTAAGGCATGAATGCTCTCTTAAGAGGCTTGTCTGTCTGAAGTCCAACGATCTGTTCGAGGTCCTTCATAGACTCATCTATGTATCCGGGGCCGTATGCTGTAAGGCCTGAAACCACTTCGGTCTCGCACTCAAGCACTCCGCCCTTTTCTCTTTCCTCTTTCTGAAGCTCCTGAAGTCGTCCCCACAACTTGTCGGTCGCCTCTGTAGGAGCCTGTAAAAAGCTCTCGTCCCCCTCATAAGGTGTGTAGTTGTTCTGAATGAAGTCTCTTACGTTAACATCATCCAGCCAATGGGTTCCTTTAAAACTTCTCCATGCTTCTTTCATTAACTCGTTCTCCTTTAATACTACATTTGTTAATAATTTATCAGCTTCGTCCGACGGATATACTACCATCCACGAACAGGTTCAACATTGATTACAATCAAGTTTTGCTTTTTTCTTTGGCGTTCACAAAATTTTCACATATTAAAAACGCTCAAATCCCAGTAATGGTCTGGGTTTGAGCCTGACAAGAAGTTTTCTCATTTTCTATTGCCCGCAAAATAATTTCATGCTACAATGTGGTAACGCAACGGAGCGGATGCCATTCAAAAGGCATTCGCTCTTTTTGTTTTTAAGTTTTTGATCATTGATATTTTAACAGTATATTACAGGGAGGACAATCATGGAAAACTATGTTATTACCATTGCCCGTGGATTCGGAAGCGGTGGCAGATCCCTGGCCGGAAAGCTGGCTGACGAGCTGGGAATCCACTCCTATGAGCACCGGATCCTTACGCTTGCTTCGCAGATGAGCGGTCGCGATATCGAAGAATTTATGGAGACTGACGAAAGGCTAAGAAGCAGCAACTTTTCAAGGAGGCTTCAGAACGTAAAAAAACGCCTGTCCCCCGTCCCCGAGATGGAGTCCTTTGTATCCGATGATCGTATATTTGAATGTCAGGCTCAGATCATCAGAAAGCTCGCAAGCGAAGAAAGCTGCATTATCGTAGGAAAATGTGCAGATTATGTGCTGAAGGATCAGAAAAATGTCCTTAGTATCTACGTGGATGCCCCAAGAGATTTTTGCACCATGCGTGTAGTTGACCGCCTTAAAGTCGGTTTTCATGAAGCGGAAGCCATGATAGAAAAAACCGACAATTACCGCGCCGAATACTACAAGTACTATACTCACGGGAAAGACTGGAAAGATCCACTTAACTACGATCTTACTTTAAACAGCGGAAGGCTTGGTCTGGACGGATGTCTGGCCGCCATAAAGCATATGATGCTGGTGAAATTCGGCGATGAACTCGATGCTGAAACCAGGAAAAAAATACTTCTTGACTGACAGTTTTTAATGATTTATTCTTCTAGCTAATTATTTTTTGAACACATAAAAGCAAAGACAAGGGCGTCTGCGGAATCTACTTCGCAGGCGCCCTTTTGCAACAAAAAGGAGGAGCAAAATGTTAAAGATTTCAAAAGAACAATCTGTTTATTCCATGTCAGATAAAAATACACCGGTCCTTCATTGCAAGTCAGGCGATGTGGTTTTGTTTGAAACAGAAGACTGCTTCGGCGGCCAGGTTCAGAACGCAGATGACCGCATGGGCGCAATTGACTGGAGCAGGATTAACCCCGCTACAGGCCCCTTGTACATAGACGGTGCAGAACCCGGTGATGTGTTAAAGGTGGAGATACAAAAGATAACCCTTGCAGATCACGGTGCAATGTGTGAAGGCCCCGGAGAAGGCATAACCGGGCAGGCCATTGTCGATGAAGCCACAAAGATCATCCCTGTTCATAACGGATATTTTACATTTAATAAAAAGCTCAAGTTCCCCATCATCCCCATGATCGGCGTCATCGGAACAGCTCCTGCTGAAGGAAAGAGCATTTCCACAGGAACGCCGGATCTCCACGGCGGAAACATGGACTGCAACAGGATCGGGGAGGGCTCAACTCTTTATCTTCCTGTCAGTACCCCGGGAGCTTTACTTGCCATGGGTGATATGCACGCCCGTATGGGTAACGGCGAGGTTTGCGTCTGTGGTATAGAGATCGCGGGAGAGATACAGGTTAAAGTTACAGTCCTTAAGGATTGCTCTTATCCCACTCCCTTCCTTGTGAATAAGACAAGCATGATGGCAATCTACTCAGCGTTAACCCTGGATGAGGCCGCATCAGGCGCCACACTCCGTATGCGCAGATTCCTGATTGACGAGTTAGGAATGGATGAGCATGAATCGGGATTTCTTTTAAGCGCTGTCGGAGATGTTGAGATCTGCCAGTGTGTTGATCCCAACCGCACATGCCGTATGGAAGTTCCAATGGAAGTAGCGGAGAAATATGAATACAGTTGGAGGTAATTATGAAAAGTATCTTTGTCTATACAGGAAAAAAACTCCTACAGATGCTCTCTGTCATGCTGATAGTCAGCGTAATGATCTTTATACTGGTTCGCTTATCAAAGACTGATCCTCTGGCGGCTATCGTCGGAGGCAAGCAGACCACCCCTGAGATCATGGCACAGCTTCGAGCAAAATTCGGACTGGATAAATCGCTGTTCATGCAGTACATAACATGGATCACGGGAATCTTCAGAGGAGATTTCGGAATGAGCTTCAAATATCAGACCGAAGCCGGTCCTTTGATCCTGGCACGAATCCCCGTAACTCTGGGCCTGGTGTTCTTTTCATCAATCATTGCAATGCTGATTGCTATCCCCGGTGGTGTATATGCTTCTATTAAAAGAGACCGTGCCTTTGATACTTCTGTTTCAGTCATCAGTTTGGTTCTTGCCGGTTGCCCGCCGTTTCTTATGTCTCTTTTGTTCATTCTTTTTCTGGCAAGGTTTTTTCCAAACTATCCGTTTACTGGTTCCTTTACAACCATATCGGAATACTTTGTTCGTATGGCAGCGCCTTCCATTGCTCTGTCTTTTACCATGATCGCCCTGGCATTCCGAATGATGAGATCCAGCATGATAGAGCAGATGCAGTCACAATACACCATGACAGCACTGGCAAAGGGTGTCCCCAGAGGAAAGATAGCCTGGAGGCACAATTTCAGAAATGCCATAATCCCTGTTCTGAGCGTCGTCAGCATCCAGATCGGTTCAGCCATAGTCGGAGCAGTGCTTGTTGAAACTGTATTTTCTCTGTCGGGACTTGGCACCTTGCTGATAGACAGTATTAAAGCAAGCGATTATGCCCTCGAGCAGGACATCACTCTCATGCTGGTATTTATCTTCCTTCTTATCAGTATGATCGTAGACATACTCTATGCAGTTATAGATCCAAGAATCCGACTTAAGTGAGGTACTTCCTATGAATTCAAAGAAAACAACAACCTATGGCCGTTTTTTTACTGTTCCGGTCATACTCTCTTTGGCGGTGCTGCTGATCTTTATCATCGGAATAGTATTTGCACCCCTGATATCCAAGATCGATCCCAATGCCATAGATCTTGCCAATCTGTTAAAAGATCCTTCTCCCGAGCATCTTCTTGGCACTGACAAAACAGGTCGTGACATCTTTACACGAATTCTATACGGTGGCAGGACATCACTTCTATCCGCCATCAGCATCGTCGGAATATCAATGCTGATAGGAATTCCCATCGGCCTATTCTCAGGCTACTTCGGGGGAATGCTGGACAACATCCTCATGCGCATCTGCGATATCGTTGTTTCTTTTCCGGCGCTGCTTCTGGCATTTATCTTTGTGGCAGCCTTCGGAAGAGGCGTCACCAATGCCGTGCTCGCACTTGGAATCGTATATGTCCCGATGCTGGCAAAACTCACAAGATCACTGATGCTTGTGGAAAAAAACAAAACCTACGTTGAGGCAGCTCACTCCATCGGTTATTCGGATCTTAAGATCATTTTTCTGGAGATCCTCCCTAACTGCCTTTCGGCAATCCTGGTAGAACTTACTCTTGATCTTGGCTACGCAATCCTTGATATGGCTTCCATGAGCTTCCTTGGACTTGGAGTACAGCCTCCGGTTTCCGACTGGGGTTACATGCTTGAAGAAAACAGGGCATTCCTGACGACCAAGCCGCTGATGGCCATTGCCCCCGGTATAGCCATCATTATCTTTGTAATATCTCTGAACATCTTCACCGATGGCATCCAAACCTACCTGGATCCTGCAAGACGCAAGATGCCACCTATGAAGAAATTTAAGAAAAGGATGGGCATGAACGATGACTGATCAAAACATAGTATCCATTCGCGGTCTTAAAGTCGGACTCGCCAGTACTTCAGGTTACGTATATGCAGTCCGCAACATAAACCTTGATATCAAAAAAGGCGAGATCCTGGGACTTGTCGGAGAATCCGGTTGCGGAAAATCCATGACCGCAAAATCAATACTTCGTCTTCACGACGAGCAAAAAACCGAATATCACGGTGAGATAGTCTACGAAAATACTAAAGATATTCTTAAGATGAACGATGACGAGCTTTCAAAGCTAAGAGGCGGAGAGATCTCTATGATATTTCAGGATCCCATCACAACCCTGAACCCTTTGATGCCCATCGGAAAACAGATGATGGAAATGTTCCGTCTTCACAGCAAGCTGTCAAAGGAAGAAGCAAAAGCAAAGTGCCTTCACCTTCTGGAAGCGGTCGGCATCACTCCCGCAGAGGAACGTTTCAACAATTACTCATTCCAGATGTCCGGAGGTCAGCTTCAAAGGGTATCAATTGCCATGAGCCTTGCCTGCGATCCGAAACTTCTCATCGCGGATGAGCCCACCACTGCACTTGATGTAACCATGCAGGCTCAGATACTGGAGTTGATAAAAAAGCTCCGGGAGGAATTCGGCACCAGCATTCTGGTGATCACCCACAACTTCGGAGTGGTTGCCGAGATATGCGACAGAGTCTCCGTTATGTATGCGGGACAGATAGTGGAAAGCGGAAAGGTCAACGATATCTTTTTTGATCCCAGGCACCCCTACACCAAAGATCTTATAGGCAGCATCCCAAAGACCGGTTGTGCAGGCAAAAAACTGGTTACCATTCCCGGTGCACCGCCTCAGTTAAACAGACCGATAACAGGCTGTCCCTATGCTCCAAGATGTACTCAGGCAGAGGAAACCTGCCACACCTGGAAGCCAAAACTCACCGATGCATCGGATGATCACTGCTACCTTTGCTGGAAAAACGATGCAAATTCAAAAACCGGAGGTCAGATATGAGTGAAGCTTTGATACGAATAGAAAATGTCAAAAAAAGTTTTCCGGTCTCCGGTCATAAAGATCTGATGGTTAAAGCCGTAGACGATGTCTCTTTTGACATCAGACCCGGACAGATCATCGGAGTTGTCGGAGAATCCGGCTGCGGAAAATCAACACTTGGCAGATGCGTAATGCATCTTACAGGTATAAGCGACGGAAGCATCTACTACAAAGATACGGAGCTTTCCAGGCTTAGCGAAAAACAGATGAAGGAATTCAGAAGTCACATGCAGATGATCTTCCAGAATCCTTTCTCTTCATTTAATTCAAGACACACCATAGGGCATGCTCTGATGAGCGTCACCAAAGAATACGGCATAAAAAAAGAAGAAGCGCTGGAAAGGATCAACAAACTGGTTCAGGAAATAGGACTTGATCCCGTGGTCCTCACAAGGCGTCCTTCGGAGCTCTCGGGAGGTCAGCTGCAAAGACTTGCCATCGCCAGAGCACTTATCGTCAATCCGGAATTTATCCTTGCAGACGAAGCAGTATCAGCTCTGGATGTTTCAGTTCAGGCTCAAATTCTGAACATGATAATGGATCTCAGAAAAAAATACGACCTCACGATGATGTTCATCTCCCACGACCTCACGGTTGTAGAGCACATCAGCGATGAAGTAGTCGTTATGTACCTTGGAAAAGTAATGGAACGCGGCACAACCCGGGAGCTTTTCGGAAACACAATGCATCCTTACACCAAGGCTCTTCTTTCTGCAAAACCCAAAGAAAGGCCTGATGAGGTTAGCGACAGGATCATATTAAAAGGAGACGTTCCAAATGCCATTAACCTGCCTCCTCATTGTCGTTTCTGTACACGCTGCTCCGAATTCGAGCCCGGTCTTTGCGACACCAAAACTCCGGAACTTGTCAATGTCGGCGGCAGACACTGGGTTGCCTGCCATAAGGCCGTACAAAATAAAGAATCATAAAGGAGGTTGAATTTTATGGCAAAAATACAAGAAGGATTCTTTCCCTTCAGAGGTTATCGAACCTACTACCGCATAGTGGGCGAATCCGACCCCGGCAAGCTTCCGCTTCTTGCACTTCACGGAGGCCCGGGCTGTGGACATGATTATCTGGAATCTCTGGATGCTATTGCCGACAAATATCACCGTCAGGTCATCTACTACGACCAGTGCGGATGTGGCAAGTCCAGAATCCCCGATGGAAATGCAGATTTCTATACCTATGAAAGCTATATGGACGAGCTGGACACTCTCAGAAAAGAGCTGGGTCTTGAAAAAGTTCATCTCCTTGGCCAGTCCTGGGGCGGAATGCTGGAAATGCTCTATGTTACGAAACGGCCTTACTCATGGGTACAGAGTATGGTAGTTGCCTCCTCTCCTGCCAGCGCTGCTATCTGGCTCAAGGAAGCGAACCGTTTAAGATCTTACCTTCCTCAGGATATGCAGGATGCCCTCATTAAAGCAGATGAAGACGGCAACTATGACGATCCCGAAGTAGCCCGCGCAAGCGCAGAGTATTATCGCCGCCATGTATGCAAACTTGATCCTTATCCTGACTTTGTTGCCAGAAGCTTTGACCAGATGGGAGAAGACTACATGGTAATGCAGGGCGCCAGTGAATTTGTTATCACCGGCAAAATGAAAGATTATGACGTCACAGAAGGCCTGAAGGGAGTTAAACTTCCCACTCTTGTGACCTCCGGACAGCTTGATGAAGCAACACCCCTCATCGCAAAACAGGTAACAGACCTTATCCCCGGTGCACGCTGGGTAATGTTTGAAGGTGGTACACACCTTTGTCATGTTGAGTATCCGGAGCTTTTCAATGAAACCATTGAACTGTTCATGGAAGAACATGACAAGGTTTAATAAAAATATATATCAGGAGGAGTTTTATTATGAAGAATCAGAACAAGATGTTTAGAAGAATTTTCGGCGCGGTATTTGCCGCAATGATCACCGTAAGCGGCTGTGGTTCCACACCTGCTCCCGCCACGGATGTCCCTGCTGCGGCCGGGGAGTCTGCAGCAACCGCTGCCACCACTTCCGATGGAGCTGCCGATACACTTACCTGGATACTTACATCCGATATCAATTCCATGGATCCCACACAGGCTTACGATGATGTTACCAACATGGTTGTAAATCAGGTAACAGAGGGAATCCTTAATTTCGACAGCGAGAACAAGCTTGTTACAAACATCGCAAAGAGCTGGGAATGCGTAGATCCCACAACTTATGTATATGAGATCCGCGATGATGTTACTTTCTCTGATGGAAGCCCCCTTACAATGGACGACGTTCTCTTTTCAATCGAGCGTAACCGCGATCCTCAGGTAGCATCTTTGGTAGGATGGATGTACGACTCCGTTGACACCATCGAGCAGACAGGTGACTGGGAGCTCACAGTAAAGCTTGCGGAGCCCGATGCAACCTGGCAGTACGCTTTTGCAACAACAGCCGGACACATCATTGAAAAAGCAGCATTTGAAAGTGACGGATCCATAGTAGGAACAGGCGCCTACAAGCTTGATACCTGGAATTCAGGAAGCCAGATCATCCTTACAAGAAACGAAAACTTTACCACAAGTTCAGATCCCATATTCTACAACAAGATTGTTTATAACGTTATCACAGAGGACACCACCAGGGTTGAAGCTCTTACAACAGGTCAGGCAGACTTTTCTCTTAATCCCCCTCTTGATATGATCCCTCAGCTTGAGGAGTCACCTAACGTTGTTGTAAACATGTTTGATACCTTCGGTATCGACTTCCTGGCGTTCAACACCGCCAAGGCTCCCTTTGATGATGTATATGTTCGTATGGCTGTTGCTTCTGCCATCGATATCGACTCAATCTATGACAGCCTTCTTTCAACCACATGCACAAAGTCAACACAGCTTCCCTTCAGCCCTGTTCTTTATCCTTCAGTAGGTTCTTCCTCTGATTGGGAGGCTTATGCAAGCAACTACAGAAGATACAACTATGATATAGAAAAGGCAAAAGAGTACCTGTCACAGTCAGCTTATCCCGACGGATTCAGCTGCAAACTTGCTGTAAACTCATCTTCTCTTAAGAACTCCGAAGCACTTTACATTCAGGCTGCTCTTGCAGAACTCGGAATCACTGTTGAGATAGAAAAGATGACAGATGTAGATAACTACAACATCCAGTTCGGTTCAACATGGGACAGCGCAAACAACTGCCGTGATTTCGATATGGGATTCTTTACATGGTATGCCGATTACCCTGACATCTCCGGTAACCTTGTGCCTCTGTTCTTAAGTGACAACGCCGAGGTTGGCGGATCCAACACTTCTGCTTATTCAAATCCCGAAGTTGATTCACTCCTCAAAGAGCAGCTTACAAAGACTGATCCTGCCGAACGTGCAAAACTCATGATGGAAGCACTTGATAAGATCGGCGAGGATGTTCCCATGGTTCTCATGGATTATCCCAAGCAGGGAGCACTTGAGAGCACATCTCTCAATAACTTCAAGGTTAATGCTTCTTATGTATGGAACATTTATGTACGCGAAATGACAAGGGAATGATCTTTTATACAAAGAAAGCTCAGAGCAAATGCTCTGAGCTTTCTTTATTATTCACTTATCCCGTTCAGGATACGATTTGCATTATCAACTCTTTCTTTTGACGGAGACTCAACCCCTTCAAGCTGATAGGGTATCCCCAGCTCTTCAAATTTATGCTGTCCCATTGAATGATAGGGTAGCACTTCTATCTTTTCTACATTAGAAAGTTTCTCAATAAAGGCTCTGGTCCTGTGAAGATACTCATCCACATCGGTAATGCCGGGTACCAGCACGTGGCGGATCCAGATGGGCTTTCCGATTTCCGACAGATATTCAAGGCATTCCAAAACGTTGTCGTTGGGAAGTCCCGTGAGCTTTATATGCTCCTGCCTGTCGATATGCTTGATATCCACAAGCAAAAGATCCGTATACTCCATGAGCTCTTTAAATTTGGAGAAAAAAGGCTCCTCTTTTGTAAAAGGCTGAACCGCTGTATCTATACAGGTGTTGATGCCTCTTTCCTTGGCCTTTTTAAAGAGGTCCAAAAGAAAATCTATCTGCAAAAGGGGCTCTCCGCCACTGACAGTGATGCCGCCTTCCTTTCCCCAGTAGGATCTGTATCTCTCGGCAAAATCAAGGATCTCATCCGCTGTCCTCATATCATTGGAGGAAGGATCCCAGGTGTCAACGTTATGGCAGTATCTGCATCTGAAGTTGCACCCTTTCAAAAACACTATGAATCTGACTCCCGGTCCGTCAACGGATCCGAAAGTTTCAATTGAATGAATGGCTCCCTGAAGCATTCCCGATACTACTCCCTACTAAATTAAAAACAAATCACTGTGATACATAGATGTCCCTTAAGGCATCTCTGTCCAGGACTCTGATCCTGGCATGTCCGAGCCTTTCAATAAGGCCGTTTTTTTCCATCTCTCTGAGCTTTCTGCTGACAGTCTCGGTTCGAAGACTGACGCTGGCTGCTATGTCGTCGAGCTTTAGCACTATGTCATCTTCTACGCTTCTGTCCACTCTGTACATCAAAAATCCCGCAAGTCTTGCCATGGGATCTTTTGTGGAAAGAAGCATGTTTCTTTCATTGGCGTCATGAAGCTTTTTACTGAGAAGAATAATGGTATTCATGGCTGCTGTGGGGTCATCCACAACCTTTATGAAATCATCCCTGTGGATCCTGCAGATGGATGCATTAGTCAGGCACACCGCAGAATAGGGGTAAATACTGCCATCCAGAAACATTCCTTCCCAGATGATATCGTGGTCTGCCAGAATGGTTATGATCTGCTCTCGTCCAAGGGAATCGTATCTGCAGAGCTTTACTCTTCCCTTCCTTATGATACAGATGGAATCTACGGTTTCCCCTTCTCTGAAAAGATAGCTGTTCTTTTTCATATTCTCATGAAGGGAGTGCTCCATAAGGCTTACCTGAACATTTACAGGAAGTCCTTCCATAAGGGGCACGCTCTTGGTACAAAAGCCGCCGCATTCCTCACATATGTTAAGACCGGAGATCCCTCTGATGAGCTCTTCTGTATTCTTTTTATCCTTGTAAATCCCGTGATCAGCGGTCATAAATCATCCTCAATCAGCTGTTGGTCCAGCAGTAACAGTAAGCCTGTGTTCTTACTGCAAAAGGCTCTGTCTCCAGAAGCTTTCTGACTTCTTCTTTTGTATACCAGCCTGCGCTTATCTCTTCCTGCGTGGAAGTGCTCTCGGAAAAGGTTCCGTCTGCGATGCCTTCGCAGCAGGCATTTCTCTCATTGGAAAATCCAATGGCGCTGTAGCAGGTTCCCCACCATCTTTTTACCTCAATAAGGTCAAGTCCCGTCTCTTCTTTAAGCTCTCTCTTTGCCGCCTCTTCGGGAGTCTCGCCCTCGTCTATAAGTCCTGCGGGGAAGTTGTAAACAAACCTTCCGGTTGCCATTCTGAACTCTCTGTTTAAAAGGATCTTTTCCCCGGTTCTGTCATGAAGGATCATGGCTACCGCATCCTCTTTGGGATTGTGAAGGTCCTCAAGTGTCTTAAGATCAGGGTTTCTGCTGATCATCTCATAGACTTTTTCCTGATCGTCGGAAGTTCTGTAATGGATGTCATATCTTGTTATGAAATGTCCCTGTTCTTTTTTCTCCAAATATTCAAATTTCATTAGATCGCTCCGTAAACTATCTGTTTCATGCCGCGGATAAAGCTGTAATCGCAGCCGCCCTGGATCTGCTGCATATAGATAAAGATCAGCTCCTCCTGGGGGTCTACAAAGAAGTAGGTTCCGCCGCTTCCGTCCCATCCGTACTCGCCGATGCTGCCGTTTAAGCAGGCCGTGGCGGGATCTGTGAGGATCCTGAAATAATTGCCGTAGTTAAATCCGATACATGCCTCAAAGTCCAGTGTCTCATGCTGCGCAGGTGTAAGATGCGGAGTCGTCATAAACTCATGGGTTTTGCGGCCTATAAGCTCTTTTCCGTGATATGAACCCTTGTTTAAAAGCATCTGTGCAAAGTGCGCATAGTCATTGACTGTGGAATAAAGTCCGCCGCCGCCCTTTTCAAACCAGGGCTCTCCCGTAGGATTTTCCATTTCCATCCTTCGCTTTACATCGTCCTCGGCACGGACTACTTTGCCGCTCTTATCTCTTCTGAAAAGAACAGCCTGTCTGAACTCTTTTCCCTCACCGATCCTGAAATCAGTATCTTCCATATTGAGGGGAGTAAAGATCTCTTTCTTTAAGAAATCGGAATACTTCATTCCGGTTATGACTTCTATAACGCCGCCCATGATCTCGGCGCTCATTCCGTATCTGAAGGCTTCTCCGGGTTCAAAGGCAAGTCCTGCCTCTGCAAGCTTGTTGCAGACATCCACATTGGTCTTTAAGATGCCGGATTCTCTCTGGGCTCTGGCCTCTTTGTAGACCTTGGTCATGGACCTTTCAGCCTCTCCGAACTCTCCGGAATATACGATGCCTGAAGTCATGTTCAGCAGGTCTTTTATCAAAATGGGCTTGCGGGCCTTGTGAATGCCCTCGGGTGTAACCACCTTGCACTCCCCAAAAGCGGGAAGATAGTCGCTTACCCTGCTCATAAGATCAAGCTCGCCCTTCTCATAGAGCATCATTGCCGCTACTGCAGTAATGGGCTTGGTCATGCTGAATATCTTGTAAATACTGTCAATCCTGTCGGGCTCGTATGTATTTTCGTAAACTCTTTTTCCTTTGTGCTCAACCACGATGGTGGCACCCTGGAGCTTTCCTTCCTCACGCTGTTTCTCTATAAGGGTATCGAGCCTTCCCAGTTTTCTGGCGTTCATATTTAGTCCTCAAACAATCTTTAATATTTTACCGAAGGAAGCAGATATTTCTCTTGATAGAACTCAACAGCCTTTTCAAAGCCGTCGCCCTTATCTGCTTTGAGCTGCTCGATGTATCCGTGAGCATCGTAGGCGTCCTCGTCCACCTCAATTATTCCAACTGCGATATTGCTGCAGTGATCCGCGATCCTCTCATAGTCGGTACCGATATCGCTAAGGTCAAAGCCCTGCTCAATGGTACATTTGCCCTTGCGAAGCCTCCTAACATGGCGTCGCTTAACCTCTTTCTGGATTCCGTCAATGGTTTCCTCAAGGGGCTCGATCTTTTTGGCAACAGTCACATCCTGATTAACAAAAGCATCTATGGACAGCTCCATGATCTCTTTTACCGCTGCCGCAAAAACCTCCATCTCGGTCTGGGCCTTGGGGGAGAACTGTCTCTTGTTATCGCTCATGTTTCTGGCCTTCTGCATGATATTAAGGGCGTGGTCACTGATACGCTCATAGTCCGTGATGCAGTGTAAAAGAACTGACAAAGTATGGCTGTCCTTTTGTCCGAGATGATGAGCATTGATCTGCATCAGGTATGTGCCCAGCTGATCTTCGTAGGTATCCACCTTTCTCTCAAGGTGATCAATCTCCTCAGCCACTTCTTCGCTAAAGTCTGTGATAAGTCCGATGGCTTTATCAAGCGCCTCTTTTGACATGTTGGCCATCTCGATGGCTGACTGTCTTGCCTGTTCAAGAGCAAAGGGCGGGTTTGCAAGGAATCTGGGATCCAGTATACGGATGCCCTGCTGCTCCTCCTGCTCCTTCTTTTCCTTTTCGTCGATGGGGATGGTCTTGAGAGCAAGGCTCACCAAAAGACCTGAGAAAGGAAGCATAAGAGGTGTAGCCACCAGGTTTATAAGAGTATGTATTCCGGCGATTCCCACCATGCCGATCTCGTTTTCCATAAAGGCAAAGCCCACGGCTGAATGTATGGAATAGAACAGTATCATGAATATCGTCGCCTTAATGATGTTGAAATACAGATGCATAAGAGCGGTTCTCTTACCGTTTTTATTGGCACCAAGTGATGACAAAATAGCTGTGATACAGGTACCAACCTCGGCGCCTACAACCACGGGAATAGCCATACTGTAGGATACCTTTACGGAAAGGGACAGAGCCTGCAGTACACCGATGGTTCCGGCGGAGCTCTGGATCACCATGGTAAAGATGATACCGATCATGAATCCAACAATGGGATTACTGAAGGTTGTGAGGAATCTCTTGAATCCCTCCACGTCCTTTAAGGGTGAAACCGCATCGGACATGCTGCTCATTCCAAACATAAGGACAGAAAATCCCAAAAGAATGGTACCAACATTCTTCTTTTTATCGCCCTTTGTAAACATGTAAAGAGCAATACCTATGATGGCCAAAAACGGTGTAAATGACTTGGGTTTAAGAAGATTGATCAGGAAGTTGTCACTGCTGATCGCATTTAATGAAAGAAGCCACGCTGTAAATGTAGTTCCCAGATTGGCTCCGAGAATAACGTTTACCGCCTGCATTAAAGACATGATCCCTGAGTTAACGAGACCGACTACCATTACGGTAGATGCAGATGAAGACTGAACCAGTGCCGTTACTCCGACACCGAACAGATACGCTATGACGGGTTTGCCCGTCACCTTGGCAAGCACGCTTTCAAGCTTGCCGCCCGCTGCCTTGGTAAGGCCTCCGCTCATGACATTCATTCCGTAAAGGAACATGGCAAGACCGCCCACCAATCCGGCTACCAGACTAAAAAAATCCATTGAATTCATTTTACCTCCCATAGGCACTCTCCATTAAGAGCCCCTCTGCTCTTTATGCCTATCAACTGAAAATTTCCTCTGCTACAGCTATATATTACAGTAAGAACCTAAAAATTACCATAAAAATTTTGCGTATAATCAAAAAGCTCTTACCATCCTGACATATGTTCCGTAGTTGTCGGGACCAAATGTCACTTTTCCATCCGTATCATAAGCGCCGCCGTAGATATTCTCCTCTACGTCAATCTCATCAAGTATCCGAAATCCCAGTTTTTCGCACAGATGAACCGAGGCTGTGTTATCTTTTTTCACAAGAGTCCTAACCTTGTCAAACAAAAGGACGTCTCTTCCGTAGTCGAGGATCCCCGCGCATACTTCATAAGCGTAGCCCTGTCTTTGGAACTCTTTTCCAATAAGAAAGCCAAGCTCTATTTCATCAAAGCCCTTTCTCACCGAGTAGCCTGCTCTTCCTATGATGCGGCCATCCTCTTTTCTAATGACGGTCCACACTCCAAAGCCCATGAATTCATAGACTTTTTTGATGTAATCCGCCTGGTATCTCTTTTCATCAGCGGGATCTTCAAAAAGTCCCTCCATATATCTGGTCATCTCAGGGTCTTTGTAGATCCTGTAAAATTCATCCACATCATCTACTGTGGTCTCTCTTACTATGAGGCGCTCCGTCCTTAGGATCTCCCAGGGCTCTCCCGCGTATCTCTGATATACCTTTATGAAGGAATCCATCTCCACCTGTGTCAGATCGGAAAAGACATATTTAAGTCCTTCAAAATTCTCTGCAGAGCCTTCATGAAGAATTCCCGCTACATAGAAGCCTTCATCCGACAAAGTCCCCGAAAAAGCCGCGTCATCGCAAAGAACCAGAACGCTCTTCTTTTTTTCTTTATCTATATTGAGAACATGGAAATCACCCATAGAAATGGCGAGAGCCGTAAAGCCGTTGTCCTCAAAGTATTTGATGGTCTCATCCACCCCTGTCATGATCTCTCTGTTTAGAAATGTCTCGTCTTTTAATGCAAAAAAAATCTCACGAAGCATAAATATACCTCCAGAAACAAGTATACCACCATTGGCAAAAGGCCTCAGATAAAGAAAAAACGCTGCAACTTCAACGGGTTGCAGCGTTAACAAATTGTTCATAATTAATTAAAAGAATAGTTACCTCAAATCATCTTTTGTACATATACGCTTGTTAATATAATATTGTCAGATGAGTTAAGACAATA
>JAILOW010000013.1 GCA_024690635.1 Butyrivibrio sp.
ACAAGATAAGCCTTAGCACCGGACTTCTGCATCTTCTTTACAAGCTCCTCACCGTACTTTGTAGGATGAAGCTCAAGGAATGCCTGTCCGAAGCAAGCTGAGAATGTAGGTGTAGGCTCTGTGATACCTCTCTCAGTTCCGGCAAGCTTTGCTGTGAAACCTGAAAGGAAGTAGTACTGAGTCTGCTCAGGTGTAAGGATTGATACAGGAGGAAGTACTCCGAACGCATCAGCTGAAAGGAAGATAACGTTCTTAGCATCAGGACCTGCAGAAATCTTGTTAACCTTCTGAACGATGTTATCGATGTGGTTGATAGGATATGATACACGAGTGTTCTCTGTTACGCTCTTGTCTTCGAAATCGATCTTGCCGCTTCCGTCAACAGTAACGTTCTCAAGAAGAGCATCTCTCTTGATAGCGTTGTAGATATCAGGCTCAGCGTCCTTGTCAAGGCCGATAACCTTAGCATAGCATCCACCCTCGAAGTTGAATACGCCGTTGTCATCCCAGCCGTGCTCGTCATCACCGATGAGGAGACTCTTAGGATCTGTTGAAAGAGTAGTCTTACCTGTTCCGGAAAGTCCGAAGAAGATAGCTGTGTTCTTTCCTTCCATATCTGTGTTAGCTGAGCAGTGCATGGAGGCCATGCCCTTAAGAGGAAGGTAGTAGTTCATCATTGAGAACATACCCTTCTTCATCTCTCCGCCGTACCATGTGTTGATGATAACCTGCTCACGGCTTGTGATGTTGAATGCTACGCAAGTCTCAGAGTTAAGACCAAGTGCCTTGTAGTCATCAACCTTAGCAAGTGAAGCGTTGTAAACAACGAAGTCAGGCTTGAATGTTGCAAGCTCGTCGTCTGTAGGCTGGATGAACATGTTCTTGATGAAGTGAGCCTGCCAAGCAACCTCTACGATGAAACGAACTGCCATGCGGGAATCCTTGTTAGCACCGCAGAATGCGTCAACAACAAAGAGTCTCTTGTTGCAAAGCTCGTTCTTTGCGATCTCTTTAACCTTTGCCCATACATCTTCGCTCATGGGATGGTTATCGTTCTTGTACTCTTCTGAAGTCCACCAAACTGTGTCCTTTGAGTTCTCGTCCATAACGATATATTTATCTTTGGGAGAACGTCCGGTATAGATACCTGTCATAACATTAACTGCACCAAGCTCTGTGTCTACACCTTTCTCATAACCGGTGAGTTCAGGCTTAAGTTCCTCTTCATAAAGCATCTCGTATGAAGGGTTGTGCACAATCTCAGTAGTACCTGTGATGCCATACTGGGTTAAATCGATGTTTGCCATTTGATTGACCTCTTTTCCTTTATTATTTTTTTGCACGAATCCTCCGATATCAATATATATCCGGATAATTCGCAGATTCACATGAAATTTTCGGCAAACTAGCGCCGATACTTCATTTATACTACAAAGTCAAACTTTTAACAAGATTTTTAGTGCAAAATATTATAAAATATGTGTAAATTGAGCCTGTTTTAGTAGGTTTTTATCAATCCTCTTTTAAGAGGGCGCTGTAGATTTCCCTCTTACCGACACCCCTGTCCGCAGCCACTTTTTTCATGGCTTCTTTTCTGGGAACTCCCGCATCTTCATAGTACTTCATATGATCCTCGATGCTCATGTCCTGCCAGGAAGATCTCTTTTCCTCCTCCTGCTCTTCAAGGCTCTTTCCCTCTATGACAAGTACGTACTCGCCTCTTGGCTCATTCTCACTGTAATAGGATATGGCCTGTAAAAGAGTTGTCGGCATGACCTCTTCGAATTTCTTGGTGAGCTCGCGGCATATGGAAATTCGCCTGTCCCCAAGGATTTCATAAAGATCATCAAGAGCCGCCTTTAAGTGATGAGGAGCCTCGTAGACTATGATGGTCCTGCTCTCGTCCTTAAGGTCCTCAAGGATCCTTTTTCTGTTCTTTTTATCATCCGATGAAGGAAGAAATCCCTCAAAACAAAATCTTCTGGTGCCAAGTCCCGACAGTGTCAGGGCTGTTATGCAGGCTGCAGGTCCCGGCAGGGATGTAACGGTAACTCCCGCCTTGTGACATTCCGACACCAGCACTTCTCCGGGGTCCGAAATGGCCGGCGTTCCGGCATCAGTGATAAGAGCCACGTTTTTACCTTCAAGCATCTTCTCAATAAGGTACTTTGCCTTGTCATACTTGTTGTACTCGTGGTAACTGGTCATTTCAGTATGAATATCAAAATGGTTTAACAGTTTTATGCTGTTTCTGGTATCCTCCGCTGCGATGAGATCCACGCTTTTTAAGGTCTCAAGCACTCTGAAGGTCATGTCATCCAGATTTCCTATGGGCGTTGCGCACAGATAAAGCTTTCCTGTCATATCAGGTCCTTTCGCGTTTTATAGCTCCAAATCATCAGTAGCCGTAGATATCGTAGATCTCCGGGGTGTACTTGCCCGGGCTTTCATAGATGATAAGCGGTTTTTCCACAGTGATCCTGGATTTTCCGCCTCTTGCTCCCTCTATCAGCACCATGGTGGGCTCTTTGTCCACATAAGGATAAACAAGCTGCATCCTCTTGGGCTCCACCTTGTATTCATGCATGAGCACCATGATCTCCGCAAGTCTGAAGGGTCTGTGGACCATGTAGAACTTGCCGCCGGATTTAAGGCACTTCGCCGCAGAGCGAACCACATCCTCAAGATCGCACAAAACCTCGTGTCTGGCGATAGCCTTGGGAGCATCGGGATTCTGAAGCCCGTGGCTGTTTATCATATAAGGAGGATTGCAGGTTACCACGTCAAAAGAGGCAGCGTCAAAAATTTGCCCTGCCTCCTTAATGTCACCCTGTACAATTTTAACTTTTTCCGTCAGATCATTGAGCTCAACGCTCCGCATAGCCATGTCTGCGCTGTCTTTTTGGATCTCAAGTCCCACAAGCTCACAGGCCTGTGTCTTGGCCGCCATGAGGATCGGTATGATGCCGGTTCCTGTTCCAAGGTCAAGCACTCTTCCGCCCTGTGGGCAGGATGCAAATCCCGAAAGAAGCACCGCATCCATCCCGAAACAGAATCTCTCGGGGTCCTGAATTATCTGAAATCCGTTCCTTTGCAGATCGTCAAGTCTCTCTCCGGGCTTTAGATTAATTGTCCCCAAGCTTTGACTTACCTTCCTGCTTTTCTATCTTTTCGAGCTTTTCAAGCTCTTTCATCTCAGCATCTTCCTGAGCGTTCTTTTTATTGTTATTATTGTTCTTTTTCTTCTGCTTTTTCTTTATGGTCTCAAGTTCCTCGAGTTTGTACTCATGAACCTCTTTTTCATCATCAACATCAACCAGTATCTTTACTGTCTGTCTGAGGATATTCACGCTGGAAACCTCTCCGCCCAGTCCGTCCTTGGCCACACAGAAATCGCCAACTCCGGGCATCTTGCGGTTAAGCTCTTCATAAACCTCCTCTTCGTTTTTAAGACAGCACATAAGTCTTCCGCAAACGCCGGAAATCTTGGTAGGATTCAGAGAAAGACTCTGCTCCTTGGCCATCTTGATGGATACGGGCACGAAATCAGAAAGATATGAGTGGCAGCAAAGAGGTCTTCCACAGGAGCCGTAGCCACCGATTATCTTGGTCTCGTCCCTTACACCGATCTGTCTGAGCTCTATTCTGGTCTTGAATACTGCTGCCAGATCTTTTACCAGTTCTCTGAAATCGATCCTTCCGTCAGCTGTAAAGTAGAAGAGGATCTTGTTGTTATCAAAGGTATATTCTGCATCAATAAGCTTCATATCAAGGTTGTGCTTCCTGATCTTTTCAAGACAAACCTTGAAAGCTTCTTTTTCTTTGTCCTTGTTGGATCTTTCCTGCTCATCGTCCTTGGTGCTGGCTGTCCTGAGCACTGTCTTTAAGGGCTTTACCACCTTGTCGTCTTCTACGTCCATGGGGTCTGACACTACTGTTCCGTACTCCACTCCTCTGGCTGTCTCAACGATTACATGATCGCCTTTTTGGATCATGTACTTTCCCGGTGAAAAGTAATATATTTTGCCGGCTGTTCTGAATCTCACGCCGATAACTCTTGTCATAAATTCTCCTTAATTCCCAAAAGCATCAGCTCAAGGGACAAATCTGTATTCACATTGGAGTCTATGCGCTTTTTCGCCTGCTCCATGTTTTTTATGATATTGTTGATATTTTCATAGCTGCATCTGTCGGTAACACTACTAATATACGATACCTTATCAGTGAAAATCAAGTGCTCCGCCTCTCCCGTAGCCTTGTAAACAAGCATATCCCTAAAGAGGAACAAAAGGATATCCATAAATTCCTCAAGCTTGCCAAGATCAATGCCTTTCTTGGCGCTCTTTTCCTGCTCTTCCGATGGCGCCAGCAGTATATGAAGCCTGTCCATCATGTCGTGTATCTCAAGATTCTCAAGCTTGGCTATCAGATCCAGCGTTCCGCTTTTTAGCTCTTCAAACTGCTCGTTTGACGCAAGGGCAACGGCCTTTCCCACATTACCTCTGGCAAAAGCCGCACAAAGCATTGCCTTGTAGTCCACAACCTTGCACTCTTCCATAAGGTACTTCATGATGGAATCGTCCTTGGCGGGCTTCATGGGCAGCACTATGCATCTGCTGAGTATTGTAGGGAGAAATGCGTTGATATTGCTGGTGAGTATTATGATGATAATGTAAGAAGGCGGCTCTTCAAGTGTCTTTAAAAGCGCATTCTGAGCCGCAGGCGTCATCTTTTCACCCTCGGGCATGATGTAGATCTTGTATCTGCTCTCATAGGGCTTAATGATAACGTCATTATTAAGCTGAAGTCTTATATCATCCACGCCGATAGTGGCGGGTTTTTCATGAGTTATGGTTATGATGTCGGGATGACTTCCGGAAAGGGCCTGTACACAGGAGTGACATTCATTGCAGCTCTCGATGAACTCCCCTTTTTCCTGTCTGTTTTCACACTGGAGCGCTCTGGCAAAGATCCTGGCAATATACTCTTTTCCGGAATCCGCTTCCCCGGAAATGATATATGCATGAGAAACTTTCCCTGTTGTCAGGGCGTTCTGCATGTGTTCCTTCATCTGTTCCTGATCTATGATATCGGCAAAATCTGCCATTGCTTCTCCTTGCTCAAGTAAATATGTCCAGCAAAAGACCTTGTATCTGCCCGATCTTTGCAAGAATATTTATATTGCTGCATTCGTCCTTAACCAGCTCCTGTGCCAGCTCATCCAGCTCTTTGTCCACCTGTCTGATGATGCCGTACACACGATGTCTTCCTTTTCTGTCCAGGAAGTTTTCTCTGGAAAAGACATGTGACCTTGTTACTACTTCATTTAAAAAGTCCTTGATCAGTATCCTGTATCTCTGCATATCCTTGATATCGTTGCGCTTGGATATGCGTTCTCCCTGCTGGACAATGTCCTGCATCATGAGATTCAGGCGCTCTGCAAGATTCGTGTCCTCGAGCTTACTCGTGAGCACGAACTTGAAATCACCGTTTGCTTCCTGCACCTGCTCCGGCACCGGGGCCTGGGGCGTGGGAGTGACGTTATTTACCTTGATATCCATACTGTCCTCCGGCTGTCTGCAGCTTTAGCTGTTCTTGATATAATCAGTTATCTCTTTGATACAGTCGTCTATCAGCTTGTTATTGTAAAATCTCTTGGTAATGCCTGCCTCTCGTATCTTTTCTTCTGCAAAATCCGCTTCGTCCGCAAGGAATCTGCGGCACATCTCGTCATATCTGGGACGCTCCTGTTTTTCCTCTCGGTGCATGGCTCTTTCAAGCCTTATTTTGGCATCAACATCTATCAGAACGGGCACCACTTTGTCTTTTCCGAAATAATCCCTTACATAACAGTATGATTCAAGCGTGCCTATAACTATATAATCTCCGTCGGAAAGAACTATCTGCCCGTCATCTACCGTAAAGTATCTCCAGGGGCCGTAATTGGTATTGTAGGTCCTCTCCTCGATGATGCATCCTGCATCCTTGAGATGTCTGTATTCTTCTTCTGTTTTGAAAAAGTACTGAACACCGTTGGTCTCCCCATCCCTCATGGGTCTGGTGGTGTAAGGAACAACCTTTTTAAGGGAAAGCTGAGGGTCGTTTGTCAGCTTTCTGTAGATCGTATCCTTGCCGGAAGTGCTCTTCCCCATTAAAAGAAATATTTTTCCCATCCCTTTTATCAAAGCTCCTCAACGCGGATCATATTTGTTCTGCCGGGTATGCCCAGAGGAACTCCGGCGGTGAGTACCACCTTGTCTCCCTCTTTCAGGTAACCTGCATTTCTGGCGGAATTGATAGCCTCTTTAAAGAGCTCATCCGCTGTATCTTCCTGTCTGATATGAAGGGGCGTTACTCCCCACATAAGGTTCAGCTGTCTGCACACTGTAGGATTGATGGTGCATGCAATGATCTGACAATTTGGTTTATATCTGGATACCATGCTTGCGGTAAATCCAGACATGGTGACTGTGAGTATGGCATCTGCGTCCACTTCTGCAGCGATGTTACAGGTAGCATGGGAAATAGCCGCAGTAGAATCCGTGGGAGCATAGTCTCTTTTACGGAGTCTTCCCACATAATCAATATCGGACTCGGTACGCTCTGCGATCCTTGCCATGGTCTTAACTGCCTCAACAGGGTACTCTCCGGAGGCGGTCTCGCCTGAAAGCATGATAGCTGTGGTTCCGTCGTATATAGCGTTGGCTACATCCGTAACCTCTGCTCTTGTGGGGCGGGGATGATGCATCATGGAATCAAGCATCTGTGTGGCAGTAATAACATACTTGCCCTCTGCTTCTGCCTTCTTTATCATCATTTTCTGGATCACGGGAACATCCTCAAAAGGAACCTCGACACCCATGTCTCCTCTTGCAACCATGATTCCGTCAGCCACGTCAAGGATCTCGTCCAGATTATCGATGCCCTGAGTGCTCTCGATCTTGGCAATGATCTTCATGTTGCTGTTATGCTCTTTAATGATCTCTCTTATGGCAAGAACATCGTCTTTAGTCCTTACAAAAGAAGCCGCAACAAAATCAAATCCCTGCTCGCAGCCAAATTCTATATCAGCTCTGTCCTGGTCACTTAAATATGGCATTGTGAGCTTGGCTCCGGGCACGTTTACACCCTTCTTATCGGAAATCGGTCCGCCGTTTTTAACTGTGCAGACTATATCTGTATCAGTTACTTTATCAACACCAAGTTCGATAAGTCCGTCATCCAAAAGGATGGTCATGCCGGGGTGACAGTCATTGGTAAGTTCCTTATATGTTATGGACACCTGATCTTTTGTGCCCTCAACCTCTCTTGCTGTAAGTGTAAAAGTCTGACCTGCTTCCAGTTCTTCTTTTCCGTTTGCAAAATCCTCGAGCCTTATCTCAGGGCCCTTGGTATCCAGCATCACGGCCACAGGAAGATTCAGCTCATCACGGAGCTTTCTGATCCTGTCATATTTTCTCTTGTGCTCCTCATGTGAGCCGTGTGAAAAGTTAAATCTGGCAACATTCATTCCCGCCAGCATTATCTCTCTTAATTTTTCCTCGCTCTCGCTGGCAGGTCCGATGGTGCAAATTATTTTAGTTTTACGCATAGTAGTCCTTTCGCTTCTGTTTCTATTATACCGTGATTATCCTCTGTATCTCCAGTCACAAGTCCCTGAAGATTGAGATTTTTCCTGCAGAGCTCTTTTATTTCATCTATAAGTTCTCTGCTGATCTCCTCTCCCGGCACCACAAGCGGTATCCCCGGTGGATACAGATTCACAAAGTCCGCAGAGATCCGTCCCTGCGCCTGATCCAGTGCCACTACCTCTTTCTCCATATCCCAGGCTTCTCCTATGGAAAAGACCTTTTTAGGGAGCATGGCATAAATACTACCCGAATCCTTTGTCACGCTTTTTTCTGAAGTAAGCTTTTTATCTATTTCGATAAGCGCTTTTATAAGTCTGTCGATCCCTTCCTCCAGATCCCAGCCGGTTATAATGGCAAGAGCATAACTCTCCCCGGCCATCTCAAGCTGAAGCGCATATTCCTCACGAAGTATATCATATAACTGCTTTCCTGTCATTGCGCCGTCCCGCACATATATCAGTACTTTTGCAGGATCTTCCAGTTCATCCTTGCCAGGAATCTTTATTTTACTGCACTTTGCGGTCTCTATTTGTATCTTTTCCCTGTATTTTACAAGCTTTGAAAGATATTCGGCGCCGCTCTCCTCAAGCTCCTTCATACAAAGATCTATAGACGACATAAGCACATATGAAGGGCTGCTGGACTGATAAATACGAAGAAATTTCTTCAGCTCACTTTTATCTACCAGATTCCCATTAATATGTATCAGTGCAGTCTGCGTCATGGAAGGAAGCGTCTTGTGAACACTGTGCACCACAATATCCGCCCCCTGCTGCACAGCGCTTGCAGGGACACCCTCTCCAAAGCCAAAATGCGCACCATGGGCGGCATCAACAATAAGCGGGATACCATATCTGTGACACACCATGACAATCCCCGGAACATCCGCGCATTTGCCTTCGTATGTAGGAGATGTGATAAACACTGCCTCTGGCTTTTCTTCTGCCGCAGAAATTGCCGCTTCTACATCCTCCGGCCTCACACAGTCCGGAATACCGTACTCATCTATTACTCTTGCAGGAAGGTACTCCACATCAAGATTTCTTAAGTACGCAGCATGATAAAAGGATCTGTGGCTTCCCCTTGATGCCAGGATCCTGCCGTTTCTTTTTACCGCAGCGGAAACAGCAGACAGAACCCCTGCTGTACTTCCGTTAATAAGAAAGTACGTTTCATCTGCGCCGTACAATCTGCATGCTCTTTGCTCAGCCTCAAGTATGATCCCTTCCTCATCATGGAGATTGTCGAAATCATCAATTTCCGTGATATCACAACGAAAAGCACCCTTTAAGGGGGTGCTTTCAACATTTCGCTTATGCCCCGGCATGTGAAAAGGATACATTTCACTGTCAGCCAGATTCTCAAGTTCCCGATAAATATCAGGCATAATTTACCCTTATTTTCCCTTTCCTAAGCTTTAAAGTCTCTAAAGTGGACGCATACTTATCAGCCATACAAACAACCCATGCTTCTCTGCACATAGGTGTCTTTAATGTAAGCGGCCACATATGTTTTTTTATAATGTCCTTTTCTCTCTCAGTCAGAGTAAAGTCTCTGGTGGCATTTCTAAGAGCAATTCCGGGATGATAGAAACCGTGCAGCTTAGGGTGGATATTCCCCGGAGCCTCGGCATCATGCCAGTCATAGAGAAAATAATCATGTAAAAGAGCTCCCCTTACAAGCGCACTTTGTTTTGCCTTGATACCAAGCTTGTCGTTAAGCTTGATAGCACAAAGAGCAACATGGATACAATGCTCATATACTGTAACATTGCCATGCTGAATAAAATTCTTGAGCTTTAGAAAATTCTCTGATTCGAGAATATCGATACCATTAGTGTGAAGGATTTGGCGATATTCCTCATTATCTTCCATCTCTGCAAGTATATTGGGATCAAAAGTATCCGGATCGTAATGCTTTACGTCCAGAACTTTCATTATTATCTCCTTATCCTCACGGGCCAGTCTATGCATCAATCTATCTCCAAACATCTTTTTGTTATATGCAGTATTAAGAACCATTTCACGAAGTTAGCTACATGATAACACAGTATGCCCCTAAATGTATTAAAAACATAAAAATAATCACTAAATATTTTAGCTTTAGAGAATAAAAAAACCGGCTATTTAAGCCGGAGATTAATAAAAAAAGATGCCTAGAGTCGGAATCGAACCAACGACACGAGGATTTTCAGTCCTCTGCTCTACCAACTGAGCTATCTAGGCATAGTAGCGGGGACAGGATTTGAACCTATGACCTTCGGGTTATGAGCCCGACGAGCTTC